>JAFTUP010000231.1 GCA_017466205.1 Clostridia bacterium
CCAAGTGAAGGTTACTTCTTCATTCTTTGTGAGATATGCTTTGAAGCTCTCTTTCTGACCTGCAGTCCAAGTAAGAGGCAGGCCTGCCGCAATGTGAACTGTGGCTTCTGTCAGGTTTTCGGCACTTAACTCCTTTGCAATAGCAACAAGTGTGAGGGCATAATAGTCCTCGTCTTTGATTTTGTCGGGAAGAAACTCCTTGTGTCCTTCGCCGATAAGATAGAACTTACCACCGTAAACAAGCATATCCTTTGTAAAAAGCGGCTCTGAATCGTAAGCCGTAATGCCTGTTCTGAAGCAGTGGTTTGCAGTTTTGATGTTGCCGTAACCGTGGTCAACACCGAAGATGATTACATCATTAAAATTTTTCATTTGTTTTCCTCCATTAGATTAAAATTTTGTTAGATAATAGATTTGGGCATAAAAAAAGCACCCTCTACGGGTGCGGTGGAAACTGGGGCTGTCGCGAATGTTGAAGATAAACACTTCCTTTCATGAAAAATTTTATATGTAAAATTCCCAAATGGCTAAAATATCCATTTGGGAATAAAAGTGGTAGTTTATCATTTTGATAAACTACCAAAAATCTAACGCAGTATTTATATACCAAAATTTAGGTTTTTGGGTAAAAAAAACACCTGCTACTGTTGAGGTAACAAGTGTTATGTAAATAGATTGAAATTTGTGGTCTAGGTATGGTATAATTAGTTCCGTAAATAAGAATTTGACGGAGTATGAAGAGATGGAGATAAAAGAAAAACAATCATTGGTGATTCAAAAAGTTGATAGAAATACTGAACTTGCAAAACGCTTGTTGGACTTCATTGAAAATTTCTCATGGTTAGAAGTTAAAGAACATACTATGCGTACAATTGGAAATTGGGAATTTGAGGCATGGGAAACTCCTTTTGTCGCAATGGTTGACGACTGTATCGTTGGAATGGTAACTATTATGAAATCTGACTATTATCCGTTACCAGAAATATTTCCGTGGATATCAACTTTGTTCGTAAGCGAAGAATATCGTGGTAATAGAATCAGCGAAAAACTCATTAATTCCGCAAATCAGTATGCAAAAGAGATTGGTTTTGACAAAACATATATTCCAACAGAATATATCGGCTTATATGAAAAATTCGGGTATTCTTATGTTAGGGATATTGTTAATTACGGAAATGGTATTGACCGTCTGTATGCTAAAGAATTAAACTGATTTTATTCGACAACTTCCAATTTGTATAATTGAACAACATAACTGCTCTCCCGTGAGGGCAGTTTTTCTTTGTCTTGAGTTAAAGTCCGTTTTATGGGACTCTGAAATTTGTATAATACAATCAGGTATGATACAATTATTTCGACCTCGGATTTGAGTGGTTTTTACCTCCCTCTATATAATTAATAGGGAACTTTTGCAAAATCGCCCATTATGGAGTAACAAGTGGAAATCAAAATCCGTAACAAGAAAACAGCAAATTAGTAAAAATACAGTTTTTGACACTTTTTGCACTGAAAAGATAGTAAAATAACCTCAAAAATTCAAAAAAGGAGATGAAAAAGCACTATGGGAGCCTTTTCTGTGACTGTCGCATACCGTGACGGAAGAGCATATTGGAACAAAAAGAACTATCCCGCCGGTATATTCGCAACCAATTTTTTGAATGTTTTTTATAAAAATGATACCGCCGCAAGAAATTCTGTCTTTTCAGATGAAATTAACCACAATATTCTCAAACAGTTAAGGTGCGGCTATCTAAATATCCGTAATTTTACCGATACAGGCAGAATGATTCTTGAGGAGCTGAAGGCTCTGCCTAACATTCCCGTTTACAGTATCCTTGACTTTGATGCTATCCGAGAAAGGGTAACTTATCTTTTCAGCGAAGAAACAGGACAGTGCATCTGCGAATACTTTGTGCGAAGAGCAGAAATCGGTCTTATACCCCAAGATGAAGTTATAGTTGATACTGCTTACCGCCGTTGTGATTTTGAATATATAAACAAGTGTGAAGGTATCATAAATGAGTTAACCGGAATTATTACATTCTTCAATAATATCAGTGATGATATGTACTATGCCCATAAAAATCTTGTTGCTTTTGTTAATTCTCTGCCTGACATTGAAAAACACGATGAAGGACATCTCTTGCCTGTCGCCAAGCAGATATTCGATAACAAGATATTCTCAGTAAATGAAGAGTTTATTGAGGTCAGAAAAAACATAAAAAGTCAGTACACAACAGTTGCAAGAAAGCTGTACTTTGACAGCTTTTACAGCTTCATTGTTACGGATTTCTTTGAGGGCTTGCACTACGGTCATTACCCTAAAAGATGTGAGATTTGCGGAAAGTATTTTCTTATGCAGAGTGCAAGAAAACAGAGATACTGTACAAACGGCATAGCACCCAAAAAGATAAACGGTCAGAAGCTAACCTGCAGGCAGTACGCTGCCGCTATTCGTAAAAAGGAGCTGTCTGAAAATAATCCTATTATGGATATTTACAATAAGCGTTGCAGTTGCATCCGTACCGAAACCTTACGAGGTACAATTACACCTGTATTCGCAGAAAAGGCAAAGGCAATAGCAAGGAACAGAATGCTATTAGCCAAGCGAGACCCTGAATATTTCAAAACACAGTACAAAAAGGATTTAAGCCGTAAAAAACTTTATGCTGATACGGAGAAAAACTAACGGAAAGGACGTGGCATAATGAAAAAATGGGAAGAAGATTTATATGTGTTTCACTGTGCCACGGCACCTAAGGAAAAGAAATTTCTGCAGGAATATATTGAGCTTTACCTGACCGAGAAAGATGAAAAGTATTTCAACTGTTTTCTGCACTTTTATGAGCCGAGGCTAAATGATAAGATTTACTGTATAGTACACAACTATGCTATGCAGGGGCATTTTGCTGATTTGAAAATGGTCTTCGTTCACGGACTTTATAAAGCTCTTAAAAAGTATGATTTATCGCAGAATGTGCCGTTTCTGTATTTTGCAAAATATTATTATGAGCATGAGATTCACGAATATATCCGTTCAATGAGGCACGGCCTTACAATACCAAATGCCGACGAGGATAAAATGCTCCGCAAGGCTATGGCTCTTTACAGAGAGTACGGTGAAATGGCTACACAGGAAAACATTGAGAAGATAGCTGAACAGATTGATCGTTCACCTAAATTCACTTGTGAGCTTATTACTGCCGGTCTCCGTAACACCTTGTTTATACCGTTTTACAAGGAATACTGCGATGAAGATTCAGAGGAAACAGCAGAGGATGTAACAAGTGATAACACCTTTAACCCGGAGCTTGAGCTTATCCGAAAAGAGCAGTCTGAGGCAGTATGGGGTGCATATAATGAACTTGATATCGGTACACAGCTGATGATTGCTGATAACCTTGCTTTCTGTCCCGAATGTCATAGCATATTTGAGATGCAAAAAGACAAAAACGGCGAACCTGTTAAAGTCCGCCGCAAGAAGAAAACATATAAAGAAATTGCAATGCTTAATGAAATGTCAGAAGAAGAAAGTGTGAGAGTTGCATTGCAGAAGGGGTATGAGGAGATGAGGGGAAAGTTGATGTAAACAGAAAAAACCGTTGAGGCAAGGTACTGCGACAACGGGATTTATGAAATCAAAAAAATTATATGTTTTTGATTTCATAAAGACAGATTAAACAATTCTTTACCACTATAATATAAAGCATATATGTAAACTTTTAAACACTCCTAAACTCACACGCTTTACTGCTTTGAATCAAATAATTTCCACCAGTTTAAAGAATCATTATTACATAATTGTTTGTACTTTTGATAAAAAGTAATTACCGCTTTAATTGAATCTTTAAAATACATTGTAGAAAAGTTCTTTTCCGCAATAAACGGAAAGGAATCATCTGTATCTGCCTTTTCTGCATCATATGAAATTATTTGTTGAGACAAGGAACTAAATGTGTTAAAGTCCTCTTTTAATTCCTGCAATCCTATAAACTTAGCTTCAATATATTTGCTTTCAACATGACTCTTCAATTTACTGTTTATTTTCTTTAAAATATCTTCTATTGACTCATCATCTTTGATTTCCGCACAACATAGTATACTATTATGCTTTTTTGGCCCCCTATATACTGTACAAAAATGCAATGGAAAAATGTTTTTTTCTTCGGTGTTATCATCAATAATCTTAACACTTATGCCAAATGAATTTAAAATACTATTAGTGATATCATCCCTTGTATCAATATTCGTGTGTTTACTAACATAAAATTCCCATACATTTCCCAAATGTCTTCTACTAGGTTTCCGTCTTAGCACTAAAACCTTTTCATCTTTAATGCATGCGACAGTATAATAAAAGTTTGATATTGGTTTTTTTACATAACTAATTTTTTTAGGAGTTTTTCTTTTTAAAATTGTATCTATAATATCTTTTATATTATCACTAACACCAACAGTTTCAAAAACTTTAATTAAATCGCGAGATGAATAGCACATTACATTTTCAGAAGTTTCTTTCATTGCATCATATATTGATACAGGGTATTGATTCATAGTCTCAGTTTCATAATACTTAAATGATGAAGCATCCTTAAAAAACCAAAAAATAGGATAGGGCTTTCCATTCCAAATTCCTTTTAGAGGAGTGAAACTTAAAAAATGAATGTTTTTAAGATATTTTGTTATTAAACTAGTTGTTTCTCTTGGTGATGCTACAAAGTCCTTTTCAATTAATGAATAAACTGCTTTAGCTATTTCGTTTTTAGTTTGAACATTATTACCAACATGATTGTCAATGAATACATCTATAAATTTTTTAGTATTATTCTCATCACTAAACAGATGGTAGCCTCTGAAGCAATAAAAAAATAAAATTATATAAACAATTTTGGGATCTATAAGCAATTTATTATCTGAAGATTTTGTTGCCATACGAAAACCTTCATCGATATAGGTTCCAATAAATTCATCAATATCGTTCAATCGAACAGAATCTGTCGGTTCTTCAGCAGCTTCAGATATCTTTGCTAACCATATTGTTGCTTTAAGTTTAAAAGTTATGGATGCACGTTTCTCTTTTTCACCTGCAGTAACTATTTTACTAAATTCAGTTTCTTTTGTTTCCATATAAGAATACGCTGCATCAATAATCTCTAAAAGTTGCTTGAACCCAGTATATTCTCCAACATATACAACTTCGTCACCTATATGTTTCCATTTTACTAAACTTTCTATTTTTTCTCTATCATACAAATCTAATATGATATCTTTCCAATTATCATATACTGTTTTTAGTTGAGTGGAATTACAAATATCAAAAGATAAAAACAAATATAGATTATCATCATTAGGCAAAATCTGATTTTTCTTAATGCTCTTATCATAATATTCATCTATATTTATGCTGGTTCTATTAAAAAAACTTGAAATAATCTCAACATCCTTTTTACAATCCACAACTTAACCTCCAAAAATTACCAAATGCATAAATCTTTTCCTCTTAAAAACGCATCCACATAATCAACTGAAAAATAATTAGCCACAGCATCTACATCGCATTTTCCACAACAAGAGTTTTGGGTAACAACACTCTCGAAACATTTTTTTGGCATCCAAAAACTTCTAGCAAAAATATCGACGCGTAATTCTTCCAAATTTTGCGTTCTTCCATCCCATACAATTTGATTGATAATCATGTCTTCTTTCTGTACTATATGCCCAAGTTCATGAATAAATCCTAGAATATCAAAACGATGCATACCTATTTCGTAACAATTTTCATTAGTTTTTACTAAATAAGAGTTACCCTTAACTTCGAATTCGTTAAAAACTTTTATATGCTCTTTCATTTCGTCTTTATTATTAAAAGATTGAAGAGTAATCCCTAAATGTTTAATCAAAAATGCTTTTGAAATAAAATCAACCCACTTTGAAAATAAAAATTCTTGCGACAATTCATTTTTTTCCAATTCATTTGCTTCTAATATAGATTTTTTTATACTTTTAATTTTTTCCAATAATTCCTCGAACGTTATCGAGTTTTCTTGTGCTTGTTTTAAATTTTCGAAGCGTCCCCGAATTTCTTCCCCTAAACGCATAGCTTCATTTTCACTCATAATGTACTCACTCATTATAATAGGACACCTCAACTCAATTATTATTTATTATTATATTACCATAAAAGAATGTAAAATACCAGCGCACTGAAAAAATTTGTGTTTTTCAGTGCTATAAAACTATTATGCTTTTATTTTTTTTATATTACAAAGTTGCCTCTAATAGCGCAATATTACCAGTATGAAATTATTTTTGCAATTACAGTTACAAGTGCAAAAATTCCTCCTGCTGAAAATAAAATACATTCCAATTTGATCGCTAAATTAAACAACAAGAATTTATTATACGCTACAGTCGCTAAATCAACAATCTGTCTTGACAATTGTAAAAAATATACATTTGATATGCTATTTTTGTCTACTTTTTCCAAATATTCTTTTGGTTTATCTTTATAATATTTAGTAATGTATGCATAATACATTATTTTTTCGGGAGTATTTTTTATGTGATTGCTCTTCCCTAAAAAACAATATATTTTATTCACTATACAATTTTCGGAATCTGTTTTTGCACGAAACGAAAAAAGTGACACTATAGTTGGAATCAACAATAATAAAACAAGAATTGCAATTAATGCCCTCCATTTAAAAAGTATTGACGAATCAAACACTTTTTCTGCACTTCCAGCGATTAATGCACTATTTAGTGTTATCAGAGCTGCATTCTTTGCTTCGGAAAATTTTATATTATCATTAATTTCACTATATACCTTTTCTAAGAACTCCTTTACCCCCATATTTTTCATTCCTCTCTATTTTTTATAAGTGCTAACAATGTTCATATGTTTTAGTAACTGTTGAAACAATACTGAAAATATTATATCTTAGACTCATTTATATTTTCAACTGAATTTGCAAAAATGCATTATTTTTCAACAAAAACGCTTTATACTGGTCTTATATTAACCGTTAAACTCTAAGACGGCCTTCTTAAACGCCCCTATCTTCCGTAATGAGGTATAAACCTTGTATTCATTACCGGCATATCTAAGTGTAACGAAATCTTTTGTTACCTCTTCGACATAATTTAGATTGACTATATAACTATAATGTGGTTGAGCAAAGATTTTTTCATTGAGAACTTTTTTCCAATGGTCAATATTGTAATTGGTTTCAATTTTTCTATCGATTAAATACAGTACAGATTTTCTATTTTCAATTGCTATATACAAAATTTCGTGAGAATAGATTTTGCAAATGTCTTTGTTACAGGTTTGCAGAGTTATAGGAGAATTGTAAGTGTTATTTTGTTCATATCCTAGTGAAACACATATCCTTTCGTACCCTTTACAATTTGTAATTATATAAGATATATCGTTTGCATCCAATATTTCAATGATATCTTCTTTACTTATTGCCTGTTCAAGTTCTTTTTCTTTCATAACTACTTTTCCTTAACTAAATTTCTCTTACATATATAAAGTGTTTTTAATCAAAAAAAGTAACACTATAAAAATAATCTTATCGAATTTTTGTAAAAACCTACAATAGTATTTCTTCTGCTTTGTGATATATGCACAAAAATGAATGTGCATTAGTATAATGTGAATAAGCAATTAAACAAACACAATAACATTAACCATTATAATTCACAATTAAATTTTTGCAATTCAACTTGCAAAAACGCACTTTTTTTCGACAAAAACGCTTGTTTTTTTACAAGAAAAGCGCTTCGCATTTAATCTCACAAAGCTAATGCCTTGACAAACCTCTTTGCACCTGCTACAATAAACATACTAAAAGTATGTAAGGTGCGTTATGGAACAGTCAATAACCTATAAAAACTTAGTCGATGCCTTTCGTGAAATAGGCATCGAAAGAGGTACTATTCTTGAAGTTCACAGCTCATTAAGCAGCTTTGGATATGTTGAAGGCGGAGCTGAAACTGTAATTTCTGCATTAAAAGATGTTGTTGGAACTGACGGTAGTATCTTTATGCCTTCTTTGCGGTTAAGTCATGAATTGCCTTTAACGGACAAAGACAAAAATTTAGGCATAACAGTAAAAATTAAAATACTTCCTGAAGAACGAGAGCGAAGCGCTATGGGAATTATCGCTGACACTTTCCGGTTGCAACACGATACGGTTACAGGTGACGGTATTTTTCAGATTTCAGGTTGGGGTAAATACGCAGACAAAGCTGCAAAAGGTGGTCTTGATTTTGCTATTCACAATGGCGGTATGGCATTACTTTTAGGTGTAGATATATACAAACTCACGGCTATGCACTATGTTGAAGATGCAATCCCTGATGAAATTAATAAAATGTTTGCTAATGACGAGAGCATAAATAAAACCTATCCGCAAGATGAATGGTTTGTTGAAACAAAGCATCCATCCGTAAAGCCTTGGTATACAATACAGGCAATGGCATATGAAAAAGGACTTATCAAAGATGGACACATTGGTAATTGCAAATATATGTATTTCAGTATTTGGGATGTAGTAAGTCTATATAAACAAGAATTAGAAAATAATCCGTATAAATTATACGGAATTGAATAATCGGCAAGGTGAATTATGGCGAGAAATAAATACCCCGAAGAAACAGTAACCCTGATTCTTGATACGGCACAAAAGCTCTTTCTTGAAAAGGGTTATGAACACACAACAATTCAAGATATTATTGATAATTTAGGCGGTCTAACAAAGGGTGCTATTTATCATCACTTCACATCAAAAGAGGATATTCTGAATGCCGTTACTGCAAGGCTTTTTCAGGAAAACTCTTTGGCTCATAAGTGGAACAAGATAGCTGAGGACACATCTCTTAACGGTGCAGAAAAACTCAAAGCTATGCTTTATGAATCCCTTGTTGACGAACAGGAACAGAAGTTCAGAAGTATGGGCATTCATCTGCAGAATATGCCACACATGTTGAGCGACTTACTTTTAAGGTCTGTGAATGACATTGCACCTAATGCAATCAAGCCTGTACTTGAAGAGGGAATAAAAGACGGCTCAATCAAAATACCGTTTGCAAAAGAGCTGGCGGAGGTTATTTCCTTACTCGCTAATGTTTGGCTCAACCCTCTTGTGTTCTCAATGAGCGATGAGGATATTGAGAAAAAGTGTCAAGTAATCTTGGGTATGATGGCTATGCTTGGTGTAGATGTTTCTGATATGTACCCGGCAGTTTATAATATGAACAAGAAAATCAACGAAATGGATAACAGAAAATGATAGGTTGCCACCCCGGTGGCAATTTATTAAGGCAATATACATACCAAAAGTATGAATATAAGCAAAAAAACAAGCCGCATCTGCGGCAATATATTTTACCATTTTACATACTAAAAGTATGTAATGAAAGGAGTTTCACAATGAAAACAAAACTGCAAAATGAAAAAGCACGCTATCTTTTAGGTCTGTCCGGGCAGAACATATTATATGCCCTTGTGTCTTCTTGCTTTGCCTACTACCTTCAATTTACAATTCTTATCCCTGCCTTTTGGCTCGGAATCATACTCAGTACAGCTAAAATATTTGATGCCATAAAAGACCCATTTATAGGAGCGTTCATCAATAAAAGCAAATGGCCGTTAGCAAAGTATTTGCGATATTTAGCTTTACCGACAACTATAATTACGATTCTTTGCTTTGTGATGAAGATTTATTCTTACGGTAACAGTACGTTTCAGAATGCAACGATTATCATTTATGGTTTTATGATCTTCATTTTGTGGGAGATTATGTTTTCATTTGGTGACATACCTATGATAAGTTATCCGAATGTACTGTGTGCAGATGAAAGAGAACGCACAAATCTACTTTCTTTACGCCCTGTCGGTGCAATGGTCTGCAGTATTTGTTGCCTGATTGTTCAACCCCTTGCCTTTGCGGTATTGGAAGCACTTGGCGGAACACAGACAGATGAACGAAATGCCTTTTTTATCATTACTCTCGCTTTCTCCGTTGTTGGATATATTCTTTATCAGTTGACCGTATCAAAAGAACGATTACACCATAACGAAAAGAGAAGTACCAACACAAAGCAACAGTACAAATGTATACTCACTAATCCGCTTTTGAAGAAAATCATTATGTCAGGACTGCTTTCATCAATGAGTGCTTTGCAGGGTGTGGTACTATCCGCATTGGTTGCCTTTTATTTTTCAAGCAAAAATTCAGGACTTACTTTTCTTTATACGTTCTTGCTCGGTACCGGTAGTTTTGTTGGTTTGATGCTTTCAACATTCCTTGTGCCTATACTATCAAGAAAACTCGGCAATGCAAAAGCTTATGTCTTATGTAACCTTGCATCCATACTTCCGAACATTATGATTTTTGTATTGTATCTTGGCAACAAAACAACAATGAATACCTTTGGTAACTTTGCGATTATGTTCATACTCTCACTCATATCGGGCAGTTTCCTGAGTCTTGCTTCAAATATCCGTACTCTGCTAATTGATGATGCAGTAGAGTTAGAATACAAACTATCAGGTACAAAGCCGACAGCGTTGTTCTTCTCTTTTCAGACGGCAATCATCAAAATTCAAAGTGGTGTATCTTCATTGATTTCAAGTGCCGGATATATGGTGATAGGTTTTACAAGTGCCGAAACAGCAAAACTTAATGAGTATATTGCAAACGGTTTTGTAGCAAGAAAAAGTACAGAATATACTGCTTTATTTACAATGCTGTTTTTCTTGTTTAGTGTTTTACCGGCGGTAAGTTCTTTGTTGGCGGTTGTGCCGCTTGTGAAAGGTTTCAAAAATAAAATTTAATATGATGGTTATCCTTTGAAGTTCATAAAAGTTTTCTTAAATGCGCCGATTTTTCTTGATGAAGTATAGACCTTATACTCATCCTTGTTATATCCGAGCGTAACAAGTTCCTTTGTTACCTCTTCTACGTAATTCAGGTTAACTATGTAGCTGTAATGTGGTTGAGCAAATGTTCTTTTATCAAGCACAATTTTCCAATGGTCTAAATGATAATTTGTTTCAATTCTTCTGTCATCGGTTAAATAAAGCACAGATTTTCTTTTCTCAATAGCAATATAAATAATCTCATTTGGATAAACCCTGTAAACATCTTTATTGCTTGCCAAAACAATAATAGAAGAACTGCAAAAAGACTCCTTGCAGTCCTTATTTCCAAAACTAATGCATATTTTATCGGAATTGCCATCATCAACAAGGTTATACGAAATCCCTTTGTTATCTAGAAAATCTATGATATTGGATTTTATCTTATTTATTTCTGTTGTATTGCTATCTATAATTAAATTCACAAAATCATTCCTAACCCCATATAATACGACAGTCTTACTATATAAATCGTTATAAAATGACTTTTTGTGACAATTTATTTTCTTTTTTATATTATGAATTAACCCCGTTGGGACAGTCAAACTGCTTCTAACGGGGTTCTAATATGCTTATCAATAACACATTTTAGGAAAATTCTTTTTAAGTGTACTGTATATATCCTTCTGCATCTCAATAACGGCAATTTTTGCACTACTCAAATATTCTTCTTTTGTGCAGACGTTTCGTTCTTTGTCGCTCATGTGTGTATATAAAATTCCTCTCGATGAATTTATAATTGCACCAAGACCGTCAGGATTAAAGCAAGGTACTATATCTTCTACACCGCCACCTTGCACACCATAACCGGGAACGAGGAAATAACCCTTAGGCATTATTCTTCTGAGTGCAACTGCTTCTTCGGGATAAGTAGCACCCACAACTGCACCGATAGAAGAATAGCCATATTTGCCGACAACAACTTCTGATTGTTCCGCAACATATTTGGCTATGCTTTGGCTAATGGTTATACCATCTTTAGTGATAACATCCTGTATTTCGCCTGAACTTGTATTTGATGTTTTAACTAATACAAAAATTCCTTTGTTGTTTTGCTTACATACATCAACAAATGGATTAAGGCTCTCACTACCTAAAAACGGTGTTACTGTCAAGAAATCAACATCAAATGCTGATGTATATGAACCCTCAAGAGTTTCAACAAAACCAAGGTGACCATCTGCATAGGCTTTTGCCGTATTTCCTATGTCATTTCGCTTTGCATCTTCAATTACAACAAGCCCTTTTGATTTTGCATAAACAACAGTTTTTTCAAATGCTGCAACACCATAAGAACCGTATTTTTCATAGAAAGCCATTTGTGGTTTTACAGCAGGTACAAGTTCTGCGACTGTATCAATTATGTCACAGTTAAACTTATATATTACATCTGTAACAGCAACAACGGGATTTGTGTTATCGCTATTTTCTTTATAACAAGCAGGTATTTTGCTGATATCAGGGTCAAGACCAACTACTGTTGGATTTTTTGTTTTTATCGTTTTTTCAATCAGTTTATCAACAATACTCATAACTTATAACCCCTTGTAACAATCTCTGTATTCTTTAAGTTTTTCGGCATAGTCACCTGCAGTAATAACACAATTATCAACTGCTCTGATTATATCAACAAGATTAACAATAGGATGAATTTTTACTCCATACTGTTTTTCAATTTCGTGTTTAGCAGAGAATGATGAATGTTCATCTTGTTCCATTCTGTCAACACATACAACAATATCAGACGGATATTTGCCTATCTGTGATTTTATATTATCAAGAGCCGAACGCAAAGTTTTACCTGATGTGAAAGCATCTGTACTAAGCTTTATATTTTTGGATTCAAAAGCCTCATTTTCAATATTGAAATCTACACAATGAGATGTATCTATACCGTACTTATTAAATAAAGTCATATTTGTTGCGATTACAAGAGGTATTTCACGGTTACCTATTCCTACAAGGCAGTTACTGTCTATGTTATGTTCTATGATACATTCAGCATAAAATTCTCCAAGCTTTGATATCTGACTGCCTGTAAGATTGTATCCACTATGAATTAAATAAGGTGATTTTCTGCCACTTTTCAATGTGAATTCACCGAATCTCAACATTCCGTTATTCACCATAAAGCGTATAAATCTTTCCTTGTAATTTAACGCATCAAGGCGGTAATTAAACAATTCATCCATTGTGATACCGAAATATCTTGCTATTACAGGCAATACTGAAATATCCGGCACAGACAACTGGTTTTCCCATTTACTTACTGATTGAGAAGACACAGACAAGGCATCAGCCAACTGTGACTGTGTAATATTCTTGTTCTTTCGTAAAGAACGTATTTTATCACCGATTAACATCTCATAACCTCCTTTGTTGAAAATATTATATCATATTTTCAACTGCTTTCAATGTATCAAATGGAGAGTTTTACACAACTGTTAGGATAGTTAGAAAAAAGGTGTACCCGAAGATACACCTTAAAATTTCATACATATATCAGTTCTTTATTTACAATTTCTCTTGCCCTTGCTTCAATATTGCTCATCTTCTGCACCCACGACATCTGATTTTCAGCTTTGAGTTGCTCTGTTACACCTTCAGCATTTTTCATCTGTTCTATAAGAGTATCAAACATTTCTGTTGCCTGCTTGTCGATGTCAGCAAGATATCGCCAAAAGTAGCTTTCGGCGGTCATAATAGCAACGGTAACTTTCTTGTTCTTCAGTATATAATCTTTGTGAAGATTTCCCCACTTGCCGAGGCGAGTACTTGCTTCTCCGGGCGGTAAGATGAGGTTAGGGATGAAATAATTACCAACCTGACGTAAATTGATAGAATTTTTGTTTGACATAATGATAGCCTCCTTTATTTTTGTAGCTTTATTGTACAAATTAAAGGAAGCTTTGTCGAATGTGTGGACTGGAAAAGTCGAAAAGAAAGCGTTTTTGTCGAAAAACAAAACATTTTTGCATTATTCGTTGATGATTTCTATAAATTAATTTATATTAGACCAAAGTGTTACTTTTATATTATCCGTTAAATTAAATTTTATTTATAACAACATAACGAACCGATAAAATACAAAAGATAAACCTTCCAAGGTTCAACTTTTATTTAAATAAATTATTATGAGGTGAGCCACATGCCTAAAAAGCCTATTTGTTATATATCTTATTCGTGGGATTCCGAAGAGTTTAGTTTTATGCTCAAACTAAAGCAAGAAATAGAACGAGTTTCTATCAACAAGATTGATGTTATTTTAGACAGAGAAAACTTTCATATAGGCGAAGATTTCAAAAAGAAAGAAAA
>JAFTUP010000232.1 GCA_017466205.1 Clostridia bacterium
ATGCGACGCTTCTTGTTCTTTCACTCTTCCTCAGTTGGTGAATGTTTGTGGTCAGAGACTTGAGAACAATACGGCTGATGAAATCAACTACGCATTCAGACACCTGCTTAAGGAGCTCAAAAAGGCGATTGCTCTTGATACCGAAATGGACGAGCTTGATAAGATGGTATACGAAGTGAACCTCGGTAGATGTGATGCTTTTGGTGCAAATCAGAAGAAGTGCTTTACCGGTGATGATGTATTCGGCAACAGCTTCAAGAGATTCCCTGACGGCAATCCTAATGTAACTAAGGTTACTGAGAATTGTAAGTTCGATTACTCCAAGTCTGCTTGGTATGCCGAGCTTAAGAGAATCTATGATGAAGAGCCTGAACTTCTGCTTGATGGTGAAAGAGAAATGATTGAGTCCTGGGAGGATTAACTATGTGGGTGATTTTTGAAGGCTTGGATAAAGCTGGTAAAGGTACCCTTGAATGGGAATTCCTTAAGGCTACAAACTTCAAGCACATGGTGATTGACAGAGGCCCTATGGGGTATATGACTTTTGATAAGCTGTTCAATCGTGAGACAAAGCTTGGCAATCAGGACTTCATTCATCAGGCTCGTAAGATTAGTAAGAATCAGGACTTCATGATTGTGTACTGTCATGCATCTGAAGATGTTGTGGCAAAACGTCTTAAGGAACATAATGAGGAATGTCCATATAATTATGGTAAAGCTCAGAAACTCCTGAGAGACAACATCAAACGATTCTATAATCAGGATAAGGTCATTGAGATTGATACATCGAATATGACACCTACTGAGTGTGTTGAACTGATTGTTGAAAAGCTTAAGGAGGTAAACAGAGGTGAATTGTAAGAACGCAAACCGAGAAAAAGGTTTTGACCGATTCTCTGAATGTAACTACAATTTGCACTGGAGCTTTTCAAACTTTAATAGAATTCTTATGGTGGCTGGGCACATCGCCCAGCTGCCTACAGATTCAAGAGTATTGGAACTTGGTGCAGGTTCGAGTGACCTTGAGAATGTGGTTAAGAAAAACTTCAAACGTGACGATATTAAGTTCACGAGAGTTGATGGTGATAGACGATACGAATCTGATGCAAAGATTACCGTATCAGACATTACATCGGAAGAGTTCAATAACTTCTGCACAAAGCAAAGACCATTTGATGCTATTGTGTTTATGGAAGTAGTTGAGCATTTGGATAAGAAAATTGTTCCACTCATGTTTGAGAGGATTGCAAACTGGTTGGTACCGGAAGGAATGTTGTTGTTCACTACACCAACGCCCCCTGATGAAGGTACTTTTGAAGATAGAGTTTGGCCTGATGACCACGATTCAGAGTTTACATTCTCTGAGATTTATGGTATAATCAATAAAGGGTTCAAAATCAATAAGGAACTTGGTTGGAGCCTTGAAGAACGTGAGTACAATAAGCTACTTGAGTCTGACCCAGTTTTGAGTGTCATGGCATCAAAGCTCAGAGGAGCATTCCCTGAAAGTTACGTAAGAGCTACGATTGCTTGTTTGTCTCCTGTTCAAGCTAATCGACAAGTATTTTTTGTATGTAAGAAAAGGAGAGTTGCAAATGGTAGATTTACACAGACATGATGAGTGTTCGACATTTGACGGTTTTGGAAAACCTGAAGAACTTGCAGCCCTGGCCAAACAGCTGGGGCATACAAGCTTAGGCACATCAAACCATGGTAACACAAACGGATTGGTAAGACATTACTACGCATGTAAAGAGGAAGGCATCAAGCCTATCATGGGATGTGAAGGATATTTTTTGCCGAAGTATAAACCTCAGACACGAGGCTACCACTTATGTTTGTTTGCTAAAGACCGTCAAGGATATACTAACCTGAATACACTTCAGTATGAGGGTGAGAAAATCAAATACTATAATCCGCTCTGGACATTTGAGCTTTTGGAACAGTATCATGAGGGGCTTATTTGCACGAGTGCTTGTGTTGCTGGTTACCTTGCTCAGTGTATTAAAGAAGGTAAGTTAAGCCAGGCGGAGAAGTTCTTAAATAAGATGGCTGAAATCTTTGGTGATGACTTCTATATTGAGATTCAGCCATATTCAATCACAGAACCTGGACTTCAGGAAAAGGTGAATGTTGCATCAATTAAGTTGGCAAAGAAGTTGGGTATCAAGTGCATCTTGACTTCTGATTCGCATAGAGGTGCTAAGGAAGATTTTGATACTTATATGAAAATGCATGAGGTTGCTAAACATAATTTCGAAGATATTGAGGCAACATATAAAGAACGTTACATGCCTACTGAAAAGGAAATCATGCAGCGATTCTATAAGATGCATAAAGGTGACTTTGGTGAAGATAAAGCCAAGGCGCTGGCAAAAGAGATGATTAGGAATCTTCAGGAAATTGAGGACAAGGTTGATGGTGATATTCTTGACCAGTTGGAACTTAAGCTTCCTCAGTTTGACCCTGAAAGAGATTCATTCGAGTTACTCAAGGAAAAGATTAAAGCAGGTCTTAAGAGACGTGGCAAGTGGAATAAGCAATATGCAGCACGAATTAAGGAAGAGCTTGAGGTTATCAAGTATCATGGTTTTGAGGACTACTTCTTGATGGTTGCTGATTATACCAACTGGGCTAAGGACCAAGGAATTTATGTAGGCCCTGGTCGTGGCTCAGGTTGTAACTGCTTGGTGAACTATGCTTTAAGAATCACCGATGTTGACCCGATTCTGTTTGACCTTGACTTTAGCCGATTCCTTCGTATCGATAAGAAAAAGATGCCTGATATTGACCTCGACTTTGAGACATCTCGTAGAGCTGAGGTTATCGAGTATCTGCTTAGACGATACCCAAACAATGCAGCTCAGATTTGTTCTTATGGTTTGTATCGTGTTGACAACCTCATCAATGACCTTGCAAAGGTTTGTGGATTGGAAGGCAATAAGGATGAGATTAAGCAAATCAAGATTTTCATCAATAGTCATATCAATGAAGGTTTGCTTGACCTTAATGCAGTTGCTAAATCTGCAGAAGCAAGAATGTGGAATGCTCAATACGACAACATCATCAAGCATTTTTGTAAGCTGTACAATAAAATCAGATACATCGGTACTCATGCTGCTGGTGTCGCTATTACTGGTGGCAATATTCTGGATTATACGGCTGTTCGTATTGATTCAAAGACAGGTAAGCATTTTACAAACTATGACCTGAACGACATGGAAAAGATTAAGGTTATCAAGTTCGATATTCTTGGTCTTACTACAATGTCAAGTATTGGTGAGCTTAGACAGCTTACTGGTCATGATGAGTTTGATGAAGACTGGGTAAATGATGAGAAAATCATGCAAGCATTCTGCGAAGGCAATTGCGATGGTGTATTCCAGTTTGAAAAGAAATCGGTGCAGGATATGCTTAAGGTAATTCAAGCTGATTGCTTTGAAGATGTAATTGCAGCATCTGCTATGAATAGACCTGGACCACTTAGTTTGAAGATGCCTGAAATCTATGCAGCCAATAAGGTTGACCAAGCTCATATTGATAAGTCACTTCCTTATAGCAAATATCTGGAAAAGACTTATGGATGTGTGGTGTATCAGGAACAGGTACAAGCTATTGCAGTTAACATTGGTGGGTTGGAGTGGCCTGAGGCCGATAAGATTTTGAAGATGCAACGTGGTGGTACTGAAAAGGCAATCAGAAACTTCGAGGAATCCTATGATGTGTTCGTTAAGAAGTTCGTTGCCGGTGCTAAGCGATTTGGTATGACCAAAGAACAGGCATTCGAAATCTTTGATAAGTTCTTCAACTACGCATTCAACAAAGGACATGCTACTGGCTACAGTCTAATCTCTGTTGAGGAGATGTACTATAAGATTTACTACCCGACAGAATTCTGGTACGTGAAGATGAAGTACAGTGGTGATGAAGCCAAGATGGCAAAGTTCAAGGAAAATGCAGTAAAGGACAATGCAGTTCTATTCTTGCCTCATGTTAACTATTCAGCTGATTATACGCTTCGTAAGGTTGAAGGTGAAGTGGTAATTCAGGAAGGCTTAAGCTCAATCAAAGGCATTGGTGAAAAAGCCGCTGCTGCGATTGAGGCTGAACGAAAAGCAAATGGTGTGTTTAGAAGCTATGATGACTTCTATGATAGATGTAAGTCAAGGACTGTCACATCAAGAGTCATTCAGATTCTGAAAGAGCAAGGTGCTTTGGAGTTCAACAAAAAGACATACGTCAGTCGTGTGACTAAATACAACAGCACACTGTACGCAAAATCAAATCAGTAAAAGTTCATTTAGGGTATGTACAAACTTAGAAAAGTATGGTATAATATAATCAAGGGATGTACATACCCTAAATTTGTTAAGGAGGAAGTTGCCTATGTATGTGAATCCATTTTGGGCAGGAGTTGCAACAACGATTATTGTTGAGGTTGTAATTCTTGTAGTAGCAGTAGCAATCAGTATGCACAACGATAATAAAAAGAAAAACGGAGGAAAGTAAAATGGCAAACATGATTGAGAAATTCAAAGAGAACAAGAAGGTAATGATGATTAAGATGGACCAGGCAAGTAAGATGGCAGATGAAGCCGCTGAAGAGTTCATCAGTACGCTTAAGCCCCTTGTTGAAAGTGCTTCAGAGGAAGACCTTAAGGCGTTTCTTCAGGCTGATGATGAGCTCATCGAGAGTGAAGATAAGCTGGCTATTATTGCAGCCTATGCAGAAACGCATGACGATGTTGGTGGTATTGCTATCATCGGTATTCGTAAATAAATTCTATAGATGAGAATGAAAATGGAGGGCGGTCACAGGTTGGCCGTCCCATCCAAGTAATTCAAGGAGGTACAGCCGTTATGGCAAAGACAAACAAAGAAGCTATTATAAAGCTTTGCAACGACATTAACAAAAAGGAAGGTAAGGGTGCAGTATACTCAATTGGCAGTGAGCACGCCAACCTCAAAATCAATCGTTGGTCTACAGGTATTGAGGATTTAGATGCCATCATTGGTGGTGGAATGCCTGAAGGTCGAGTGGTTGAAATCTTTGGTCCTGAAAGTTCAGGCAAAACAACTCTGCTTTATCATTTGTGTGGATTGCATCCTATGTGTTTGGATATTCCTATTGAGGGAACATTCGATGCGGAAAGAGCAAAGGTCTTTGGAAACAGACCAAAACAAATGTTGATTTATCGTGCTAAGTATGGTGAGGATGCTTTCAATAAAACGATTCAGTTTGCAAAAGCAGGAATCCCTCTTATTGGTATTGATAGTGTACCGAGTATGGTACCAAAGGAAGATGCTGAAAAGGTTCTTAAGTCTGCCGAAAAGGATTCCATTGAGGAACAGCGTATTGGTGGCACTGCAAGGCTGATGAATAAGTATCTGCCTACAATTGAGGAAATCATTGAAGTGACTGGCACAACACTTATCTTTATCAATCAGGTAAGGGATAAGATGAATGCCATGATGTTTGGTGAGAAAACAGACACACCTGGTGGACGTAAACTTAAGCATGCATGCTCACTTCGTATTCAGGTGGCAAGAAAAGGTTGGATTGAGATTCCGAATAAGAATCCATACAATTCAGCTACAACCGAGAAAATTGGTTTGATTATGAAGTGTAAGGTAGTCAAATCAAAGGTAAGTAACCCAATGGGGGAATGCGAAATCCCACTGTTCTTTGACAGAGGTTTTGTAAGCTTTGATGATGTTCAGTCTATTCGAAAGGAAATCATGGCGCAAAGAGCTCAGCAGTTTGGTAAGCGTATTCCGAAAGAGTTCTTAGAGGAGGATGACGACGAATGATTAAGTGTAAAGTTTGTGGATGTGAATTCACACCGGTAATTGATAAACACTACATTGCAAGAGATAATGGTGAATCTGGATTGACTACAGCTTTTAAGCATACAGAAGGAAATCTCTACGACACATTTGATTGTCCTGCATGTGGGTGTCAGATAATCGCTCAGGAACGTAAACGAGTTTATATTGATGTTTGTATTGCAGAGGAGGTGGATGACGATGTCGAAGAATCAGACGACTAATCCAAGTCATGACCCCGTCAATCATCCTTCACATTACACTCAGAATAAGTTTGAGTCAATCGATGAAATGATGATTGCATTTGGTCCTGAAGCTGTTTATCACTTTTGCATTTGTAATGCTTGGAAGTATAAGAATAGAGCTCCATTCAAAGGTAACTTTGAAGAGGATATGAAGAAGGCCGATTGGTACCTCACCAAAGCTAAGGAGATTAAGGGGGGGAACTTATGGCAAGAATAACAAAAGACGAGTATTACCTTGGCATAGCCCTTGCAGTTTCCAAACGCAGCACATGCATCAAACGTCATTATGGTTGTGTTATTGTTAAGGATGACATCATCATCGCAACCGGTTATAATGGTAGCCCAAGGGGTGAGGAAAACTGTTGTGATAGAGGTACATGTAAGAGAGCAAATGCTGAGAGGTATTCAGGATACGAAAGTTGCGATAGTGTTCATGCAGAACAAAATGCACTAATTGCTACAAGTCGAGAACGACTGATTGGTGCTACGGTTTACTTGGCATGTGAGGAATACGGATTGGATAAAGCAAAGTCCGATTTGTGGGACGAAGAGGTCATTGGCTACTATGAAGACATGAATCCTGTTCCTTGTGGTATATGTGCTCGCATGCTTAAGAATGCAGGCATTGTACGAGTGGTGAACAGGAGGGGCGATGTATGTTTGTAATTGAAGTACCATATTTCAACCTCGACCAGATTTATGCCAGCGGTCAATGCCCAAGGTGGATTAAGTTAAAGGAATCTAAATATGTGATTCCGTTCAGAGATAAGGCACTCAAGATTGAACAGCAACGTGATAAGTACGATTGGACACGATACCGTTTGATTATGAGTTGCACAGAAGATGACTTCTACAATGTATGGTTTAACTACCTGGATTTGAGAATGGATTGCCTTGATGAGAACAGCAAAGTAAAGAGACTTGGTGGTAAGTTCAAAGTTCCTGCTAACAGAGGTAATGGAATCCACATACTTCATCAGGACTACTTTGAAGCATACGTACTTGCTAAGCTCATTACATACGTTGGTTATGAAAAGGCAGCCGTTGCTATGAATCATATTGCTGAAGTTTGTGGTGTTAAGCATAATCAATCAATGAGGGAGGCAGGTCGCATTACTTGGTATGAATGGCCTACACCTGAAATGATTCTTGAGCATCATCATAAGCTTGGTAAAATGGGTAAGATAAACTCATGGCTCAAAAGATTGTGTGAAGCGATAGTCAATGACGATTATGCTTACACTAAATCAGATGATGAGCTTTTCAGATTATTTGGTATGCATGACACTACGGTTTTTCCTTTGGTTGGCATTGAGGAAACTTTGATGAAGAACTTTGGTGAGGAACCGGAGGAATTTGCCGATTGGTACCTTGGTGACATTGAAAATAAAGGTCTGGTGTATATGTATATTGTACATCATATTCTAAACAGACCAAAGGAGGTGACATCGTATGGGATTGGTTGATAACATTAAAAAGGAAGCTCAAGGGAATCGCACAAAGATTCAGAGTTCTGATGCTGCAGCTCTTGAGAAAATCTTCAACAATATGTTCTATCTGCCTAAGAACATTCCTGAGGAAACAAAGTTCGTCAAGCAGGTAATGACAAGAGGTCTTGAATCCCAGGAACGTGTTGGTCTCCATGCATCTGCAATGCTTGTTGGTGACAAGGACTTCTGCTTAAGAGCTCAGGTATTGAGTTTGATTTATAAGCAGCTTCAAGGTCAGCAAACACAGGTTGGTCTGATGAGAATCTTTGAGCAAGGCAATGCCATTCATGAGAAGTGGCAGAGGTTACTTATTCGTGCTGGTTATGGTACAGCAAAAGACATGGACTACACAAGATATTGTGATGACTATATGCTTAGCTACACACCTGATATTGACTGTTTGATTCCTGAGTTCTTTGAAGGAAGAATGATTGGTGAGATTAAGTCAGTCAATACATACCAGTTTCAAAGGATGACCAAGCATCCATCGGCTTGGAAGCAGTGTCAATGGTACATGCATCTCTGTATTAAGAAGGCAAAAGAGGAAGGAACCTGGAATGGTAAAGACTACACCAAAGGATTTGTTCTGAATGAGGATAAGAACACTCAGGAGTTCAAGCTTGAGGTGTACGACTATGAACCTCCAAAGATTGAGCCTTTTGCTGGTAGAGCAGAATCTATCATGTTCCACTATGACCGTGTATTTGAAGAACATAAGATGGTTGCCAGACCTAAAGATGCAGGTAGCCCTACATGTAAGCGTTGCAAAGAATGTTTCATGAGGGAAGCTTGCTGGGGTATCGGTAAAGGAAAGGTGCGTATCGATAATGGCTAAAGAAGCAGAACTTACTTGGGGTGAAATCTACAAAGACTTCTGTAATTGGAGTCCTGAACATGCTGCTATGGTAGTTGACTATAGACCTTGGGGCAGTACATCTATTGTGGTGTGGCTCAATAATGGTCAAGCATACAAGTGTAAGCGTCATGCAGCAGACAGGTTCACTATGCAGATGGTGTCCGAAGAGGATATTAAGAAGAAATTCAATATATAAATTGATATTCCCAGAAGGTTCCAGAATTAACCAGATTGATTCAAATATAAATAGGTATATAAATTACCATATAATAATTGAATTAAATCTGGGGACATTCTGGAATCCCTGGAATTAACCACATTTTAAGGAGGTATTTGTCATGGGTAGACCGTGTCCTATATTAGGCACAGCTGTCTATCTGGATTGTTTAGACTGTGATGATAAGCAATGCAAGAAGCAATATAAGTACAAACGAGTCGTGATAGGCATAGACCAATCATATAACAATACCGGTATTAGTATTGCTGCAGATGGAAAGCTGGTAAAAGTACGAAGCCTACAGTTAGATACATACAAAACCAATAGTGATAAGAGGAGGGCATTGAGTAATACACTTAGTGGTCTCCTTAGGGCAGTTTGTCCTAAAGCTAAATCTGTGGTGTGTATCATTGAGCGTATCAGACTTCGTTCTCAAGGCTTTCTTAACATTGACTACATAAAGTCCATTGGTGCCCTAAATAGCATCATTGTCGATATGTGTCATGAGCATTGTGTCCCAGTCTATAGTGTAGATACCAGATGCTGGAAAGCCCAAGTAATAGGGACCAGTAAACCTATGGCAAACAAGTATGGAGTTCCAGAAGAGAAATGGCCTACAGTCAGATGGCTGATTAAGCAAGGATGGGAAGATAGCATTCTCATACCAATAGAGGGAAGAAAGACTAAGGGTACATTCGTCAGAGATGGGCAGAAGTATATGTACAACAATGATGCAGCAGACTCAGCAGGAATAGCTATGTTTGGATTCATAGGTGACCAAGATAAGCTGCAAGAGGAAAGGTAGGAAAGTCTATGGCAATAACCTGTTGCAAGAACTGTGTTCCCCCCCAAAGGCATCCAGGCTGTCATGGTACTTGTGAGCAGTACTTGAAAGAGAAAGCAGAGTATGAGAAGCAGAAAGAATATGCCAAAGCTCATAAAACTGTTATGCTTACAAACTATGACTTCGACGAGATTGCCTATGCCAGTTCTAAACGCCATAAAAGGAGGAATCGAGAATGAAACAAGAGCAGATATTTTGGTTTGAAGAGGTATGCTTAAAGCTTAAAGTGTCAAGAACTGAGCTTTATGATTTTCTTATCGACAGCGGATTCTGTTATAATAAACATGGCTATGATAGACCTGTTGCTTACAAAAGATTTGCAAAACCACTCAAGCTCAGAAAGAAGAAAGAACATGGATTCTTTGTTATCAGAAAATCGGATGAAGGGGAACGTCTAACATTCGTAACAAAGACCGGTTTGAAGTTTATTGAGGAGCATATTCATGACGTGCAATTTACGTATACACATGACGCACCCGTGATTGAGTAATACACAATAAAATATTTTTAAGAAATTTCGCAAAACCTATGTACAAATGAATTTATTTGTGGTATAATAATTACAGTGGTACAGGTTACCAAATAAATCCTTAGAGGAGGAACACACATGAGAGAAACAAAAGGAATCTATACGGGTGTTGAGAAATGGACTGTATGTGAGTTTGAGAGTTTGAAAGAGTTTTACGATTACATCTGTAATCAACCGCTGAATGAAACTTTCAGATGGGGTGAGCTTAGCAGTTCAAGACGAAGCAGAGATAATTGGTATGGTACAAGCTCATTCAATGAAGCATCCGACCTTTTCAAGAATGGTTGGCAGTTTGGAGCCGAGGAACTTACCAAGAAGCTCAAAATCGCTGAAACTCAGAAAGATGTTCAAACCACTTACAAGAACATATTGAGTATGGCTGGTTACCAAGCAATCGTTCCTCTGTATTTGCAAGGTGTACCAAACAATATGGTGAACAAGAAAATCGTTCCGGTTAAGAACAAAGTGATTACGATAAACAAAACAATCTCTGTTAGTGCTTGTGTATCAAGCGAAACAATGAAAGCTGAGAGTGTTAAGTGCTTCCAAATCATTAAGAAGATTGAGCAATCCGGAATTCGAGTAAACCTGAACTTAATGATTAGCACTGGTCATGTATGTGCTAAAATCCGTCTTAAGTCTGCAGGTGAGAAACTCAACATCAGTAAGTTGGCATTCCCATTGGTTCACCCTTCGATGTTCAGACGCTTATACTTCAGATTCATTGAGACTTATCCAACAATTCCGAAGAGCTATAGATTCGGATATGGAAGAGTTCCTAATGAGAGTGAGTTCAAAGCTGTATGTGGTAAAGGTGAGATTGTTCTTCCTACACTGCTCAGAGGAAACACTGAAGAAGAAATCAGTCGTTTGAGTGTTGATGAGCTTCTTGAAAAATTGAGTTAAGCTTCTTGGGAGGGCAACCTCCCTTGAGGTTTTTGAAAAATATTTGAAAAACTTTCGAAAAAAGGGTGTACAAATGCAGATTTACGTGGTATAATAATCTCGTAAGGTACAAACAAACCTACTTAAAAGTTTTCAGTTGAAAAGGAGATTACATCATGACAAACGTAAATTTCAAAGTACTCAATATCGAAAAGGCAATGAAAAAGGATTGTGTAGTGGTAACACTTACATTTGATGGTTCTGACAGACAGTTCACTTACGTAAGACGTGCTTACGGTAACACAACCGTGATTGATGGTTGCAGAATTTACTTCGATGCAAACTATCAGGTTGAAAAGGTTGAACGTGAATACGAAACCAAAGGTGTTAAGAAGATGTCCACTGCAAAGCAGGTTGGTACAACCTCAAGCAAAATCAAAAACGAACTTGAAGGAAAAGGAATTGAGATTCCTAAGATTCAGATTCCTCAGGTTGAAGAGAGTGGTGAAGTTCACCATGACAGATACGAAGAAATTAAGTGCTGCCTTGAATGTGGTATTCCGGTATACCTTGCAGGTCCTGCTGGTTCTGGTAAGAATCACACAGTTGAGCAGATTGCAAACGAACTTGGTTGGAACTTCTACTTCTCCAACAGCGTACAGCAGGAATATAAACTGACCGGCTTCATTGATGCTGGGGGGGAATTCCATGAGACAGAGTTCTATAAAGCTTGTACAGATGAGAACGAATGCATCTTCTTCCTGGACGAAATGGATGCTTCCATTCCTGAAGTTTTGGTTCTTCTCAACGCTGCAATTGCTAATGGCTACTTTGAGTTCCCTAACGGTCGAGTTGATTTTGACCATGTTCACTTCGTAGCTGCTGGTAATACAGTAGGAAATGGTGCAGACGACATGTACACTGGCCGTATGGTACTTGACCAGGCAACACTTGATAGATTCGCAATCATTGAGTTTGACTACTGCCTCAAGATTGAAATGGCAATCACCAAGAACAATACCGAACTGGTTGAGTTTATCCACCAGATGCGTAAGGAAGCTGAGAGCAAAGGAATCAGAGCTACATTCTCTTACAGATGCATGACAATGATTACCAAGCTTGAGCGTAAGGGTATGAACTTGGAAATGGCAATGAAGATTAGCATTGTTAAAGGATTGGATAAGGACACAATCAATACCTTCAATCCTTCCGGCAATACCAAGTATCACAATGCACTGAGAAAAATCCAGCTGGCCGCTTAATGCGGCCTCTGGTCTTTACAGGAGGAACGATGAACAAGGACGGCAAATCATATAGCTTAGGCTATATAATCGGATATGTACTCGGTAAGGTGATAAAACCGGTATACGAGTTACTTAGGAGGAAATGAAAATGGCAAAACGTGGAAAGGTGCTGATAAATGTAAATGACATCATCGGCAAGCGCTTAGGAAAGCTTGAAGTCATAAGTTATGCAGGAAACAATTACGACATGACTCTTGGTGGTGAACGAATGAGACACTACTACAGAGTTGAGTGTGAATGTGGAACAACTAAGTTAGTGCAGAGAGGACAACTTACGAGTGAGATTGTTCATAGCTGTGGTTGTGGAAGGAGGGGAAGACGTGGCTATTAAGATGCGTAATAACACTAAGCCGGAAGCAGTCTGCTGTGAATGTGGTGAAGGCCAAAAGGAAGTTCTGAATATGTTTGACTTGTGCATTGGTGGTAACATCTTTACAATCTGCGATGTGTGCAACGAGAAGATATTCAGTAAGTGCTTGAGTGCAGAGGTCATGAAGAATGGCCGAGTAAAGTCTCAGCACGATATGGCAATCATTCGTAAGCGTAAAAATAGAATTGGCCTCCGGAACTTTGGAGGTGAGTAAATGATAGACTTCAGTAAGTGCCCATGCATATACTGGTCTGATTCAACTAAGATTAGTTACCTACAACGACGCATTATCGTTTACTCGATTATGTATTATGAACACGATGAGAGTTGTGTGTCAGATGCTTATTATGACAGCTTATCTCGACAGTTGGTTGCATTGCAAAGAGCATGCGACCCTGCTGAGTTTAGAAAGTCAACTTACTACTATGCAATGTATGACTTCGATGGTTCAACAGGTTTTGATATTCCATCACGTCTTACAAAGTATGATAGAGAGTATCTTACAAATATTGCATATCATGTTCACAAGTCGTGGAAGGAGCATACTTCACTAAAAGAGAGAAAGGAGCAGATAAATGCTGGAGTTAAAGGATTTAGAGAATAGAATTTACAGTGGTAAGCAGTGTGTAGGTTTTGACTACATTCTGAAGGATGAAAAAGGTAAGCCACAGTTCGAAGCACGATTCAGACCTGGTGCTCAGGACAATGAGTGGTGTATGACCATAGTACTTGATAGAACAAGAGATGCCGATAGTCAGGTGTACAGCTTCGACTACATCATGCCTAAGTCTGGTTTGCCGATTGGCTTGATTGCAGCTACTGGTCTTAAGTACTTTCAGCTATACCTTAAGGAAGAGATTCAAACCAAGTCAGGTTATGACTTTGCTCTTGGTGAGATTCTTAGAGGTATGTAGGTATGGCAATGAAGAGGTCAGGTAAGTTCTATAGAAAGAATGAAGCTGAGGTGATGGAATCCCTTGGTCTTAAGCCCACAAAGAACTCAGGTTCCGGTTGGGTGGAAAAGGAAGACGGTCAGTCTGATAATGTTATTTGTCAGCTTAAGTCAACCGATGCTGAGAGTATAAGAATACATAAAAAGGACTTGGATGTGTTAAGCTATAATGCAGCCGTTGCTCATAAACTACCTGTGTTTGCGATTCAATTTCTGCAATCCAATGAGGTTTACTTGTTAGTTAAACCGGATATGCTTTGTGAAGCAGCTCAATACATCGAGACAGGAGAATACACCAGTGCAAATGCATTCGTAGGTGTAGATTTAAGTGAGCATGAAGATATGGTCGCAATACCAAAGCGAACAATCAAATCAAGCTCAAAAGCACGCGAACAGTTTCAAAGAGAGAATGAACGAAAGTTCAAGAAAGAAAAGAGGTCAGCTACATGATGAACGTAAAAGTTAAAGAAGTCGTGAAGTATGGTGGCCACAGCTTATCGGCAAATGGTTCAGTAAACTTCACACTTAAAGCTCAGTATTCTGAGTTGCCTAATACAATCAAGCTTATGCAGATGCTCAACAACGATGTGAACATAAAAGCTAAGGTTCCTGGTGGTAAGCCTATGAAGTTGGGCTTCTTCAGGGTAAAGCAGATTGTTATTGATGGTGATGGTGAATCTACTATCAAGTTCAACGGCCTGAATGACTATATTGAAATGGACAATCTGAACCTGCTTCCTTTGAACACAGATGAGAACAAGGAATTTGTGGTTCTTATGGAGGCCGATATTGAAACAGATGAAATGGAGGAAACAGACGATGGCGAAGAGTAAAATCGAATACCGTGAGCTTTCCAGAGCTAAGGTAACCGATTCCCGTAATATTGTGGTGTCCAGCTGTTCCAAGGGTGGATTCACTATTGCCCAGCAGCTTGAGGCCAAGGAAAACGACAAGACCACTTCGGTCTTTATGAAGGGTGCATTCCATGTGGAAGATATTCATGGACTTTATAACCTTCGTGATGCAGTAAATCTTGCGATTAAAATTTCGGAAGAAAATTCTGCAGATAATGAAGCTTGGGACGAGTAAAATAGGAAATAACTTGAAAATATTTTGCAAAAAGTTCAAAAAGTTTTCAAAAACCTATGTACAAATCAAAAGTTTCGTGGTATAATATATTCAAGAGGTGGTTAAGGAATCCTCAGCCTAAACCGCATTCGGAAGATAAGTCCTGAGTTCAGGAAAAATCATCAATCAAAAATCAAAATCAGAAAAGGAGAAATCAAAAATGGCAAAGAATTATACTTTCAATGAGGCAGTTGCGATTATCGCAGCAGGTAAGGACATGGAGGCAATCACTGACATCGGTCGTCGTTATCCTGTTCTTGCACACAAGATTGCAGTAGTTGCTGCAAAGGCTGGTGAGGAGTTTGTTGACCTTATGGGTTACATGCCTGATTACCTCACTGCAAACAAGGTGAATACCGCTATCAAGGCTGGTATCACTGAATCCGGTTCCGATGAGGACGACACTGAAGATGAAGCTACTGAGGCTACTGAAGCTGCAAGTGAGGATGCAACTGATGGTGGCGCTGAGTGGAATGAGAATATGAGTGCTAAGCAGCTCTGGGACATCCTTGGTAAGGCTGGTAAGCGTAAGCTCGCTAAGTCTACTAAGAAGGCTGACCTCATTGAAGCTTGTAAGCAGGCTTTCGGTGGTGCATCTGAGGATGCAGAGGATGAGGCTGAGGACGAAGTTACTGAGTCTGAAAACGCTTACGAAGGCAAGTCCGCTATGGAGCTCTTCAAGGAGTGTAAGGCTCGTAAGATTAAGGCTGCTCCTAAGAAGCCTGCTAAGTATTACGTTGACCTCCTGGTTAAGGATGACGCTGCAAAGGCTGAAGCTACTGAAGCTGAGTCCGATGACGAGGACTGGGGTGACGAAGAGGCTGAGGCTCCTAAGAAGGGAGAGAAGAAGGCAACTAAGCCTGCTGCAAAGGGTGGCAAGGCAAAGGCTGCTAAGAAGGCCGAAGCTGAGTCTGAGGATGATGACGACTGGGACATTTAATGTTCAGTCAATATATGAATCCGCCTCAATAGGTAGACATAGGCTGGGCATGTGTTTATGAGGCATGTGTCCAGCCTTTACTCAATTTAGGAGGTACTAATGAAAACAGAACAGATTCTTAACCTTGACTATAGAAAAGAAGAAAGTCAAGAGATAATTCAGAAGGTGTTGACGAAAATCAAACCACTTTCTAAATACTCAGATGAGTTTGTTCCTTTGGAAGCTATTGAAAAGCTTATTCGTGTGTTGTGTCAAAAGTATGAGATTACACCGCAGTGGATGACCATGTCCTATCATGAACCTATTCTTGGTCTTTATTCCATTGGTGTTAAAACAACCACGGACCACAAATGGCTTGGCACTGTATATGGTATGTGTTTGTACGAAGTATTTGCTAAGCTCGCAATTAAGATGTATTCTGAAGTCAAGTCTGGCAGCATTCCCATTAAGACAATGACTAAAGAAGAAAAGCAGCGTGAGCGTATTGCTCGAAAGGTTGACGCTGAAAAGGAACAGGATGACGAAGACGATTGGAACTAAGGAGGAAGGCCGGTGAAAGTAAGAATTTTTACTGACGGTGCTTGCTCAGAAAATCCGGGCCCTGGCGGTTGGGCTGCAGTATTCAATACAGCTGATAAGTGTAAGACGATTAGTGGTAATGAGAAGATGACCACAAACAATCGTATGGAGCTTAGAGCTGTTATTGAGGCATATACGAAGGTGCTGAGTAAGAAACCTAAGACTGACGTTGAATATGAGTTGTACTCAGACAGCGCATACGTTGTTAACTCTATCAATAATGGTTGGATAGATAAGTGGCAACAAAACAATTGGAAGACAACTAAAAATGATGACGTCAAGAATAGAGACTTGTGGGAACAACTTGCGTTCTTACGTAACAAAGCAAAGTCGCTTGGTGTTTACATAAAAATCATCAAGATTAAGGGACATGCTGGAAACACCTTCAATGAGCTGGTTGATAAGCTGGCTAAAGAGGAATCACTCAAAGCAAAGGAAGGTGTTAACTATGATTAAGTACTCAAGAGAGTTCTACAAAAAATCATTCACAGCCGATACTATGAAATCGGCGTACCTATCGGCTGTGAAGTGGTATTCGACGAATGTACTGAGTAAGGCTGAATTCATAAACGTTCATGTGCAGTTTGTAAAGGACGACAAAGCTGAATTTCCAACTATTACCATGCATTTGTTCGCTGTTCAAGATGGAGAGCAAGATGTAATGACTCAGCATTGTGCATGCTGTAGAGAGATGCATCACAGCTTCTTCATAAATGAGGACACACATTGCAGTAGATGCAGTGCTTTAGGTTTTCAAAATAGGCTTGAACAAAAGATAAATATAAAGAAAGACTACTACAAAGAGATGCTTAGAAAGCGATTGGAGGAATAACAAATGAAGAGATTCATCAGAATTACGCTCGAAATCATTCTTGATATTGTACGAGCTATTGCATATTTCATCACACATAACCTGAGAAACTTCGCATGGTTGCTCAATTTGATTTTGCCTTATGTGATGTACTTCATCGGTCAGAAAGCTTGTGCCGACAGAGGTCAGGTTGCAGTTGGTTCTGAATTGTTCATTCCTATTGTTGTATGTGTGATTATTTACTACCTTCGTTCTTATGCTAATAAGATTGGCAAAGGTCACACCATTCCGGTACCTGATAAGAGATTCACTCAGGTTGATGACTATGGTGAGGTGTCCATTGAGAATAAGCGTGTACAGGAATTGATTCTGTATCTTGCCGACCTTGAGGATTGGCTTGAACGAAAAGGCCTACTATAAAAACAGAGTTATCCAGATTGTCCCAGATTTAATTTTTAGGAATAAAGGTAAGGAAATATATACCTTATAAATAAAAATCAATCTGGGGTCAATCTGGAACTTCTGGGAATAACAAAAGATTGGAGGCAATATACTAATGGCAGCATGGGAATATTTTACCAGCCAAAAACAGTGGGAGGCATATCTTAAAGACCTCTTAAAAACAAACGACCAAGCATTGCTCAAATCTATTGTATTGGTGTATGATAATCAGACTGATGAGGAAAAGAACAAGGGCGAAAGCATTGAAGATAACTGCATCGGATTCAGTAAGATTGATGCCAAGGAAATGGGTGATATTGCGAAAAAGATAAAAGCCGGTAAGGCACTTACAAAAGGTGAACTTGCTAAATCACGCAACAAAATGCAGAAGTATTGGAAGCAGTTGATGATTATCAGCAAGAAGCAGGCAGAGGCCAAGAAGTTGCAGGAGCAAAAGGAACTTGAAGATAAGCTGGCTGAAGAGGTAGCAGCTATCGAAGAGGAAGATAAGTTAAAGCTTGAGCAGTTTAGGGAGCATAATGAAATCCTTAGACGTTGCTCTGAAGAGGGTATAGCTTGTAGTTATGGTATTTGTGATGAATGTCCTATCACTACTGGTTTTCAAATGAGAATGAACCTCGATTGAGAGTGTTAAGAATAACGGAGGAAAGAAAGATGAGAAGAGCACAAATTGAAAAGCAAAGACGTATTCGTCAAAGGAATCTGGAGAGGGCAACATGCCAGAATCTTATCTATCATGTCATCATCTGTCTATTCATTATGATAGTTGCTTTGTGTGGTGCAGTTGGTAAGTGTATGGAAAATCCTGAGGATATTGTTGAATCTCAGCATGAGACCACGAGACCTCAGCCTGTTCCTACAATTCAAGTAGATACTCAAGAGGATGAAGTTAAAGCCGAGACAGTCATTCCTATGTGTCCTAAGTTTACATATTCAAAAGACTGGGGTTACGAGGACAGCTACCTATTGGCAAAGATTGCTATGGCAGAAGCTGAAGGCTGCAACATTCAGACTAAGACTTTGGTTATTATGACCGTGCTAAATCGTGTATGGTCTGATGAGTTTCCTGATACGATTGAAGATGTTATCTTTCAGGAGTACAATGGAGTTTATCAGTTCACCCCCATTGCAAATGGACGATGGGATAGAGTGGAGCCCAATGATGATTGTTGGGAAGCTGTACAGGTAGTTATGGAAGCGGTCTATGATTATTCTGGTGGTGCACTCTACTTTGAGTCATGTGCTGATGAAGATAATTGGCATAGTAGGAATCTTGAGTTTCTATATGAATCAGATGGATTGAGGTTTTATAAGTAATGGCTAAATATAATACGTTTGTGGTGTGTGACTGCAGGAGGCGTAAAAACCTCCTCGTCACTTCTTCTGCAAGAAAAGCAAAAGGTGAGCTATGTACCGGTATCAAGGTTGAGGTATGGAATGAGAATACTCACATTGAGACTATATACTCAAGAAAAGCCAAAGACCTTGATAAGTATATCACTTTAGAAAAGCAATACATAGCTAAAAAGCAAGCAAATGCCCAAAGAAGAAATGAACAAAGAAGGAGAAAGAATCATGGCTTATGATATGAAAATCGAGATTCTTAGACATCCTGAAAAGGAAGACTGGGAACGTTGTAAAATGCTGGCACTTAACACTGTCGGTAAGAAGTATGCCGGAACAGAGATAACGGACAATTGGAAGCATCAGATTCTGAAAGCTGAGCATTCACCTATCAGGACCTTGATGTTTACTATTCGACTGACTATTCCGTATTTTGTGTCAGTTCATCTGGTTCGTCATAAAATTGGTATTGAGCATTATGTTCAGTCCCAGCGTAATGATAGGCAGACAAACTACGACAGAGAGCTTGCACCTCAGAATGCTATGGTCAGCCATATTATTGAAGTAAATGCAGAACAGCTTATGTTCATGGCAAGACGCAGACTGTGTGGTCAGGCCGATGCTACTACACGATTTGTGATGACTCATATCTGCATTGAGGTATGTAAGACGAATCCTGAGTTTAAGGACTTCCTTAAGCCTATGTGTGAGTATAGAGGTGGTTGCCCTGAATTTAAGCCTTGCGGATATTGGGAGGCAAATCATCATGATGTACAAACAGATTGAGTGTCCTACATGTGGTAATGTAACGACAGCTAAGTCAATTCACGAACCTCAGAAATGCCAGTGGTGTAGAAGGTTGTTCAAGGTAACAATCACCAAAAGGAACACCAATGGTAAGAAAGGCAAGTTCAGTTGGTCTGCTGAGCCTGTCGATTTTGAGGAAGACCATCAACCAAGACCAAGAATCCGAAGCCTGTCTGATTACAGGAATGAGGATATTTACGGTAAGTAATTAGATAATCCCAGGATTAACCAGAATGACTCCAGATTGATTCTTTGGTAATTACAATATAAATCCATATAAATCAAAATGGATAAATCCAGGGACATCCTGGGACTTCTGAAGATAATTCCTTATGCCATCAGTTTGATACTGTCAAAAATAAATTGCAAAAACTTCAAAAACTTTTAAGAAAAGGGTGTACAAACTCAAATGTTTGTGGTATAATATAATCAAGGTTAATGAATGAACCTAACCGCAAACTAAAAATCAAATTAAAAGTTCAGGAGGACAAAGTGATGAAGAAAATCAATGAAATGAGTGTTAAGGAATTACGTGAGGTTGCTAAGGAAATGAATATTGCTGGTCGTTGGGATATGACTAAGGCACAGCTCATTGAAGCAATCGAGAAAATTGAGAACGAGAGAAAAGCTGCAAAGCAGGTTAAGAAGGAAGCCAAAGAATCCAAGAAGGAAAAAGCAATGCGTATTCAGAGAGCATTCGTTGAGGTTGGTGAAACTCGTAAGGAAGCTTACAGATACATCACCATCACAGTTAAGAATGTTGAGGAATCCAAAGCTGCTGAGTACATTGATTCTGTATGTGCTAAGATGCAGGAAATGGATGAAGAGTTTGGTGCTGAATATACTGCATTGAGATGTCCTGATATTGATGAGGCAACTAAGTCTTACACAGACATGATTAGCTTCACAAAGGCTGCAGGTAAGATTGCAGTTCAGAGACAGTATGTTGGCAAACTGATGACCAAAGCTATGGCGGCATTAAAATAAGGTAAAGCGTAAGCAAACCAAATTGTTATAGAGGAACGAGCTTGGATGAGATACTCCAGGCTTTGTTCTATTTTGGAGGAAAGGAGAACGCAATCAAATGGCGTCAGAAAAGAAAACTAAAAATGAGTGCATCGCCACTGAGTGGTTGGAAGAAGACAATCTGATGCTGATTGAGTGCTGGGCAAGAGACGGATATACTTTCCAGGATATTGCAAACAGAATCGGCATTGCGGTATCTACTCTTCGTGGTTGGAGAGCTCAATATCCAGAGTTTGATGAGGCTCTTAAGAGAGGCCGAGAGATAATTGACTATAAAGTAGAAAATGCATTGCTTAAGTCTGCTTTAGGGTATAAAACAAAAGAGGTAAAGGTCACTACTACAATGCGTTATGGTAAGGTAGTTGAAACAGTTAAAGAGGTGACCGATAGAGAACAAGCACCTAACGTATCAGCTATTCAGTGTTGGTTGTATAACAGACTTCCTAATAAGTGGAAGAAGAATAGAGACAGCCTCATTGAGCTTGATGAAGAAGATACAAAGATTCAGGTGACAGTAACGAGAGCAAGTCAGTCGACTAAGCCAAATGCTCAGCATGATGATACAGTAGATGAAGAGTGGCAAGATGAAGTAAATCAGTCGATTGAAATTAGAAGTATGACAGAGGAAGAGCAAGCTGAAGCTGCCAAGAAAAAGGCTCAAGCTAAGAGTGAGGGCTCTCAAAAGCTGTCGACTAAAGTGGAGTCTGAAGCAAACGATGAGGACCTGGACTATTGGCCTGATGATTGGGAAGACGAAGATGAAGAATGGGAGGACTAAGCTATGAAGATTACAAAAGCAGTCAGCCCGGCATTCGAGGACTTTCTATTTGATTGGGACTATGAGAGATACTTACTAATTGGTGGGTATGGTTCAGGTAAGTCATATCATATTGCATTCAAGATAATCCTAAAGCTCTTAGAGGAGAAGAGAAAAGCATTGGTCATTAGAGAGGTGTTTGATACTATTCAGGAATCTTGCTATGACTTGATTGCCGAGATACTTGATGATATGGGTCTATTGACTACTGACCCTAAAGAGTTCAAGCAAAGGCAAAACAAAGTCTTGGCGCTTAAGAGCCCACTAAGGTTCAGGTTTAAGAATGGCAGTCAGATAATCTTTAAGGGAATGGACAAGCCTGAAAAGGTAAAGTCTATCAATGGTGTTTCTATTGTCTGGTTGGAAGAGTGTTCTGAGATTAAGTATGAAGGTTATAAAGAATTGCTTGGTCGTATTCGTACACCAAACGTAAGTATGCACTTCATCTTAAGCTGTAACCCTATCGGAAGAGACAATTGGGTATATAGACATTTCTTTGTAAGACTGGATGATGAAGGCCAAGAACACGTAATGGTCGATGAGAAGAAGTTCTATGAGAAGAGATGCATAATCCACAATGGTACATACTTCCATCACAGCACACCGGATGACAATCCTTGGTTGCCTTGGCAATATCTTAAGAGACTTGACCAGCTCAAGGACTATGACTATCCTTTGTATATGGTTGCTCGTTGGGGAAGATTCGGTGCTACCGGTACAAGAGTATTGCCTCAGTTCTTGGTGGCTCATGATAAGGGTAAGTTCAAAGCAGCTATTGCTAAGCTTGGTCCTGAGAATCAGTACTTTGGATTTGACTTTGGTTTTGAGGAATCCTTCAATGCTGTTGTGTGTATGAGTGTAGACCTGAAAAACTCCGTGCTTTATGTATGGGATGAAATCTACATGAACCATGTGACAGATGATGTGTTTGCTAATCAGCCAGAGATGCAAGCTCTAAGGAAACGATTGAATGACCTGAATAATGCAGGTTATGTCAAGACGATTGTGGCAGATAATGAGGACCCTAAAGCAATCACTTACTACAGACAGAATGGATTCAAGATTCGTGGTTGTAGGAATAAGTTTGCAGGTTCGAGATTGTCTAATACTCGTAAGGTAAAACGATTCAGAAAGATTGTGGTCAGCCCTAAATGCAAGAACGTCATTCGTGAGCTTAAGGATTTGACTTACAAGAAAGATGCAAAAGGTAATGTGATTTACGACCAGTTCAATATTGACCCTCATAGCTTCTCAGCTATCTGGTATGCGCTTGATACAGTGACCGTTGCTGATGTTAAGCAGAAGGATTTCAATAGTAAGGCTGGTTAAATAAGAAAAGGAGGAACATGTAATGAATAAAATCGATTGGAAGAAGAAACTGACAAGCCGTAAGTTTTGGGCAGCTGTTGTTGGTTTTATTTCCCCTACTATGATTGCTGCAGGAGCAAGTGATAATCAGGTAACTCAGGTTGCTGCGATTATTATGGCTGGCGCAACACTCATTGCTTACATCATTGGTGAAGGGCTTGTTGATGCTAATAGCTCTACGATGATTGAAGGCGAAGTTATTGTCGAAGACGATGACGAAGGTGAGTAGTTATGGGGTATCGTAAAGTCGGTATCTTGAGCAATGTTGGTATATGATTAAGTATATACTGACGGAAAGGAGAAAACGACGTCATGGGAAAACAAGGCATTGACATATCAAAGTGGCAAGGCAATGTGGACTTTAATAAAGTAAAAGCTGATGGTATTCAGTTTTGTATCTTTAGAGAAGGATATAGACAAGCCATTGATGGCTGCTTTAAGGAATATGTAAAAGGTGCAAAAGCTGCAGGCATTCCAATTCTCGGTGTGTATCATTTCATTTATGTTGATGGTGCAACTCCGGCTGAGAATGCAAATGCGTGTATTGCCAATATGAAAGCTGCCGGTCTTGACCCGACTAATACCTGGATTTTTGCCGACCTGGAATATGATACATGGACTAAGGCAGGCACTAAGGTGACTAAAGCTTTGTGTACTCAATACACTAAAGAGTTTCTTGAAACACTGAAAGCTGCTGGTTGCAAAAAGCTTGGTATCTATTCGAACCTTGACTATTACAAGAACTATTATGATTGGTCACAGTTGAGTGAGTATCGAGCTCATCTTTGGTTGGCTGATTATACTGGTGGTCCTGATGTTGATTGTGTAATTCAGCAAACGGGTAGTACTGGTAAGGTTAACGGTATCAATGGTAACGTTGATATGGACACTCTCTTCGACGAGAGTATGCTGTTAAATACTGATGGAGAGGAGGAAAACAAAATGAGTGTTACTGCTTCAAAAGTTATTGCAATTGCTAAAGCCGAAATTGATTACAAAGAAAAGGAAACCAATTCGCAGCTTGATAGCAAATCTGCAAATGCAGGTGATGGCAATTATACTAAGTATGCAAGAGACTTCGACCAGAAATATCCTAACTGGTATAATGGCAAAAAGAATGGTTTTGCCTGGTGTGACATGTTCGTTGATTGGTGCTTCTTGACTGCATTTGGTTATGCAAAAGCACTTGAACTTCTTTGTCAGCCTGAGAAATCAACTGGTGCCGGATGTAAGTATTCTTACAGATTCTATAAGAATAAAGGCCAGGCAGGAAGAACACCTAAAATTGGTGCCCAAATCTTCTTTGGTAATTCTGAGGACACTCTTTCTCATACAGGTATTGTGTATGCGTTTGATAACACTTATGTGTATACAATCGAAGGAAATACGTCCAACATGGTTGCATATCGTAAGTATAAGAATGGTGCATCTAATTTGTGGTATGGTTATCCTAATTATGACAATGAGGATGTGTCTGACGGTTCCGCTCCTGCGACTGGCGCCAAGACTGTTGATGAAATCGCTAAAGAAGTTATCAACGGTAAGTGGGGCAACGGCAACGATAGAAAGCAAAGATTGACTGCTGCAGGCTATGACTACAGTGTCGTTCAGAATAGAGTGAATGAACTTGTTTCTGGCAAGACATCTACTCCTGCTAAATCTATTGATGAGCTTGCAAAAGAAGTGTTAGCTGGCAAGTGGGGCAATGGTGATGCACGCAAAACAGCTCTAACAAATGCAGGTTATGATTATGCTAAAGTTCAGGAAAGAGTGAACGAGCTGGTTAAGCAGAATAACGCATCTTCTATTGTGTATTATACTGTTGTAAAAGGTGATACGCTTTCGAAGATTGCCAAGAAGTATGGGACTACTGTGAATCGGATTGTGAAGTGGAATAATATTGCCAATCCTAATTTGATTTATGTTGGGCAGAAGTTCAGAGTAAAATAACTGGAGGTAATGGAAGATGGCTAGTGAAGAAGCTAAGGTCCAAGCGGCCGAAAATAGCACAGAAATCTTGACTGCTTTCAACCGTATTCCTTATGCATTGATAAATGCAGAAATCAGTGGTGGTGCCAAGGACACCTTGGACGAGCTGACTGAAATCTGTAAATACTATAAGGTGTATAAGAAAGGTGCAAGCTTTACGGTAGAGGGAACAAATGGTGACTATGTACCTGCCAAGCTTAATTATAAGATGGCTGCTTCCCTCATCAATAAGGAAGCGAGATTCCTCTTTGCTGAGCCACCTGATATTACGGTTGAGCCTAAGGGCGATGTCGGTAAGATTACTGAAGATGCAAAGAATGCATTGACTGTTATGAATGACTTGGTCAAAACGATTTTGGATGCCAATAAGTTTGAGGAAGCTTTGATTAAGGCTGCTAAGGACTGTTTCATTGGTAAGCGAGTTGCTGGTTTGGTAAACTTCAATGAGGATGATGGTGTAACAATCACCTTTCTTCCTTCTACTCAGTTTATCTATGAGACACGAGTTGGTAACCCGAACATCGTAACCAAGTTTGTGTGTTTTATCATTGTAAAGAATTCAATCACATTGAGTGAGAAGCGAATTTTCAAAAAGAAGTTCGAGCTTGTTACCGATGAAGATGGCAATGATGTTGTTTATCTTGAGGAATCTCTTTACGATGGTGCCGGAAAGATTTTGGAAGAGGTGACTGAATATCAGCCGACCTTGATGCCTATGATTCCGGTAAGCATTTTCATCAATGATGGTTTGACTGGTGAGGATTCCGGTGAATCTGAAATTGACCTGCTTTCGGACTATGAGTCTTGGTACTCTAAGTTGTCCAATGCAGATATTGATGCTGAACGTAAGTCTATGAACCCGACCAAGTATGTGGTGGATATGGAGGCAAACTCTACTAAGAAACTTTCCACTGCTGCTGGTGCTCTGTGGGACCTTGGTTCTGACCAGAACTTGGACAAGCCTAATCCGCAGGTTGGTATCTTGGAACCGGGTATGAATTACAGCGATGCATTGAAAACTTCCCTCGATAGAATCAAGACTGTTGGTTATGAACAGGTTGACATGCCGAACATCACGCTTGAGTCTATGCAGGGAGCAATCACTTCTGGTAAAGCTCTTAAAGCTATTTACTGGCCGTTGATTGTAAGGTGTAAAGAGAAGATGAAGATGTGGGGGCCTCAGCTCAGACAGATGATTCACATCATTTTGCAGGGTGCAATGGTTTATCCTAACTGCATTACTCAGTACACTAATCATACGGTCACAGCTGTGGACTATGAAATCAAGGTTGAGCAGAATACTCCGTTGCCTGAGGATGAAATCGAAGAGAAGAACATGGATTTGTCTGAGGTTGAATCCAAGACTATGAGCCGTAAAGCTTATATGAAGAAGTGGAGAGGCTTGACTGATGATGAGGTTCAGGAAGAGCTTGAACAGATTGCTTTGGAACGTCAGATGATTGAGGACAGTTCATTCAGTCCTGCTGGTGGTTCCGACAATGAGCCTTATCCTTCTGGTGGTAAAAATCCGGAAGAAGAAGTTGAGGACATCGAAGAAATCGATATGACCGAAGAATAAGAAAGGAGGATGCCATAATGGCAGGTAACAAGCTGATATTCAAGAATGCTGAAGAGGCGAGGAATGCTATTATGGCATCCCAGAAAAAAGAGATTGCCAAGCTCTATGAAGATTGGGCAGATGAGATTGGTGAGAGAGCTAACTACTACTCTCACAAATCCACTGCAAGTGCTCCAGTGTCTGAGCGATATTACAGAGAATTGCAGAAGCAATTAAGAGCCACAAGTCAGGAAGTTTCCAATGAGGTGTATAGAAAAATCAGAACGAACATTCATACGGTTGCTGATGCAGTAATTGCCGATAATGTCAAGTGGCTTGCTGAGTTTGGTTTTTCTATGGATGGTTTGAATGCTGCATTTAGTTATGTGCCTGATGAGATTGTACGAAATCTTGTTACCGGTCAAATCTATGAAAGTGGTTGGAGTTTAAGCTCAAGAATTTGGAGTGATAATGAAGCTGCTCTCAAAGATATTTATCAGGTAATGGCAAGAGGACTTGCTGAAAATAAATCCATTTACGAGATTGCTAAGGACTTGGAATCTTACGTAAGACCAAGTGCTCGACTTCCCTGGAATCTTCGTATGAAAGATGGTGTAAAGATTTACAAAAAGCAGGTTGACTATAATGCTCAGCGATTGGCAAGGACTTTGGTTCAACATGGCTATCAGCAAAGCTTTATTGCGGCAACCCACAAAAATCCATTTATCACGGAATATATCTGGCATAGTAATGGTAGTCGAGCTTGTCCTTTGTGTATTGACCGTGATGGAACGGTATTCCAAAAAGGTGACCTTCCTATGGACCACCCAAACGGAATGTGTACAATGGAGCCTGTTGTGGTTGATAATATGGTTGACCAACTGGCAGATTGGTTTAATAGTCCTGATGGTACCTATCCTGATATTGATGAATTTGCCAAGGATTTTGGATATAATCCAGATTAACTCAGATAACCCCAGAATGAATTCAGGATAATATATTATAATTTCTATTATTAACCAGAAAGATTCATTCTGGATTAAATCTGAACCTCTGGAGAATATACATCAAAATGAGGTTTTGGATATATTGGAAATAAGTTCGAAAATAATTCAAATATTTTTCAAAAAGATATGTACAAGTCAGGAAAAATATGGTATAATATATACAAGTGGTTGTGAGGACCAAAACAAAATAAGGAGGAACATCCAATGAGTGAAATCAATCGAGAACGAATGTCCTTGATGGTTGAATGTGAGGATTGCAAACAGAAGTTTGAGATTACTTCAGGTGAAGCTGTGCATTCAGTAACCCACAAGAAAGAGTTCAATGTAAATGGTCAATCAATATTCCTTACATATTACGATTGCCCAAGTTGTGGCAGACGCCATTATGTCCAAATTGATGATAAGACATCCCTTAATAAATTGAGAGAAGTTTCTCAACAGTTTGTTAAGTTGTCTGTTGCAAAGAAAAAGGGCAAAGAAATTCCACAAAAGCAATCAGCTAAATTCAAGAAAGCTCGACAGCACCTGTCTGACTACAGGATGAATCTTATGAAACAATATACCGGTAAGTTGATTCACGACAACGAAACGGATTCTGACTTTGTGTTGAGGTTTTCAGTATGAGCCAGAAAATGACAAGAGTAAAATGTGATGAATGTGAACATGAGTTTATCTTGGAAGCTGTGGGAATACATGAGGCCATCGTTCAATTGAATGGTGTGCCAGTTACCTTGGTTTATTTTGCGTGTCCAAAGTGTAATAAGATTTACCGCATATCCATACAAGATAAGCGTTATTATGAACTTAAAGAGGACCTTGAGAAAACTAAAAAGAGGATTCGAAGAAATCATGGTAGCAATAATGATGAGATGGCAAGGATGCTAAATTCTATGGTTGTCAGAAAGCATGAACGCTTGAAGGCATACGTTGACAAAGTGAATAAGATGTTCCCAGGGACGTTTACCTTTGTGGCGTCTGAAAACAATCAAGAGGAAAAATCTATCAAATATCTACCATGAGTATCATGGAACAAGGAGGAAAAATCAAAATGGCTGATGAAACCAAGAACAACAACCTCACTGATGAGGAAATCGAAGAGAACGAGGACGTTGAAGACCAGGACAACAAGGATGATTCTGGAAAGTCCGGTGATGATAAATCCGGTAAGGGTGATGATAAGGGTTCCAAGGGTGGTAAGACCTTCACTCAGGACCAGGTAAATCGTATGATGACCCGTGAGAAAAATCAGGGTCGTAATGCTGTTTACAAGGAGTTGGGTATTGACCCTAAGGACACTAAGGCTATTGCAATGGTTAAAGCATTGATTGATAGTCAGAAGACCGATGAGCAGAAGGCTGCCGAAAAGGAAACCGAAAATCAGACCAAAATGAACGAAGCCGAGCAGAGAGCTCAGGTTGCTGAAGCTAAAGCCGAAGCTATGATGTTGGGTGTTAAGACCCAGTATGTGGATGATGTGGTTACTCTTGCACTTGCAAAGATGACTGAAGATTCCGACCTGAAGACTATCATCGGTGAGTTCAAGACTAAGTACCCTGTTTGGTTCGGTGAATCCGAAGAGGATGACGATAAGGGCAAGGGTAAAGACACCAAAGGTAAGACTGGCCAAAAGGGAACCGGTTCTTCTGTCAAGACTTCCAAGGAAGACAAGAAGGCAGATGAAAAAGGTTTGGGTGCACGTCTTGCCGCACAGCGCCGTGGTACTGGTAAGAAGTCCAGCTACTGGGGCAATAACAAATAAATGGAGGTAATGAAAGATGCTGAATCGTAGTGGTATCACTAAGACGAGCATGGCGGCAACTAAGCAGATTCTTGCTAATGTTGACCTTCAGAGCTCTGTTGGTTGTATCGTGCCTCAGACTCTTGGTGTTGCTGTAGGCTCCAAGAAAATCGCAAAGGCAGGTACTCCTATCAAGATTGACTTGATGAATCTTCAGACCGCAGCTGTTAAGGCTGATGGTGCTACAGCTCTCAATGCCGTGTTGCTTCACGACGTTGATGTAACCGATGGCAATGCTAATGGCACTGCTTTGATTTTTGGTTTTGTGAATGTGAATCGTGTGGATTCTGACGTTGCTACTGCAATCACTACTGCAGTCGCAGCCGATGGTGCTTCCCAGATGATTACGTTCATGAAGGCGTAAGTAAAGGAGGACAAAAGAGATGACTATTTTCGATTTGATGCAGAGTGTTGAACTCGTTGCATATTGGGAAGAACTCACTCAGGATGAAGCTCCTTATCCTTGTGAGGAACTGTTCCCGGATGATAAGAAGAGAGGCATTTCCCTTAAGTGGATTAAGGGTTCCAAGGGCCTCCCTGTTGTACTTAAGACTTCTGCTTTTGATGTGCATGCGATTCCTCGTGCACGTATCGGCTTTGATAAGCTCACTGCAGAGATGCCTTACTTTAAGGAATCTACCTACATCGATGAAGAGCTTCGTCAGGAACTCAATCTTGTTCTTGAGACTGGCAACCAGGCTTACATCGATTCTGTCATGAACAAGATTTTTGACGATGAAACTCGTCTGCTCCGCGGTGCTGCCGCTTCTCGTGAGAGAATGCGTATGATGGCACTCACTACCGGTATTATCTCTATGGCTGCAAACGGCCAGAGCTTCACTTTCGATTACGGTGTAACTCATAAGGGTAATGCTGCAGTTGCTTGGTCTGACCATGCTAACTCTGACCCTATCGAGGACATTCGTGTTGCTAAGGAAGCAATTCAGGATGAGACCGGTGCTGTTATCACTCGTGCTATGTGTGATGGTGCTACTTGGAGAAACATCCGCAACAATGATAAGATTAAGAAGGCAATCTTCGTTCTTACCAACGGTGCTGGTGCTATTTCTGATAAGCAGCTTCGTCAGTACATTATGGACGAGCTCGAAATCGACGTTATGGTCAACGATAAGCGTTACAAGGATGAGAACGAGCAGACTGCTAAGTTCATGCCTGCTAACACTTTCGTTATGTTCCCTGACGGCGACCTCGGCAAGACTTGGTTCGGTACTACTCCTGCAGAGTCTGACCTCATGTCTGGTTCTGTTGCGAACGTATCTATTACCGATACCGGTGTTGCAGTTACTACTGTTCAAAAGGCTGACCCTGTTCAGGTTGAGACTATCGTTTCTATGATTTGTCTGCCTTCCTTCGAAGCTGCTGACCAGGTTTATATCCTGGACACTAATGCAGCCTAATTAAGGAGGTACGAGCATGGTTAAGATTACGAATGGTGTAAATGTGTTTGAAGTGACTCGTGGTGCCTTTGACGGGATTTACTCTCGTCAGGGGTATACCATCATGAATGAGAAGGCTGCAGAGGGTGCAAAGACTCCTGAAGCTCCTAAGGCTCCTGAAAAGACTGAGGATGAGATTTTTGTGGAAGAGATTCTCGAAAAGCCTATTTCTCAGTGGAATAAGGATGAAGTGAAGCGTTTTGCTGGTATCAAGGAGATTGACATCACTGGTACTAAGAACGCCAACGAAGCCAAGGAGATTATCAAGTCCTTCCTCGAAGCTCAGGAACAGGAATAAGAGGTGAACCCATGACGGATATTGAGAGGATTAAAAAGGAAATACGAGAAGCTCAGTCTCCGTACTTTGACGGAGACGACTTCCAGTACTACCTTGACAAGAATCATGGCAATGTGGATGCTACCATCTACGAGATGCTTATTATCAAGTCTGAAGATTCTACAATATCTGTCAGTGGTTTGTCCACTCAGGACACTTCAGCTTATTTTAAGCGTCTGGCCTCTCGTTACAAGCCCTTCAATTCTGGCATAATGCAGGATTAGGAGGTGTCCCATGATAAATACGAGATTTGAGGCCTATAAAATCAAAAGAGAGTTAAAACGAAGCGGTATTGATTACGAGTTTAAGAGGAAGAAAAAGAATGATTTTGGTGAACCTACTGGAGACCCGGAAGTGTTTGGTTCCCTTAAAGGGATTTACCATGAGCAGAATAGCAATATTCAGGTAACTACCGGTGACACAACTCAGGTTCGTACCAAGAAAATTCCGATGATTCTGTGCTTGTATGAAGATACCGCTCATTTAGCTTTGGTAGTTGGTGACACTGTTACAATCAATGCCAAGACATTCAAAGTCACAGGTGTTGTGAATATCCAAGAGTGGAATCTCATCTCTGATATTTCATTGGAGGTGGTTGACAGTGGCGTTCCGGCTTGATTACAACGAAAGTACGTTGAAGAAAAATCTTGACAAGATGGGAACAAAACTTGGTGCAGTTATTTTGATGTATTCTGCTACCAAAGCAAGTGAACTTCAAAGCAAGATGAAATTGAATCGTCCTTGGACTGATAGGACCGGTATGGCAAAAGCTTTGCTGACTGCTAAAGTTTCTCAGCCGAGTCAAACTATTGTACGTATCACGCTTGCACATGGTGTTGAGTATGGTATTTGGTTGGAACTGGCACATGAGAAGAATTATGCTATTATCGCACCAACTGTCAGAGAAGAAGGTCCAAGAATTGTCGAGGACTTGGATAATCTGATGAGTAAGTTGAAACTGTGAGGTGATAAGCATGATTGATGCAAGTTTTCAGTATACTGATTCAAGGTGGCAGGATATTTTCCTCCATTTGAAGAAAGCAGGATTTGATGTTTATTCTCCCGGTATGAAGACAGGTGAGTGCATTAAAGAATATATTGTTGTGAAGAATGACGGTTCGTCTAAGCATCCGACGGTAAGTTCTGACAATGACCTGTATGCAGTTATGTGTTATGTGCCGAAAGAGAATTACAGCAGACTTGAGCCGATGGTTCAGGAAGTTAAAAAGGCAATGAAGGGGTTGGAGCCTATGATTCTCCCTTATGGTAGTCAGACCCCAAGCTATTATGATGATAGTTATAAGGCTCACATGATTAGTATAGAATACAAGAACTATAAGAAAATCTGATGAAGGAGGATTTAGCAATGGCTGTTAAGAAATCTAAAGCTGAGATTGCAACTATTGACTGTTGCCTTGTTACCATTGAAACCGCTGATGGTGAATTTGGTTTTGACACTGCAAACAAGATTGAAGTTGAGCCTCAGATTGAAGAGCAGGATGCTGTTAAGCTGGTTGTAAAGGGTATTCTTCGTGCCCAGAAACCTAAGGTCAGCACCATCACAGGCAACGAAATCACCCTCACTGATAATGTGTTCAACCCTGAGCTTGTTCTTGTTCTCCAGGGTGGTACTATTAAGTACGATGCCGAGGACCAGACCAAGATTATTGGTTACACTCCTCCTGTTGCCGGTTCTTCCGACAAGGGCGAAGTGTTTAAGCTGAATGCATACTCTGCCCAGTACGATGCTTCTGGTCAGATTGTTCAGTATGAGAAGATTACGTATCCTAACTGTCAGGGTGTTCCTGTGGCGTTTGGTTCTGAGGACGGTGTATTCCGTGTTCCTGAATATACCATTAACTCTGCACCTAAGAATGGTGAAGCACCTTATGACATCAACTATGTAGCTGAGCTTCCTACTCTTGAAGCTTAAGTGTAAATGAAAGGAAAAGTGAGAAGCATGGATAATAACATGTATGGAAATAACAATGGAGTTGTGAATGGTCAGTTTGGCGGTAATATGGTACCGCAGCAGATGAATAATCAGGTTCAGCCTGTAAACTGCAATCAGCCGATGAATATTACTTCTTTTGCTGACCTGCAGTCTTATGCTGCCGGTACTGTTGTCCGTTTCCCTGATTTTGCGGAAGGTCAGCCTTTCGTTGCTCGTGTTCGTAGACCGAGTATGCTGGTGCTGGCTAAGCAGGGCAAGATTCCTAATACCTTGCTGACTGCTGCAGGAGAACTGTTCTCCAAAGGTGGTGCAGGTATGGATTCTGACAATGAGAATATGCTTGCTGATGTGTATGGTATTTGTGAGGTAATTGCTAAGGCAACCCTTATGCAGCCTACTTACGAGGACATCATTAACGCAGGTATGGAGTTGTCCGATGACCAGATTATGGCTATCTTCAACTATACTCAGAATGGTGTAAAAGCCCTGGAATCCTTTCGTAAAGAGTAAGAAAATATTGAATGTGCTAGGGCTGGCAAATGTATATCGTTGCCGCCCTAGTTTACTGTTAGACATAACTGACCCTTACACAGCATATTGTTTTGATGAAGCATGTGCTTATATTACTCGTCAAATGGAAGACGGTAAGGAGCCAACTTTCAAACTCAAATTCAAGTCTTTCAAAGATTTGTACAAACATTATACTGGATAAGTAAGGGAGGTGAGAGTTGTGGCCGTTGATGTTGGTTCTGCTGTTGGTTATCTTGACCTTGATATTTCTGGCTTTTTGGCAGGTTTAAGGTCGGCTCAAAGCGAAGCTGATACAGCAAGCAAGAATATCGCAACAAAAATTGGAAACAATCTTTCCAGTGCAGGTAAGAGCTTGACTTCGGTTGGTTCGACTCTTACCAAAAATGTGACAGTCCCGTTACTTGGTATTGGTACAGCCGGATTAAAGGTTGCTACCGACTTTGAAAAAGGAATGTCAGAGGTTAAGGCTATTTCTGGTGCAACCGGCGAAGAGTTTGATGCTTTAAGAGAAAAGGCAATTGAGCTTGGTGCTGATACTGCTTTCAGTGCGAATGAAGTTGCTGAAGCAATGACTGAAATGGCTAAAGCAGGTTGTAGTTCTGAGCAGATTATTGATGGTATGAGTGGTGTTCTTGCCGCAGCCGCAGCATCTGGTGAAGGACTTGCATCTGTATCTACGATTGTTGCCGACGCAATTACAGGTTTTGGTTTGGCCGCAGCCGATTCAACAAAAGTTGCCGACCTTTTAACTCAAGCTGCAAATAGTGGTACAATCGGAATTAGTGACTTAGGTGAGTCGTTTAAGTACATAGCTCCTGTTGCTGGTGCAATGGGGTTAAGTATAGAGGACGTAACTACAGCTTTGTCTGCAATGTCTATGTCTGGTATTAAGGGTTCTCAAGCTGGTACGGCACTTCGTACTATGTTGACGAACTTGGTAAAACCGACAGATGATATGGCAGCGGCTATGGAAGAGCTTGGTATTGAGGTTGCAAATGCCGATGGTACCATGAAACCTTTGGACGAAATCATTGGAATCCTCCGTGAATCGTTTAGTGGTTTGACTGACGAACAGAAATCTTATTATGCAGCATTGCTTGCCGGTAAGACTGGTATGTCAGGTATGCTCTCACTTTTGAATCTTACAGAAGAAGAATACAACGCAATTGCTGAAAGCATGGATAATGCTGGAGGTGTTGCAGAGCAAACAGCGGCAATCATGCAGGATAACTTGCAGTCGAAGATTGAGCAGTTAGGTGGTGCACTTGAAAGTCTTGCAATTAAGTTGGCTGATTATGTCATTCCTTATTTGCAGAAGTTCGTTTTATGGCTTACGTCTCTTGTGGACAAGTTCATTGCACTTGACCCTGAAACTCAGAAAACGATTCTGAAGTTTGCTGGTATTGCTGCAGCTGCTGGTCCGGTTTTGATGATTATCGGTAAGCTTGTTTCCGGTGTCGGTGGATTGATTACCATGTTTGGTAAGGTCCCTGGTGCAATTAAAGCATTTTCTGGTGGAATCACAAAGTTGGTTACCGGCTTTAAGAATATTGGCGAGGGTATCACCCTTGCTAAAGCTGGTTTTCCTGCGATGGCGGCTCAAGCATCTAAACTAGGTGCAGCTATTGGTGGTATTACAGCGCCTGTCGCGGCAGTTATTGCAATTATTGCAGCTTTGGTTGCTGCATTTGCTACATTGTGGAAAACTAACGAAGAGTTCCGTAATAAAATGACAAGTATCTGGAATGAGATTAAGGAAACTATTGGTGGATTCTGCGATGGAATCGTTGAGCGAATCAATTCGCTTGGTTTTGACTTCCAAAACATCACTGAAGTTCTTTGGTCTATCTGGAAAGGTTTTTGTGACCTGCTTGCCCCTGTATTTACAGGTGTATTCCAATATATTGCAGATACGATTGGTGTTGTGCTTGATGTTATTCTTGGCATTTTCGATGTATTCATTTCTGTCTTCAAAGGAGATTGGGAAGGTGCGTGGGAAGCCGTTAAGGGCATTTTCATGTCTGTATGGAATTACATTAAAGACTGGTTTACGAATATCCTTAACACTATCGGTGGTGTGTTGGATGCAGTTTGTGGCTGGTTTGGTACAACGTGGGAAAATACATGGAACAGCATTAAGCAGTTCTTCATCGATATTTGGAATGGAATTGTCAACTTCTTCTCGAATGTGATTAGTTCCATTAAGATGGCAGTGTCCAATTTCATTACGACGATTGTAAACTTCTTTGCTCAGCTTCCTACGAACATCGCTAACTTTATCACGAATGCATATAATTCTGTGGTGACTTGGGTGTCCAATATGATTGCAAAAGCAAGGGAAATGGGACAAAACTTCCTGAATGCAGTCGTTGAGTTCTTTACGAACCTGCCGTATAAGGTTGGTTACTTTATCGGTAACACATTGACGAATGTTGTTTTGTGGGCATCTAATATGGTGACCAAAGCTCGTGAAATGGGTACCAACTTCCTGAATAATGTTGTGGCATTCTTTACACAGCTTCCTGGTAAGGTACTTCAGTTTATTACGAGTGCTTTGAACAATGTTCAGACGTGGGCAACTAATATGGCAAATAAAGCTCGCGAGATGGGAACGAACTTCATCAACAATGTAGTAAGTTTCTTCACGCAGCTGCCTGGCAAAATTCAGCAGTTCTTGTCGAGTGCATTGACAAATGTACAAAACTGGGCTACGAATATTGCTAACAAGGCAAGAGAGGCCGCTACCAACTTCCTGAACAATGTGGTCAATACGATTACTCAGCTTCCTGGAAAGATTAAGTTGTACCTTGACAGTGCAATCACAAATCTGACCACTTGGGTAACTCAGATGGGCCAGAAAGGTAAGGAAGCGGTCAATTCGTTGATTAACAATGTGACCTCTGCTGCAAGTGGTATCGCGAGCAAAGTTGCATCTATCGGTTCTGACATTGTGTCTGGTGTTTGGAATGGTATCAAAAATGCAGCTGGTTGGTTTACAAGCCAAGTTAAGAGCTTCTTCTCTGGTATTGTTGATGGTGTTAAAGATGCATTGGGTATTGGTTCGCCTTCTAAGGTATTCAGAGATGAGGTTGGTCGTTGGTTGCCGCCTGGTGTGGCACAAGGTTTTGAAGCTGCGTTACCTGCAGCTATGAAGACAATGCAAAAAGACCTCGACAAGGGAATTGGTGGTCTGGAAACTGATGATGTATCTGTTGGTGCAAATGTTACAGTTTCAAGCTTCGCTGATAAGCTCAAGTCGATTTATGGTGAAGTTGCATTGTGGTTTGAGTCCATTGAAATGCGTATTGGTAATTCTGTTTCTAAGATGATGGAATCTCTGAGCATGCTGATTGATGCAGGTCAGATGGTTGTGAATTCTGATGGAACATTAGGATATATCGGTTACAACGGCTTCACTAAGACCGGTGGGTCTGAGAAATATGTGGACCGTGGTGATTCGAATAATCCTACATCTGGTGGTGGCGATACATTTATCTTCAATAGTCCTAAGGCGATTGATGAGATTGAAGCTGCTAAACAAATGAAGAAGACCAAGCAGGATATGGCTGAAGGATTCTAAAGAAAGGAGTGGTGAGTGTGGTTGAAGGAATCAAGCTCCAAAACGTAGAGACCAAAGCAATTCTTACGCTCGATATGGTATCTACTCCGGATTACGTACTTAATTCTGTGGACTGGGGTGCCGTCGAAAGCACCCACCACTCCTATAAGTACGTAAATCAGATTGGTGTTTATGTAACAGGCACCAGTTTGGAAACAAGGTCTGTTGATATTTCTGGTTGGGTTATTGCAAGTACCGAAAGGGAAATGACCAATCGTAAGACGATACTCAATAGATTCTTCAATCCGCAGCAGGCAGTTGATTTGTTCTACAAAGACTATGTGTTGAGATTCTTGCCGAATACATCGGTTAGATATTCGACGGCTATTGCAGAGAACAATGAAGTTGTTTGTAAGTTCAAGGTTGAGGGCTACTGTCCTGACCCGCTATTTAGCGAACAGATGGAAAGTAAGGTAGCAGCTGCAAGTACAATTGCAATGTTCCACTTCCCGTTGATTATTTCACAGACACCGAATCCTCCTGGAGGTATTGTATTTGGTTTGAGACAGCCGAGTTTGATTGTTGCAATCAATAACTCCGGTGCAGTTGATGTTGGTATGAAAATTGTATTCAAAGCTATTGGTACATTACATGGACCGAGCTTAATCAACGTTAACACACAGAAATACTTCAAAGTCAATAAGACAATGCAAGCAGGTGAGGAAATCGTTATAAACACGACAATCGGTGAAAAGAAAATTCAAGGCACATTGAATGGTATCACAACAAACTACTTTAAGTACAGAGACCTCGATAGTGAGTGGCTTCAGCTTTCCGTAGGTGATAACCTTTTCAGATATGATGCTGAGGAAAACGTTGAAAACCTTGAGGTATATATCTACTTCAACAATAAGTATCTGGAGGTGCAGGAATGTTATTAGGAAAGCAGATTCAGATACTCGTATTTAAGTTGGACGATTCCGGCACATTTGATAATATCGGTGAGGTAAACCAATTCGATAGTTTGATATGGCCGGATAAGTTCAATGGATACGCCAGCTTTGAATTGTGGGCTCCAATCACAGATGAGAATTCTGAGTATTTTAAGAAAGGCAATATTCTTTGGTGTGGTGGTGATAATGCAGCAATGGTCGAGATTGTAAAATCCACTATTGATGATAAAGGCACTAAAACATTCAATGTGAAAGGTCGAACGCTTGAGATGCTTTTTACGACTCGAATCATTTGGGGCACATACAATGGCGTAAATAAAGTGGCATCAACTGCCATGTATGAGATTGTAAATCAGAATTGTGTAAATCCTACGAATGTGAATCGAAAGATTCCATTCTTAGAGTTGGCAGAGGACAAGCAAATCGGTGGTTTGATAACGATGCAAAAAACCGGTGGAGAGGTATACGATGCTTTAACAACGATTGCATCAAATGCTGATATTGGTTTTAATATGCTATTCAGACCACGAGAAAAGAAAATCATCTTTGAAGTAGTTGAAGGTGTTGATAGAACATCTGAGCAGAATATTGTTGACCCTGTTGAGTTTAGTACAGACCTTGAAGATATTCTTTCGAGTTCTTACTATACGAATGACCAGGACAATAAGTCTGTAGCGTTGGTTATGGGTGAAGGAACTGGAGCCGAAAGAAAGTCACAAGTTTCCGGTGACAATGATTCTTATGGTCTTGGCAGACGTGAACTTTATGTTGATGCTCGAGACCTTCAGTCTGAAACCGTGAATGAAGATGGCACTACAACATCACTTACACCAGCTGAATACCAGGAAACTCTTATCAATAGAGGCGACAATAAACTTGCTGAGCATAAAGTAACTGAGACTTTTGAAGCTCAGATTCGAGTGTTTGGTGAGGTTCAGTATGAGTTTGGTGTAGATTACAACAAAGGTGATAAGGTAACGGTGCGAGATAAGCAGCTTGGTGTTGTGGTGTCTGCACGAATCACAGAAGTCGAAGAGGACTTCGATGATGAATACGAACTTGTCTTAACGTTTGGATATTCTTATCCGACGATTATGCAAAAGGTGAAACAACAGATAACTTAAAGGAGGTGAAAGACGAATGGAACGATGTGGATTTTTTGATGCCTATCTCGAAGGTGAAGCGTATGATAGAGTTTATTTGGCTCAGCACTTCGCAGCATACTTTGCAAGTTTTATTGCTAACGGTGTATTTGCAGAGCATTCAAATCAGCTTCAGGTAATGGCAATGCCTACACCTCAGATGCAGATTGGTGTTGAACGAGGACAAGGTTGGATTAACGGTTATTGGTATGAAAATACTGATGCATTGTACCTGCCTGTAGATGTTGCTGATGGTGTCTTGAATAGAATCGACTCTGTTGTGCTTCGTCTTGGATTTTCTGAAAGGAACATGTGGTTGGTCGTTAAGAAAGGAACTCCTGCGGTTAACCCTGTTGCTCCTGAGGTTACAAGAACAGCTGACTACTATGAATTGCAACTTGCGACTATAAGCATTCCTGCGAGTTCAATTAACATTACTCAAGCTCAGATTACTGATACTCGAATGAATCAGGAAGTTTGTGGTTGGGTTACAGGTGTTGTTGAGCAGCTTGATACTACGACTTTGTTCAATCAGTTTGAAACGTACTTTGCTGAGTTCAAAGAATTTTATGAAAATGAATATGATACGTGGACTGATGAACAGAAGGCAGCTTACATTTCCTGGATTACAAATCAGGAGAATGATTTTACCGGTTGGACTGATGAACAGAAGGCTGAGTATGACGAGTGGTATGCAACACACATTTTGCTGTGGCAAACTGAATTTGATACTTGGTTTGAAAATGTTAAAGGCCAATTGAGTGAAGATGCTGCTGGTGCAATTCAAGTTGAGTTGGATGAGCAAGAGGCTCGTTTGAGCAATATCGAAAAGATGCTTATTTCTGGTAAGGCATTTGCTCCTGCTGAAATTTCTTCTGGTGAGCTGTTTGCTACTTCCGATAATGAGGTCATTATATTTGAGTGGCCTATTGGTTGTCAGTGTTAAGATGAACAATCTATCAAAATAAAGGAGGAAAATTCAAGATGGCAGTACTTTCTGTTGAAACAAAGAAAATTCCTGAGTTGGCCGCTACACTTGACCTCGTTGATAACGATATGATTATCGTTGAGTTGGCGAATGGTGGCACGAGGAAGATGACGTATGGTGATTTTATCACCACAATCAAAGCTTCTTTGGAATATCCTGAGGAAGCAGTGCTTAGTATGGCAGATGTTGTTGATGTTCAGACAGATGATGGAACTAAGGTTCCTGCAGCCAAGCTCGTATACGATATGCATCAGATTGATGTTGTAATGCGTAGAGAGATGGACTGTTTGAATGGAATCAGAGAAAAAGGAAATCTCATTGATGTTGATACATTGATGGGTTATGTAAGAGCTGGTGAGCATCATAAGTATGCTATCGGCGATTACTTTGAAGACAACGGTGTTCAGTGGGCAGTTGTGGCACGTAACTGGTACCCTGCATGGGCATTTGGTGATGGTGTTGCAAGACCTGAGCATATTGTATGTATGCCGGTAGACTTTCTTGCAACGTCTTATCAGTTTAACACAACAAATGATAATACCGGTGGTTACGCTGCGAGCTTGATGCCTGCAAATATGGAAACTGAGTACGGTAAGCTTGGTTCCAGCGTCAAAGCTTATTGCAGACAGACTCGTATTTACGAGAACAACAAGGGCGCTTGGGCTGCAGCAATGAGAAGCATGAGACTTCCTACTATTGTTGAGGTGACTGGAAATCAGAGCTGGGCAAATGAAGGATATTCTGGCGGTGTATGTAGTCAGTTGCCTTTGTGTCAGAACTCTCTTTTCAGGATTCGTTCTACATGGTATTGGTGTTTAGACCCTTCTTCTGCAAGCACCACGTCCTTTTGCAGTGTCTACTTCAACGGCCCTAGCAACCACATCACCGCCTCCACCTCTGGGCGGGTTCGCCCGCTAATCGTTCTTGCTTAATCATCAATCGTGGCGGCGAAAGCCGACACATAATGATTCAAAGGAGGAACTAATGTGAGCGTACCAAAATGGAGAAGGTCTGGGTCTAAGTTGGACGCATTTTATGAAGCTGTTAAGTTGCGACATATCGTAACACAGATGATAATGCGTTCATACGGGATGAAAACCAAGCATAAGAGCTTGATTCCTGATAGGCTCAGAGATGAATATCCTGACCTTGCGAAATTGTTTGAGAAAATTGATAAGTATCAGACAAAGGTTGAGGAAACTAAAGTGCTTAGTAAGTATGAGGATTGGATAGTTTCACGAACGAGGAATAATCTCTTTAAGTACACATCAAATTTGGTTGCTCATATTTCAGCAGCTAATGAGATTAAGTGCACACTTGATTTTGAGTTTAAGAAGAGAATTTCACTTGAGGATGAAGCTATAAGCGATATTGCCAATATTAGGCAGGAAGTTCAATTTGTTGAAGAGTTCTTTGACATTGATTTGAATAAGTATATGGAGTACTCTGAGCAATTAGAGAAAACAAAGAACTATTTGTATCGATGGAAAAAGTCAACTGTGAATGAATATAAGAAGTTCTTAGAAGAACAAAACAACGGAAACGGAGGTTAAGGGCCGTTATACCGTGTGTAGGTTATGTGCTGCCGCACCACGAACTTTTGCAATGTCAACAACAACGGCAATAGCAACAACAACAACGCCTCCAACTCTGGGCGGGTTCGCCCGATATCGTATTGATTTGCTAAATGTAGGCAAGAACGACCGATTAAAATCAAGAACGATAGGAGCACATGACCTTGGCGATTGAGCCTAAAGTGTTTGGTTGATGTGTTTTAGTGCTTGGGCAAAGAAAAGGCTACACTAAGTAACACTATAAACGGCCAAAATATTTATTATGAGCGACTATGAAAAGATAGCTGATGCTAACAATTTGATGAGGTCAGGTAAGAGATGCATGAAGGAAATTTCATGGAAATATTCTACACAAAACTTTTACCTTGACCGAATCAATCGCGTAAGAATCGCAAAAGAACGACTGGAATCGATGGATAGAATGTCTGATGGTTTTACTGTGTTTAAGATAAACGAACGCGGTAAGATTAGGAATATTCGTTCTGTTCATATAAATGAGCGAATGGTTCAAAAGACTCAATCTGATGTTTCATTGATTCCGAACATAAGACCTCGTTTGATTTATGATAATTATGCATCGTTGGAACAAAGAGGTATATCGCAAGCGTTTGATAGACTTAAGGTTCATTTACAACGATACTATAGAACTCATGGAACAAATGTTGGTTATATTGCAATGGCCGATTTGCATGCATATTTTGACAGTATAGACCATGATTGTGTGTATGAGCAATGTAAGAAAGTTCTTGGGCATGACCCGAAAAATCTGTATTTGCTTATGGACTTCGTAGATGCTTTTGGTGATAAATCACTTGGTTTGGGTAGTCAGGTATCTCAAATACTTGCAATCTTTTATCCAAATGAAATTGACCACTTTATCAAAGAGCAATTGAAGATAAAAGGTTATGGTCGATATATGGATGATTTTTACATGATTCATGAGGATAAAGAATACCTTGCTGAGTGTTTACAACTTGTTGAAGGGATGTATGCAGACCTTGGAATCGAGATGAACGTAAATAAGACAAAGATATGTCGAATTGATAAAGGCTTCAAGTTTTTGAAAGCAAAGATTCATCTCACAGAAACCGGTAAAATAATCATGAGACCTGACCATGCGAGTATTGTTCGTGAAAGACGAAAACTCAAAAAGTTGAAAGAAAAGCTCGATGCTGGTGAAATTCAGTATAATGAGATTCTTCAGCAATATAAATCATGGAGAGGTTACATGGAACAATTTAATTCATACAAAACACTGAAAAGTATGGATGAGTTATTCGATGATTTATTCATAAGACAATGGAGGTGTCAAGAGAATGTCGAACGAAAACAACGTAATGACTATGAGTACAGAGTCAAGTTTGGTGAAAAGCAGTATCCTGCTCGCAGACGGCACGGTCTTGAACTTGAATCTGAATGGGACTGAGTATGAGTCCGAAACTCCGATTGCTGATGAAGTTCTCTCCGAGGAGAATCTTTCTAACGTAACTATCGATGACGTGAATAAGGGTAAGATGAAGCTCAATTCAAAATATCCTTATAATGGCGGCACTCGTTTCAGTTTGAGAGAGATGACCGAAGACGAAAAGACAATCGAAAGATTGAATGCAGAACTTACTCAGACTCAGGTAGGTTTGATTGAAGTGTATGAGCTTCTGTTAGGAGGTGAAATCTAATGGCTGAAGTGTATGCTAGCCTTATTGTTAAAGGCATCAAAACTATTGACCAGGTACCTGCATCCATTAGAGGTGATGTGAAGCAGGTACTCATTGATTGGGGTTATCCGGAATTGGCCGGTGATGCCTAATGGTGATGAAAATGCTGTGTAGAATCAAGCTTTTCATATTAAGAATCCTGTTAAGAAAGGAGGAACAACAGATGGCAGAAGTTTATGCTACTCTCATCGTTAAGGGTGTTCGCACCTTTGACCAGGTACCGGCTGTTATTCAGCCTAAAGTTAAGGCAGTGCTTGAAGCACTTGACCTTGGTGAGCTTGCTCAGTAAAGAACATAGGAGGACAAAGTTATGGATAGTCCAATCACTAGAGCTGAGCACGAAGAGTTCCGTAGGAGAATGGAAGAAGAACATAATCGCCAAAATTCGCGAATCAAGCTTCTGGAGGAACAGACAAAGCAGGTTACTGATATTGCCATCTCAGTTAGAGAGCTCGCATTAAGCGTGAAGCAAATGGCTGAGACACAGAAAGAACAAAGTGAAAAACTCGAGAAGTTAGAAGAGCGAGATGGAGAAATGTGGAGAAAAGTGGTTGGGTATATCGTAACAGCAATTGTCGGTATTGTTATTGGCTTCGTGTTCAAGCAAATTGGAATGTAAACTGAATTTTTGATTGATGAGTGTAGGGGTGGTCAGGAGACAGTTCTGGCCGCCCTGAAACTTTTTCAAAAACTTTTCAAAAAGGGGTTTACAAATCCAAAATAATATGGTATAATATATACAGGTTAAATGATTAGCCGAAAATACTAAAGTGTTCAGGAGGAACGAATTATGAAGATTAAGAACGAAACTTTGAAGAAGCTTACCAATCGTGAGGCATTGGACCTTGACCTTATTTCCATCGGTTGCATGTTCGTTAGAGGCGATGCAAAACAGAGAGTTAAGGGTTACAAAACAACTTATAAGTCTGCGGATGCAATGCATTATGAAAATGACGATGTACGAATTGAGCTAATTGCTCTGGCTTCTAAATCTGAATTTGATGGTATCATGAAGCAGGATTGGTGTTTGAGAGTTTACGATATGAATAAGATGGAATACATCACATTTGTTCAGCCGCTGTTCGCGATTAACTTCGTTAAAAATTAAGGGTGTACAAGCTTACACCTTTATGGTATAATAAAATCACAAATCTTGAGAATGGAATCAAGAGAGGAGTTGATGGTGTTGTATATCTGACTGAAGGCCGAGATGAAGCAATGAGATTTTTGCTGATTAGAGGTTATCGTGATATTCTTACAGTTGAAGTTCTAATTGATAGTGAAAACGTCGATGAGATGTTTGACCACAATCCAAATTTCTTTAAGTGTCGAGCATTTGGTTATAAAGGTGATATTAAGCCAGATGAGTTGATGAACTTTTATAGGTGTGAATTATAAGCTACCCTGATGAGTCGTTGAGAATTACGACGAAACCAGCCGAAAGGCTGGTCGGTAGTATGCAGCTACCAAATTAACAAAGGAGGACATAGGTATGTCAAGAGAAAATCTGCAGAAGAAAACCTGTAAAGAGCTCAGAGAGCTTGCCAAGGAATTGAACATCTCCGGTAGATGGGATATGACCAAGGACCAATTGATTGATGCAATCTTAGGAGCGGAAGTGGTTGAGAATACCAACGAATCTGAAAGTGCTAAAGACGAATGTAAGGTTGACAATCAGGAAAATGTCGTAGAGGTGGAAGATAAAGTTGAGAAAGAATCCGCCAACGTCGATGTGGATATGGCTCAGAAGATGCCGTACATTGAGAACATCGAAATCGGTACTTTGGTTGCTTTCCGTCTTTCCAGTGGTAAGGTAAAATCTGCTAAGGTCACTCGTAAGTCTACCAAAAATCGTAAGCTCAAGCTTGAGACCGATTATGGTGCAGAATACATCGTATCGTTTGACGATATTGTGTGGGTAAGGACTGGTAAGCGTTGGCCTCGTGGAGTTTACAAACTGTTGAAAGGACTGGTGGATGATAATGGCAAAGAGGAACAGAAAGGCTAAGCTCACTGCAACTGAGTGTAGACAATCTGTTCGTAAGTTCTTTGAAAAACAGGCAAGATTCAAACAGGTGCAATCACAGTTCAATGAATTGAAAGCACAGTTCAACAGTGATATGGAGGACTATTTTGAGTGTGAAGGCATTGACAAGTCGATGACATTCTCGTTCGATGGGTTTGTTGAAGGTGACTTGGTTGTCAATCGAATCCAAAAATCAAGCGTTGAGTTTGACCCTGATAAACTTGAAAAAGCATTAGGTAAAAGCTTAGCAAAGCAAGTGATTATCAAACGTTACGAAGTCACTGATATGGACGCGTTGATTGCTTACTTGAAAGAATGTGATGTGGACCCTAAAATCTTTAAGTCTTTCCTGGCTGTATCTAAATCGGTTGATACTCAGGAACTTGATAGACTGGAAGAGATTGGTAAGGTAACTACAGAACAGGTTCAAGGTTGCTACACAATAAAACGTCAGAATCCCTACTTCACTGTTGGTGTGAAGCGAGGGCATGATGATGGAGAACAAAAATGGTGAGGCGTTAGCCAAAGTATTATGGTATTATAACCTGATACCGGACGTTGCATCATTAAGTCAGAAAATTGTCTGTCCTTTTCATGATGATGTGAATCCAAGTATGATAGTGAATTTTGAAGATGGTTCATGGTTCTGCTTTGGATGTAATTTGACTGGTGATGCAAAGAAGTTTGTACAGCTCATGGAATCCAAACACAACGGATTAAATGACTTGCAGGCTTATCAAAAATATCTTCGTATTCTGAAATCCGATAAGTGTAGTAATATTAAATTGGATAGGTCTCTGGTAAAACAGAAACCACTCCAGAGGGACCTTTATAATGAGGCCTATGATTATTACCATGGATTAAGAAAAGTCAACTGGAGGGATTCTGATGAACCTGAGGTGGTGGCCGCAAAAGAGTACATGACCAAGAGAGGATTCAGTCCTGAAACTCTACATAAGTGTAAGGCAAAGGTTACATATAATCGAAGTTACGGAATAATCTTCCCGATGTTGGACAATGGAAAGTTCAAAGGTTGGGTATGTCGTACGATGCTTAAGGTTATCGAAGAGAAACGAAAGTATTTGTACAATGAAGGATTTAGCCGAGCAACAACTTTGGTTGGTAACTATGGAGCTAAGGACTATGTATTTGTGGTTGAGGGTTACATGGACCGATTGAAGTTTGTACAGTTTGGTGAAGACAATGTGGTTGCTATTTTAGGTTGGAAGATGTCGCCTCAGCAAATTCAAAAGCTGAAAGACAAAGGAATCACAAAGGTGATAAGTGCATTGGATAACGATGAATGTGGTCGTAAAGGAACTGAGTTTCTGAAGAAGCATTTCAAAGTGACAAGGTTCAAGTATCTTAAGGGTGTTAAAGACCCGGGTGATATGACTCAGGAATCGTTTGACAAGATGTTTAGAAAAACAATGAGTGAATTCAAAAGAAATCAAGGAGGAAACCAAAATGGGTTTAGTCGATAAGATTAAGGCAGACGTTAAAAAGTCTGGTCAGAACAAAGGTAAGTTCATCTACTTCAGAGAAGGTCAGAAACAGAGAGTTCGTTTCTTGACTGATATGGATGACGGTATGGAGGTTACTTTCCATGACAGCTTCGAAGCAGGAATCAATGTTCCTTGTCAGGACTTGTTTGGTAAGAATTGCCCTTACTGTGATGATGAAAGCCTGCGTACTCGTTCCCAGTATATTTGGTCTGTATACAACTACGAAACCAAGGAAGTTCAGCTGTTTATGTTCCCTGTGAACAACTGCAGTCCTATTCCTGCTCTCATGGCTATGTATGAGAACTATGGTACAATCTGTGACCGTGACTACGTGATTAGTGTGTCCGGTAAGCAGCAGAACAAGACTTTCTCTGTAGTTCCTATGGATAAGGTTAAGTTCAGAAATGAGAAGGCAAAAGCATTCTCTGAAAAGGCAATTCTCAAGATGCTTGATAAGGCGTTCCCTTGTGATGAATCTGAGGATGACGAAGACGAGGATGAAGCACCTAAGAAGCGTGCACCTAAGTCTACCGGTAAGAAGGCTACTCGTAAGCCTGAACCTGAGGAAGATGACGAGGACGATTATGATGATGAGTCCTGGGGTGAAGAGGAGGACGAAGATATTGTGGACTATTCTGAAATGTCTGCAAAAGAATTGTACGACCTCTGTAAGGAACGCGGCATTAAGGTAGCACCTAAGAAGCCGGCTAAGTATTACATCAATCAGCTTGAGGAGTGGGATGCTGCTCAGGAAGATTGGGGTGAAGAGGAGGACGAAGATGAGTGGGAAGACGACTAATGCAGTAACATTGCAGCAGTTGTTTAACACTCAGCTCGTAACTCAAGATAAGCTCATTAGTAAAGGTGTATATGACCGATACAAAGATGAGCAGACTGTAACTGTTCCGGTTGATGATGTTGGTTTGGCATCATATCACATTCAGCAGCTTATGTCAGAGATTGGTGAAGTGTTGGATGCTGATAAGAGGTGGAAATCACATCGCAATGATAAGTGTGATAAACAGGCAAAGCTTGAGGAATTGGCTGATTGCTTTGTTGTACTTATGAATGTTGCAATGTTTTCCGGATTTGATGGGAATGACCTTGCCAAAGCTGTTGAGCAGAAACTTGGTGTTGTGTCTGACCGTCTTGGTGAACTGTAAGATGGGGAGGGGTAACTCCCTCCCTTATACTAAACGAAAAGGAGAAATCGACGATGAACGATATTAGAAATATGAAAGTGTACTTTGCAAGCCCTTGGTTCAACCCTGAACAGGCTGAAAGAGAGGACCGTGTAAAGGCTAAGTTGAGAGAACTCGGTTTTAATGTGTGGAGTCCGAAGGAGAACAGTTCTTTGTCTCCTATTACTGACCCTGTAATTCGTGAGAAAATCTTCTCTGCGAATGTTGAACATATTAAGGAATGTGATATTATCTTTGCAATCACAGACGGTAAGGATATGGGTACCATTTGGGAGGCTGGTTTTGCTAACGGCTACAATGTCGGTATGCATGACCCTGAAACTTTCAAGCCTATTATTATTGTGTACTACTGTGAAACTCTTGGACCTAACGGCCAGTTTAATCTGATGCTTGCTCAGTCCGGTGATGTTACTATCACAAAGTTCGAAGACCTTGACAAGCTTCCTGGACTGATTGAGAAAGGTGAGGGACTTGCTTATGCTGGAATTGTTGAGTAAAGAATCCATAATGAGTGAGTACCCACTCAAGAAGATAATTCGATACAATCATCGTAGTCGTCTTCAGGATGAGAGTGTTGCTGAACATACATGCTTTGTGTCTTTGTTCTGTTTGAAGATTATGGCTCAGCTTAATCTTACTCACGAACAGGAACGACAGGTTCTGATTCTTGCTGCATTGCATGATACATGTGAGAGTCGTACATCTGATATTCCTCATGATGTGAAAGCAAACTATCCTGAGATGCAGGCAATCCTTGAAAAGATTGAGCATGACTACTACGAAGAAAATTGGAAAACTTATCTCGGAGATGTGTACAAACCCGAACCGATAGTGTATAATATACTTAAGTTGGCAGACGCCTACAGCGTATACCAGTGGTGTTTGAATGAAAAGGCGCTTGGTAATTCTTCTGACTGCATTACCGAAATCTATATTGAGTGTAGGAATCGTCTTAAGAAGTACATTGGTATCATCAACGAAATAATTGAGAAGGAGGCCAAATAAATGAATGGAATTCAGAATGGCTACAAAGGAATTGGTGTAAGCATTATTGGCTACACAAAGCATCCTGCAAAGGTAATGTGGGATATGCTTAAGCAGACATGGATTGAGCTGCAGAACATTGAGTATGACCCGAATCTTCCTATCGTAAAGGAGTTCATTACCGGTTCACTTGAGAGACGTCTCAATCCTACACCTCAGGAGACTGTTATGATTCAGGCAGTTTTCCACAATATTTCTCGTGTTAACCTCGCTCAGCTTACCCGTCATCGTGGTTGGTTGTTCCAGGTTGAATCTCAGATGCCTCAGCATGTTAAGCACAATGTGGTGCTTCCCCTGAACATCGTTCAGTCTGAGTTCTATGAGAGAGCTGTTAAGCTTATCGAGGAATCTCAGAAACTGTATGATGACATGACCAGAGGAAACGATGACGGCAGAGACAATACGGTTATTCCTTATCAGGATGCACGTTATCTGTTGATGCACGGTCAGACATGCGACGCTTCTTGTTCTTTCACTCTTCCTCAGTTGGTGAATGTTTGTGGTCAGAGACTTGAGAACAATACGGCTGATGAAATCAACTACGCATTCAGACACCTGCTTAAGGAGCTCAAAAAGGCGATTGCTCTTGATAC
>JAFTUP010000233.1 GCA_017466205.1 Clostridia bacterium
AAGGTAGTAGAAGCTGTATTCAGCAGCATCGTCAAGCTTGTCATAAAATTCAGAAGCCTTTTTGATAACTGTATCGTAAAGAGCAGTTACTGCTGTATTTGATAAAACAGTAGCAGGGAGCAGGTGGTTAATACAATACTCTGCTGTGAAGACAAGTAAAACCTTTACATGATACATCTGGTCATCATTACATTCGATTTTTCCAAGTTCACCTTCAAGCTGACTTAAAAGACTGGGTTCGTCAACAAATATTTCAGCAAGGTGCTTACCTAAATCCTTCGCTTTCTTAATGTTTCCGTTACTTCTCTGCTTTGTCATTTCAGCAATTACAGAAACCTCATAGGAATTTTCATGAGCGTCTTCGCTGTCTGTAAATATTTTAACATCACTATCATCAAAGAGCATTATTAACCCTCCTTATCCTATATTTATTATATGTTCATATTTTATTCAGCAGTCTGCTGTTGTGTTAATTTTTTCTGCAATCTCTTCAGCTTTGATTTGTATGTGAGGAGATTGTGAAGACAATCATCAGGAGTTGAATAGTCACCTAATGACACCTTATATGTATTGTAAAGTCCGTGGAAATCACTTCCGCCTGTCATTAAGAGCTTGTTCTTTGAAGCGAATTTTTTAAGAATCTGTTGCTGTTCCTCTGATGCACTTGGATGGAAAACTTCAATACCGTCAACACCATATTCTAAATAGTCATCAAGGTCGTTTTCACAGCCGCTGGCATAGGGATGAGCAAGAATGGCAATACCGCCTGCAGTATGAACAGCCTCAATTACATCCTTAACATTTTCGTACTTAGGAACTACGAGGATACTTTCCTCACTTTCCTTTGTGAAAAGTCTGTTATAAAGTTCACCGTTAAAGGAGTCAGTATAACCGCACTCAATAAGAGCCTGCATAATATGTTTTTTGTAGAGATTTGTTGAGCCTGTAGCACACTTTGTAATAAATTCAGTAGAAACAGGAAAACGCTTTGCAGTCTGGAGCATCATAAAATGTCCTGCTTTTTTTCGAGCCAATGAATTTCTCTTGCAAAGTCCCTCAAGCATATCGGGTGAGTCAGGCAAATAACAGAGAATATGAACATTTCTCTCGTTTTTCTCATCAGTAGCTGAAAGCTCAACACCGGGAATAACCTGAACACCGTGACGAGCGCCAATAACCTTACCTCTGACTGTTCCCGCAAGACAATCGTGGTCAGTAATTGCGATAGTGTCAAGACCCTTTTTCTTTGCAAAATTGATAATGTCCTCAATACCTAAAGTACCGTCAGACAACCTTGTGTGACAATGTAAATCTCCACTCAAAACAAACAACCTCCAAATTAGGTGAAAAATGCGTATATTTACCTCAATATATAACTCAATTATATGACAATTTTTAGGAAAAATCAAGAATAAATATGAAATTTGTTAAAAAATAACTAAATAATACTGATTTTTGTGTGATTAGTAAAATTTATATGATAAATTTCGTATTAATGCACAAAATGTCAGAGCCGGATTAGCTCTGTAAATTATAATTTGTCGGGCTCTTTTTATTTGATGTATATAGAGTAGGGCGGGGGCTTGCTCCCGCCGATAAGTAACACGCGAACCAATAACGGCGGGGTCAAGACCCCGCCCTACCGTGATATCAATTGGTTATATTTTAAATCAGTGTCGCAGACCCTACAATTCCGAATTACGCATTACGAATTTCGAATTATCCCTACAAACTCCGATTTGTTATTTGATTTATATAAAAAACTCCGTAAAAAGGGGACTTTCCTCTTTTACGGAGCTATTATACTTTGTATTTAAATATGGTCTTTATATCTCTCTGCCGTTATAATTCCGTCCTGAACATTCAGCTTACAGATTCTCGCATTTCTTGCATCAAATGCACTTGCGTTAAGACCGTCATCATAATCGCGTGCGTGATAAATCGCATACCATTGACCGTCTTCTTTAATCATTGAGTGGTGGCCTGTGCCTTCTTCAAATTCGTTTGCAGAAAGAACAGGATGATATGTATTTGCATCAGGATATTTTTCAAATTTGATCTTTGTAAGGTCAGTTTCGTCAGTTTTTGCTCTTGCATATCCGATGTAATATGTTGGCTGTTCAAAGCAGTTTCCTGAATACATAAGATACTGCCAGTCGCCCTCCTTAAAGTAGAAAGCACCTTCAATTGTGTGCCAGTGCTGACCCTTCTTGTATCTGTCCCGACGATAGATATCCTCGTCGAGTGTAGGTTCAAGCACTAAAACGGGATTTCCTGCAGGTGTAAACGGGTCAAGCATTTTATCAACATAAATACAAGTACCTATTCTCTCACCCTCAAACTTGTTTTGTGAATAGAAAAGGAAAAGTCCTGCCTCATTCTGAACAATATGTGAGTCAATTGAGAACGGATGTAAAATCTGCTTGACACAAGTAAACGGACCAAGGGGATTGTCGGCAACAGACACGTGCATGGCACCTCTGTGACCGCCTTTATCAGGAGTGTCGTTGTAAATTTCCATTGAATTGTACATATAAAATTTTCCGTCAAGCTCAATAACACTCGGAGCCCAGAAGGAATCAAGTCCCTCTACAGTCATTACCATACCGTAATATTCCCAACCGTCAAAAAGAGAGTCTGACTGATAAGCATAAATACCGTCATGACCTGTCACATAAATGTAATATCTTCCGTTACTCTTTAAAATATAAGGGTCAGCCTGACCGATATAATGAGTTTTATCAACCTTTAACAAATGCATATTAAGTCCTCCGTATAATGCAGTATTAATTAAGAAAATTATATAATGTTACGGTAAATATTGCAAGAGAAAATCCATATATTTCTTTAACAACATTTGGAGTATTAACATCTTTTAAGATCTTTGATATACTGTGTATGCATATATGCATGGAAACAAGAGGTGACTTATGAAAAAAATAATTTCAATTATATTAACAATTATAACTTTAACAATGTTTATAACACCAATTAAATCTTACGGTGCAACGCTAACTTCCCAAGCAGGTATTGTGTCTGTCACAAGTGGAAAGCTTAATGTTCGTAAAACAGCATCAACAAGCAGCAACGTTCTGACAACATTATCAAAAGGCTCATATATTACCTTAATTTCAATAAATAATAATTGGTATTATGTTGAGTATGCAGACGGAAAATACGGATATTGTCACAAGAGTTATATCAAGCTTGATTCAGGTAAAACTGCAACTGTCAGCACAAAATCAACATCACTTAATGTCCGTTCAGGTGCAGGAACAAATTACTCTGTTAAAGATGCAATTTCAAAAGGTGACATAGTGATTATCTTATCAACATCGGGGTCTTGGAGCAGAATACTTTATGACGGAGTAAAAACAGGATATGTAAGCAGTCAATACCTATCAACTTCAATGACCTCAACCACTTACTCAAAAATCTCTTTGAATGTACCTGATTTTAAACAGACAGATTCACGTTGGGCAAATGTAACCATAGGCACATCAGGTAAGACAATCGGCAAAATCGGCTGTGCAACAACAGGCATTGCAATGATGGAATCATATCGAACAGGAACAACAATTTATCCTGATGCTATGTCAAAGAAACTCAGTTATACTTCTTCGGGAAGTGTTTATTGGCCAAGTCACTATACTGCAGTTACAAGCAGTAGTGGATATTTAAGTAAAATATATCAAAAACTTAAAGAGGGTAAACCGGTCCTTTTAGGTGCAAAGAATTCTTCCGGCACGCAGCATTGGGTTGTTATAACAGGATTTTCCGGTGGAAGTTCTTTGACACCATCAGGATTTACAATAAATGACCCGGGAACAAAATATAGGACAAATTTACAACAGTTTTTAAACGAATATCCGATTTTTTATAAATATTTTTATTATTAAGATGAGCAGTGTCAGTACTTCTGGCACTGCTTCTTTACTTTCTTCAAATCATTTTTATCGATTAACTAAAAATAATAGACAAGATTGTTGTTTTGTGTACAATTTCGTGATTATCTATTGAAATATAAAAGTTTAAATGTTACAATTTTGTTATAAAAGTTACAAAATAGTTACAATCAAATCGACGAAGTGTTGAATATTATATACAGGTGATGAATTTGAAGAGATTTATATCAATTGCTGTTGTAATGACAATTTTGCTGACCTCTGTTTCACAGGGGCTTTTTGTCTTTGCAGAAAGTAATAATGAGAAAGCAAGACTTGAAGAATTTGGTGCTGATTTAACAGAGATGATTCGTGAAAATTCCGTTGAGGCTGATGCAGGAGCTGATATGCTTCCAAGCTTTTCAGCTCCTGGGTTTTCAACAGGTGTGTCATCAGATTTATTTGAAACAAAGCGTCTTATTGTAAAGGCTGAAAAGCTCAATGATTATCAGGGGGCAGTTGACTGTGTAAGCGGTTATAATGACCTGTATATCCTTCAATACAACACTGCATCAGAGGCTGAAAAGGCTTATGAATATTACCTTGAATGTGACAATGTTCGGTATGTTGAGCCTGATGTTATTGTAGAGACAAGTGAGGATATTGAAGTAAACGTACCTGTGGATATAGGTGAAATGGACGAAATCAAGGCATCAGCAATTGAATGGCTGGCAGATAAAATCGGTTTTTCTGAAATTAAGGATAAATTAGTCGATAGGATTGAAGATGACTATGTCCTTGTTGCAGTTCTTGACAGCGGTGTTGATACTGACCACGAACTGCTCGTTAACAGAATTGAGGACAGTAGTGCCAATATGTCCGATACAGGTGAAGCTGACAGTATTGAGGATGATTACGGTCATGGAACTCATGTTGCCGGTATTATTGCAAGTAACACCTTGTCAAATGTAAAAATCAGACCTTATAAGGTGCTTAATCAGTACGGTAAAGGCTCTCTGAGTACTATTGCTCATGCAGTTGATTTAGCTGTTGCTGACGGTGCTGATATTATCAATATGAGCCTTTCAGCTAAACTTGTAAGTGAAAGAATGACTGAGGCAGTTAACGCGGCTGTTGCGAGTGATGTAAATGTAGTTGTTTCGGCAGGTAATAGCGGAAGCGACCTTGATTTGGTCTATTATTCTCCCGCTTGCATTGAGTCTGCAATTACTGTCAGTGCAACGGATAAAAATGATAACCTTGCTGACTTTTCAAATTATGACAATACAATCGACATCTGTGCTCCCGGCACTAATATTGAAAGCAGCTATCTTAACAATACCTATGCTTCATTAAGCGGCACATCAATGTCTGCACCGCAGGTTACTGCAGGTCTTGCACTTATTCAGAGTATTTATAAGGATAAGTCTGCAAGCAAATGTGAAGAAATGATTAAGGAATATACTATAAAAATGTTTGAAAATAAAGGCGAAAACCATTTTGGTGCAGGTATGCTATACCTTAAATATCTTCTTGATGGTATGCCTACAACTACCGCACCGGTATTCAGTGTTGACAGCTGTGAGTTTTCTGAAATTTTTACAGTTGAAATTGTTTGTGCCGAACCTGATGCAAGTATTTATTATTTGACTTATGATACTGACCTTGAATCCTTCAGTATTTTTGACGGAGTTAAATACAAAGAACCTATCAAAATTTCAGTTGATACAAAAATTGCTGCAATTGCTTACACAGGCGGAAAGTATCCCAGTGAAATTGTAACGGTTGAATATGACAGAATAGGTACTGCTGAAGAGGACTTTTATGATATAAACAGCTTAGGATATATCACAAATTATTATGACAGCAGGTCGGAAATTGTTGTTCCTGAGGTTGTTAAAAATAAAAAAGTAGTCGGTATTGCTTCAAATGCTTTTGAGGGTAACACAAAGCTTGTTTCAGTTACTCTTCCTGCCGATGTTACTAATATAAATTCTTCTGCATTTAAAGGTTGCACAGCACTGACTTATGTTGCAGGTAGCGGTGTTGAAACTATCGGTACTTATGCATTCCGTGATACAGCTCTTGAATCAGTAGATTTCCCGAAGCTTGAGTCTATAGACAGCTATGCTTTTGCAGGAACAACCAATCTTGGTGATATAACATTTAATAATCTTACTGAAATGGATATGTATGTTTTTGACGAATCGGGAATAACCGGTTTTAATGCTCCGATACTTGAGGAGCTTGGCACTAACTGCTTTGCAAGCTGTTATAATCTTGAAACAGTATCAATGCCGTTAATTACAGAATTGCCCATTGGCACATTCAAAAACTGCATTTCACTTAAAACTGTTGAGCTTCCTGAAGTTACTTCCATTAAGGCTAACGCATTCCGTAACTCTGCAATTGAAAGCTTTGTTGGTGAAAAGGTGACTGATGTGGGCAACTATGCCTTTGCTGATAACAGTAGTCTTCAATATGTATATTTACCGAATGTTACATCAACAGGATCTTATGTATTTTCCGATTGCACTTCACTGGTAATCGTAGGACTTCTTTCTCTTGAAGAACTGAATGCATATACATTTTCAGGCTGTACATCTCTTATCAACCTTTATTTACCAAAGGTAACATCAGTTGTTAAGAATGCATTCAAGGGCTCGTCCGTTGAGATGCTTAAATTTGAAAATGTTGAAGAAATTAAAAGCTTGCCTGATACATTACAGGTGCTCCTTTTACCTGAAACCCTCACATCGGTTTCAGCTACAGCTCCAAGCACGGATTATGTTGTTTACGGTTATGAGGACTCTTATGCTCAAACCTATGCAGAGTCAGTGAACAGGGAATTTTGTCCTGTTCCTGCTATATATGAAAAAACATCAACACAGGTAAGTGCTGATAAACGGTATATTTATGTTCTTGCTATCGGATATGGTTGTACATATCAATGGTACAGCAACGAAACTGTTTCAAACACAGGCGGAACACTCATTGAAGGTGCAATACAATTCTATTATGAACCGTCTCCTGAGGATAACTGTGCAGCATATTACTGTGTTATAACAAGTGAATACAATGGTCATTACGGTACTGTTGTAACTGAACCGATTCTCAATGCACCTGAATACAGAGATGCTGATTATACTGAATATAATGCACTTATTGAGGAAATTAACTCACTTGACAGAACACTCTATGATGAAGAATATCTCAATGACCTTGATGAGCTTCTCCTGACTGATGTTTCAGGCTTGAAGCTGTCACAGCAGGGTCAGCTTGATGAGCTTGTTGCACGGATTAGCGTTGCACTTGAACTGGTTAAAAACTCATTTGTAATGGGTGACCTTAACGGTGATAACCTTGTGTCAGCAATTGATGTCCGTTTTGCATTGAAGCATGTGGCAGGTATTGTTGTGCTTTCCCGGTCACAGCTTGCTGCAGCCGATATGAATAACGACGATGAAATCACCGCCGTTGATGCCCGTCTTATTATGCAAAAAGCTCTTGAATTATAATTTCAATATTCTCATCTGAATACTCAATTTCCGATGAATACATACGAGCGTATTCCACTATGTCATCAAGGTGGAGTACCTCGTATTTTTTTATGTGCATTTTACTTATATTCTTTATCATTTCACAGCTTAAATGAATAAACATAAGCTCATTTTCAGTTGAAAACTCATTTAAGAATCTGTATGTAAAATAACCGGTCAGGTTTTTAAATGCTCTGTCAAAGCTTTCGGGAAATTCAACATCACTTATATCAATTTCTTTAAGGTCATTTAAAATAATTGTCCAATGTTCATCAAGTCTTTCAAGAGACAAATATAAATCAGCCCATTCATTAACTGTTTTTTCAGGAAAACTGCTTTCGCAAAAGTCAAGAACCGTTCCACCGTTATAAATTTTATTCATAAGCTCTTCTCTGAATTTAAAAAATGCAATTTCTTCGTCAGTTTCTGTAAATTCATCATTATCTTCATCAATTATTTCAAGTGAGAATGCCTTGTCCTGTGACAAGATTATTCTTCCTGCCTCTTCACAGCAAAGTCCAAGACCGATTTCAATTCTGTTTGAAAAATAATTTCTGAAACGAGGATGGTCACTGCATATCTGACAAAGAGAAGCTTCACCCATATTAAGAATAATTTCACAAAGATTGTTTTCGTTAAGAAAAACACATCTGCCTTTTCCGTCAAGGTGAAAGCAGCTGTAATCCCCACATTTTTTAATTCCGTTTTTTAGTTTTCTGCTGAAGGCACCTTTCTGGTTTTCGTATTTTTCCAAGGTTTCCTTATCAATGTCAATTTCCCAGCCGATACAACAGTTGTGCAGACATTTTTCCGCAATACATTTAAAATTCTTATAATAATCAGGTGCATAAGTTTTCATAGTGTTGTCTCCAATATCATATTACAACCATTATAAAGCAATATAATAACTATTTCAATGACTGATTTTTTATATTTATATTTATTTTCTTATATACTTTAACATCTTGTTGATTGTATAATCTTTTTGTGATAAAATACCGACAGTAAAACTTTGAGGTGGATTATGGCTTTTCTTTTAGCAATTATTTATGTTGTTTTTGTGTCCTTGGGACTTCCTGACTCTCTTTTCGGAGTTGTGTGGCCTGTTGTTCATACTGAATTCAGTGTTGACGAAAGCTTTGCATCTCTTTACAGCATTATTACTGCTTTCTGTACAGGTGGTGTAAGCTTTCTTGCAGGATGGTTAATACGAAAATTAGGTACGGGTAAGGTGACACTCTACTCAACCTTGCTTACTGTTTTCGGTCTTCTCATAATCAGCTTTTCACCTAATATTGTTGTTATGATGATTGGCAGTGTTGTGTTGGGCTACGGTGCAGGTGTTATTGATACTGCTCTTAATAATTTTGTGTCACTTCATTTTAAAGCACAGCACATGAACTGGCTTCACGCCTGCTGGGGACTTGGTGTCACTTTAAGTCCGCTCATTATGTCACGCTTTCTGACAGGTGAAGCAGGAGAGTGGAGAAATGGCTATCGCGTAATTGCACTTATGCAGTTTGCCATCGCATTACTTATTCTCTTTTCGTTAAAAAAGTGGAAATTGGTAAGTGAAAACGGTGCCGGTGAGGAAAAATCATCACAGAACAAAAGTCTTTTTGAAATTCTGAAAATTCGCGGAGTTCTTACAAGCATTTTATCTCAGGGACTTTATTGCGGTATGGAGTTTCTTATAGGCACATGGGGTGCATCGTTTTTAGTCAATGTTCATTCGCTTATGCCTGACGAAGCAGCAAAATGGATTTCCCTGTATTATGGCGGAATAATGATTGGCAGAATTATTTCGGGATTTATTTCAATTAAGGCATCTGACAATACAATGATTAGGTTCGGTATTGTTATATCGTTTTTCGGAATGGTGCTTTTATCACTTCCGATAGGAAATGTTGCGTTTTTCGGATTGCTTCTTATCGGCATAGGCTTCGGACCGATTTTTCCAAGCATTCTTCACAGTGTTCCTGACAGATTCGGCAAGGAATATTCGGCAGATATTACAGGCTTCCACATGGGCGGAGCTTACGGTATCGGCTTTGCTTTTTCATTGACTTTCGGCTATGTTGCAACCGCAACAACCTTTAAAATCACAACTGTTGTTTTATTAGCCCTGGTTATTGCACTTTTTGTTGTAAATGAAGCAACAATTGGAATTTTAAAGAAAAAATAATTTTAACTGAAGTACATATACTAACTCATGAGGATGTGATTAGATGTGTACTTCAATTTCTTTTAAAACAAAAGCACATTATTTTGGCAGAAATCTTGATATGGAATGCTCCTTTGACGAAAAGGTGATTATTGTCGGGAGAAATTTTCCCTTTGGATTTCGTCATTTAGAACCAATGTTCAGCCATTTTGCAATTATGGGCATTGGAATTGTAGAAGAAAATTTTCCTCTTTATTATGAAGCTGTAAATGAAAAAGGCCTTGCTGTGTCAGGACTTCGTTTTACATCTTCTGTCTATAATGATATTAATGTTGATAAGGAAAATTTATGCGTTTTTGAGCTTATTCCTTATGTGCTGGGAAAATGCTCAAACGTAAATGAAGCCAAGGAGCTTCTGACAGATATTAACATTGTGAATACTGAGTTCAGTGAAGGTCTCGGCACAGCACAGCTTCATTGGATGATTTCAGACAAGGACAGTTCAATAACGGTCGAATGTGTTCAGGAGGGCTTGAAAATCTACTACAATCCTGCAAAGGTTCTGACCAATAACCCTGAATTTCCTATGCAGGTATTTAATCTTAATAATTATATGAGTCTTACTGCTGATGAACCTGTTTCAAAATTTTCAGATGAATTCGAGTTTAATGCTTACAGCAGGGGGATGGGAGCTTTGGGACTCCCGGGTGATATGTCCTCTGTATCACGATTTGTCAAAGCAACATTTGTCCTTCACAATTCAGTTTGCGGAAAATCAGAAGATGAAAGCATCAGTCAGTTTTTTCATATTCTTTCATCAGTTTCACAGCAGAAGGGTTGTGTTAAAGTAGGGGATTTATACGAAAAAACAGTTTATTCCTCATGCTATAATACTGACGATGGAATTTTGTATTATACAACCTATAATAACAGTCAGATTTCAGCGGTTACGCTTCATAAAGAAAACCTTGACAGAAGTGATTTAATAATATATAATCTCAACAAAGAGCAGAATATCTGTTTTCAGAATTAAATAATATAACTGCCACCGGGTAGTGTGATGCTTTGGCATCCACAAACACATCGTTAGGTCTTTGAAGATGTGTTGTGGATGTTATTTTTTTGGAGGGAATATGAGAAAGCTAATTAATTATTTTACAAAATTTGAAATAGGGTTATGGTTATCTTCTGTTGTTATAATTATTGTGAACTTTTTTATCTTTAAGGATAAAGATTATCTTACGTTAGCAGCATCTCTTATTGGTGCAACATTCCTGATTTTAAACGCTAAAGGTAATCCTTTGGGACAATTTCTGACAATCGTTTTCAGTATTCTCTATGGCTTTATTTCTTATAGATTTGCTTATTACGGTGAGATGATTACATATCTTTGTATGTCAATGCCAATGGCTCTGATAGCATTGATAGCATGGCTTAAAAACCCGTACAAGGGTAAAAAATCACAGGTAAAAATTAATTCAATTTCACCTAAAGAAGCTTTATTATTAGCTTTTGTCACGTTAATTGTTTCGATCGTATTTTACTTTATTTTGGAATATTTTAATACGGCAAATCTTATTCCAAGCACCATTTCAGTAACCACAAGCTTCTTTGCAGCATATCTTACCTTCAGACGAAGTCCTTATTTTGCATTGGCTTATGCCATGAACGACCTTGTGCTCATAGTTCTCTGGATATTGGCATCAATAACTGATATTTCATATTTATCGGTTGTTATCTGTTTTATTGTGTTCTTTGTAAACGATATGTATGGATTTTTCAGTTGGAGAAAAATGGAAAAAGCTCAAAAAACAAATATGTAAAAAGCAAACCGATGCCGGAGTGGCATCGGTCATTTCTTTATTCCATCAAATCTCTTACGCCTTTTCCGACACCATCTGCTACATCGGAAACACCTTCACCGATTCCACCTGCAATATCAGAACCTGCTTCACCAATGTTGTCGCCCACATTGTCAGCAGCATTACTTGCATCTGTCATTGCATTGCTTGCATCATTTCTCGTTGTTGTTGTGCTTCCTGCTGTGGTGGTTGTTGTACTTTTGTTTTCCTCTGTCACCATTCCGTCTTCAGCGTTGTTACAGCCCGTAAGGAAAATGCACACAAGTGCTGTGACTACGAGGGACACTATAATTGCTTTTTTCATAATTAACCTCCTGAAATTTTGTGTTAATATTATTTACTTGATTTTCGCTTTTATACTATTTTGTAAGAACTCCGCCGTCATTATAGAGGAGTATAAGGATATTGTTTTCTTTTCCTGTGTTACAGTCGATATAAACTAATAACTCCTGTTCATCAGCTTTACAATGAAATTCATAGCATAGCTGTTCAGTATCCCATTCAGTAGGGATAATGCACACCTGACTGTCTAATACCTGAAGCTGATTGTTCAGCACCTTTTCAGCTTCAACCATTGACAGCTTTCTGTCAAGACTGTTTCTGTCTTTGTGATTTGCAATATATCCTGTTGCATCAAAGGACATAACATTTCCTTTTTCAAGACAAACAGACACCTTGATTAAATCAGGATACATAATAACATCCTCATAAACTGCGGCAAAGTTTATAGTGCAGATTCCGTCATCTGTGTAGTAATAAGTTTCTTTTACATTGTCATAACCTATTTTTTTAAGATAGCTTTTTGCATTGCTTACAGCTTCACTGTATTTTATTTTACTTTCACCCGAAAAGGTTGAATTAAGCATATAGCAAGGCTTTCCGCCACGCTTTGTAATTGCAACAGTGCAGTCTTCGTTTTTGAAAACATAACAGGGAATTTCACCGTCATCATCGTGAGAAAATATGAGATTGTCGCTTTTTGAAATACATACTTTCTGAGCAATCGCCAGTGCCTTTTCCTTGGTAATCTCTTTCTCGTTCTTTAGTAATTCAGGCTCTCCCTGTGTCAGATGGTCAGAAAAAGGACCGTCATAAATGAGTGTGGGGACATCCGTAAGTGCCTGCTCAGTATCGTCAAAACCATTGCTTGCAAGATTTATTTCGTTTTCAGTCATAATTGTTGAGTCAATTTCCTCAAATGAGAAATTATCGCTCTGCATATTATAACACATCTGTGTAATTTCCTTGTTCAGCTTCTCGCAGAAGGAATATAATTCCTTAAGCTTTTCT
>JAFTUP010000234.1 GCA_017466205.1 Clostridia bacterium
CAGAAATGTCGTCCGTTCAGTTCTGGTCAACTGAAAGAGTCGGTCGTGACCGTGAGGATAAAAAGGATTATCGAGTAAAAATCACAGCTTCTCTTTGTTTCTCAAATAAAATTCAACTTAAAGAATACTACCATAACTCAAGCTTCCTTGAACACGGTGGTGCACCTGAAAAAGCATTCAGAAATGCCTTTGTTTATCAGGTGGATAATTATCTTAAGCAAAACAGCAAATATCTTAAGAGTGATGCTAAAATCAGTTATCAGGATGTTGAAGATTGCTTGATTTTAGTTGTTTCATCATTCTCAACCCAGACTTCTTATGAAAACCAGACTAAAAAGTCAATTACAAATAAATTCATTCAGGATGCAATGACAGATTTCTTCCGTCAGCAGCTTGAAGTGTATTTCCTTGAAAATAAGCTTGATGCAGAAAAGATTACAAATCAGATTCTCATCAATATGCGTTCAAGAATTAAGGCAGAAAGTACAAGAATTAACATTAAAAAGACCTTGCAGACAAGTAATGATATGACTTCACGAGTTGAAAAATTCGTTGACTGTCGTAGCAAGGATGTAAATGAACGAGAAATCTTCATAGTGGAAGGTGACTCTGCTCTTGGTGCTTGTAAGCAGGCTCGTGACTCGTCTTTCCAGGCGATTATTCCTGTTCGTGGTAAGATTCTTAACTGCTTGAAGAGCGAATACGACAAAATTTTCAAGAGTGATATTATCACAGACTTGATTAAGGTTATCGGTTGTGGTGTTGAAGTTAATAGTAAGTCAAATAAGGATTTATCACTTTTCAGCCTTGAAAACTTGCGTTTGAGCAAAGTTATCATCTGTACTGATGCTGACGTTGACGGCTTCCATATCAGAACACTTATTCTTACAATGATTCACCGACTTATGCCTACAATTATCCGAGAGGGCAAGGTATTTATTGCTGAATCACCACTTTACGAAATCCGCTCAAAGGACCAGACTTATTTCTGCTATACAGAAAAGGAAAAAGCAGATGTGTTAAGTGAAATCGGCGACTCAAAATATACAATTCAGCGTTCAAAGGGTCTTGGTGAAAACGATGCTGATATGATGTGGCTCACAACAATGAACCCCAAAACTCGACGTCTTATTAAGGTTGAGCCTGATAATATCGAAGCACTTATAAATGAAAAATTCGAACTCTTTATGGGTGACGACTTACAAGGCAGAAAAGACTTTATCGCAGAAAACGGTCATATGTATATTGACCTTGCAGATATATCATAATCGCATAGTGGCAGGCTTCCACGCCTGCGTTGTAGGGGCGATTCACGAATCGCCCGTAATAATTCCTGAATAGGAGATAAATTTTATGGCAAGAAAAAAGAAACCTGTGGAAACAGAAATCACCGAAGAGCAAATGAATGCCCACATTCTTGGTGCAGGTGAAGTTGTTACACAGAGAATTACACATACAATTGAATCAAACTTTATGCCTTATGCCATGAGCGTAATTGTATCCCGTGCAATCCCTGAAATTGATGGTTTTAAGCCATCACACAGAAAATTGCTTTATACAATGTATAAAATGGGTCTCTTAAACGGTGGCAGAGTTAAATCTGCAAATATCGTTGGTCGTACAATGCAGTTGAACCCTCATGGTGATGCTGCTATTTACGAAACAATGGTGCGTTTATCTCGTGGTAACGAGAGTCTTTTGCATCCTTATGTTGACTCAAAAGGTAACTTCGGTAAAGCATATTCAAAAAATATGGTTTTTGCTGCATCCCGTTATACTGAGGCAAAACTTGAATCAATTTCATCGGAGCTTTTCCGTGATATTGATAAGGATACAGTAGATTTTGTTGATAACTATGATGCAACTATGCAAGAGCCTACACTTTTACCTGTAACATTCCCATCAATTCTTGTAAACTCAAATACAGGTATTGCTGTTGGTATGGCATCTTCAATTTGTTCATTCAATCTTCGTGAAATCTGCGAAACCACAATCGGACTTATTAAAAATCCTGATTTTGATGTTATGGAAACTCTTAAAGTACCTGATTTTATCGGTGGTGCAAAGATTATTTATAACGAAGCACAGATGCGTGAGATTTACCGTACAGGTCGTGGTGGCTTTAAAGTAAGAGCAAAATATTCTTACGATAAGTCAAATAACTGTATAGATATTACTGAAATTCCACCAACAACAACTGCTGAAGCAATAATTGATAAGATTATTGAAAAGGTAAAGGCAAATGCAATTCGTGAAATCAGCGATATCCGTGACGAAACAGATAAAAAAGGTCTTAAAATCACAATTGACCTTAAGCGTGGCACAGATGCAGACAAGCTTATGCAAAAGCTTTATAAAATGACACCGCTTGAAGACACATTCTCTTGTAACTTCAATGTTCTTATTGCTGGTGTACCACAGGTGCTTGGCGTTGCAGATTTACTTACTGAATGGATTGCATTCCGTACAGAATGTGTAAATCGTAGAGTTTATTTTGATTTAACAAAAGCAAAAGATAAACTTCATCTTCTTTTAGGTCTTCAGAAAATCCTTCTTGATATTGATAAGGCAATTAAAATTGTCCGTGAAACAGAAGAGGAGTCAGAGGTTGTACCTAACTTGATGATTGGTTTCGGCATTGATAAAATTCAGGCTGAATATGTGGCTGAAATCAAGCTTCGTCATTTAAACAGAGAGTATATTCTCAAACGTCTTAATGATGTTGAAGACCTTAAAAAGCAGATTGAGGATATGGAAGATATCCTTTCAAGTAAGGCAAGAGTTAAGAAAATCATTGTTAATGAGCTTAACCAGGTTGTTGAGAAATACGGTAAAGACAGACGAACAGAAATCGTTTATGCTCAGGAAATTGAAGAAGCAGAGGAAGAAATCGAGGCAGTACCTGATTATCCTGTTACTCTTTTCTTTACAAAGGAAGGTTATTTCAAGAAGATTACTCCTTTGTCACTTCGTATGAGCGGTGAACATAAACTTAAAGAAAATGACGAGATTATTTCAACTGTGGAAACTACAAACAGCGTTGAGCTTCTCTTCTTCACCAATAAGTGTCAGGTTTATAAGTCAAGAGCAAGTGAATTTGACGATACAAAAGCAAGTGTTCTCGGTGATTTCGTAGGCTCAAAGCTTCAGATGGAAGAGGGCGAAACAGCAATATTTATGGCTGTTGTGAAAGAATATAAGGGTTATATGCTCTTCTTCTTCCAGAATGGTAAGGTTGCAAAGGTTGATGTTTCAGCTTATGAAACAAAGACAAACCGTAAAAAGCTTATTAAGGCTTATTCCGATAAGAGTCCTATTGTAAATGCTATTTATGTAACTGCTGACAAAGAGGTTGTTATGAAATCAACAGCAGGCAGATATTTGCTCTTTAATTCAGGTGCAATTTCCGCAAAGACTACAAAGGATAGTCAGGGTGTTGCTGTAATGAGCCTTAAAAAAGGTCACAGAGTGGAGTCTGTAACTGATTTTAAAGACGGTATGTTTGCAAAACCAACTCGTTACAGAACAAAAAATCTTCCTGCAAACGGTGCAATCCTCAGTGCAGAGGACCAAGGAGAACAGCTGACTTTTTAAGTGCAAAATGAAAAACGCAAAGTGCAAAATGTAAAAAAATATTTGAATTAATTTGGTAAGATAAGAAGAATTATAAAAGAGGTATGAATAATGAATAGTCCTAAATACGCAATTAAAGGAATTAACGGACAACTTTATGTTTATGAAAACAAGGTTGAAATAAAAAGAAAAGGATTTTTTGCTTTTGTTAATCACGGTTTAAAAGGTGACAAAACGATTCCAATTTCATCAATAAAAAGCATTCAAATAAAGAAAGCAGGACTTATAGCAGGTTATATACAATTTGGAATTGGTGGAGCTTTAGAAAGTCGTGGCGGTGTTCAAGCAGCAAATTATGATGAAAATACTATTACTTTTGGAAATACTAACGACAACAAAGTAGCTTTACAAATTAAAGACTATATTGAGAGCATTATAAACAATAGTTCTCAACAGCAAAACACAGTTGTACAAGCATCTTCTGAAGCCGATGAAATTTTGAAATTCAAAAAGCTTTTAGATGATGGTGTTATAACACAAGAAGAATTTGATGCAAAGAAAAAGCAAATATTAAATTTATAATATAAATAAAAAACCGACTGCATAAAACAGTCGGTGCAGACGAAACTGCAAACGCAAATTAAATTCATTTATCGTCTGCAAAAATAGTATGTACAGCTGATATTTTATAATACACAGAAAAAAATACCACTTTTTTATAAAAAAGGCTTGCAATTTTCATTGCGTTGTGTTAGAATATCAAGGCTGTGAAATATACATGGTTTGGAGGTTGCACGTTATGGCATGGTATCACATTGTTTTTGGCATAGCACTTATTGTGTTATCGGTTTTAATTGTTCTTTTTGTTCTTATGCAGGAAGGTAATCAGCAGGGTCTTGGTGCCATTTCTGGTGGTTCTTCTGAATCTTTCTTTGGTAAAAACAATGGTAGAACAGATGAGGCAAAGAAAGCATTCCTTACAAAGATTTTTGCAGGAGCATTCTTGGTTATCGTTCTTGTGGCTTCAATCGTAATGATTTTTGCATAATTAAAACTTAAAATCCCGATAATAAATCGGGAATATATGATCCACTAGCTCAGTTGGCAGAGCACTTGACTTTTAATCAAGGTGTCCGGAGTTCGAATCTCCGGTGGATCACCAAAAATGAGAGTACGCGTTTTGCGTACTCTTTTTTTGCCCAAGTGGGCGGAGATTCGAACTCGTGAGAGTCTGAACGTTAAGAAAACAGTCCGGTGGACTGTTTTTAGTGAAGAGCACAATGCGAATTCCTCATTCGCATTGTGAGTCTATAATTCGAATCTCCGGTGGATCACCAGATAAAGAGACAGGTTGATTACCTGTCTTTTTTATTATTCATTAATTTATACCAATTGTGTTTCAAATAATTTTGTTCTGCAAATTATAATTTGTGGGGCAATTTGGGTAGGGCGGGGTCTTGACCCCGCCGTTGTTGGTTGATATGAAATTAATTTCGGTCATTCTGAGCGTAGCGAAGAATCTCTATCCTATTTGAATAG
>JAFTUP010000022.1 GCA_017466205.1 Clostridia bacterium
CTATCGATAAAGAAGATGTATGCTCCTGTTGCTGCCTCAATACCGCTGTTTCTTGCCATTCCAAGCCCTGCATTTTTCTTGTGAATAACTTTAATGCGATTATCTTTTTCTGCCCAATTATCACACATCTGAGGGCAATTGTCAGGTGAGCCGTCATCAATCAGAATAATTTCTATATTTTTATATGTCTGATTAACTATTGACTCTATGCATCTGTCTAAATATTTTTCCACATTGTAAACAGGTATTACAACAGAAACTAATTTATCATACATTTAAAAACCTACTTTTTTCTTTGCCGAATACATAACTTATAATTTTTTGCAATTCTCACAAGTTGAACAAGCATCTAATTCTTCCTTTGAAACCTTACCGTCACGAAAATCACGGACAATCTTGTTCTCGTACATTGAGTATTTTTTCTTTTTCCAGAAATAAAGAAATTTATGTTTTATTACCCAGAAAGCAGGAACCCAAATATACTTATGCATTGCAGGTGAAACTGAACCTATCATCCAGCAATTCCTGTCACAACAACGGACCTTTTTACGGACATTTTCAGCTTTTTTACTGTTCCAGAGCTCATCCCAGCTTTGAGCATTAAGATTTCCCATAACCTCTTTTTCTTTTGTACCGTTACAAGGCATTACATCACCATAAGGGTCAATGAAAAATGTATCAAAGCTCATATCACAAGGCAAAAGCCTTTTCTGACTGAATATGTAATTTATGAGACCGTGATTAAAATATGCTCTGAACCACTTTTTGGGACTGTTTGAATTCAAGAGTTCATTTACTAAATCCTCAAAATTCTGAGCCACCATAAGTCTGTCATGGATAATGTTATTTGATTCTACAAAATAAAAACTGTTATGGAGAGATGCTGTTGCAAACTCCATATTCAATTCATTTGAAATATTATATAGAGGAACTAAATCAGGAGCGTTTTTATCCTGAACAGTCATTCCGAAACCAACATCCTTCATACCCATTTTAACAAGCTTCTGGAGTGTTGTATAGCCACGGTTAAAACCGTCCTCAAGTCCTCTGATCTCATTGTTTGTACTTTCAAGTCCCTCAATTGAAATTCTGATACCAACCTGCGGAAATTCCTTACACAAATCAACAATTCTGTCTGTGAAAAATCCGTTTGTTGATATAACAATTCTGTCACTTTTTTTATACAATTCACGGACAATATCCTTTAAATCCTCACGGATAAACGGTTCACCGCCTGTGATATTTGTAAAATACATCTGCGGCAGTTTTTTTATTGTTTCAATTGATATTTCTTCCTCAGGAAGTGAGGGAACTTTATATCTGTTGCACATTGTACATTTCGCATTACAACGATATGTAACTATAACTGTGCCGTTAAGTTTTTTTGACATACATTCACCTTAATGTTTCTCAAATGATGATATATATTGTCGGGCAATTTCATCCCAACTGTATTCAGAAAGGATAACCTCTCTGACATTTTTTGACAAAGCATTATTCTCTGCTTTATTTAAAATCTGATTACTGATTATATTTACAAATTCTTCTGAATTTTTATATCTTAAGCATTTTTTTGACAATGCAAACATAAGCTGTTCATTTATTAAAACAGGAACACCTGCTGACATAGCTTCTAATATAACCAAGGAAAAGCCCTCTGCTGTTGTGGGACAAATCATAGCTAATCCCATATTATAAAAATCATTTAATTGCTTTCCCGGTGTTAATTCACCACAATAAATAACCTGATCATTTATATTATTCGCTTTTGAATATTCTGCAATTGTTTCCTGATATTCCTGAGATATTACTGCTCCGGCATAACAAAAAACAATACTTTTATCTTGTTTCATCATCGGCGATAACATTTTTATGGCTGTAAGTTGGTTCTTTCTTTCGCAAACTGAACCAACCTGGATAAATACTTTTTTATCCTTTAAACCATACTTGTTTATTATCTCCGTATTTGTTTTATCCTCTATCGGTGAATAAACTGCAGTATTTACACCATTATTGATTAACAATGTTTTGCTTTTTTCTACACCAATTTTCTCAACCAGA
>JAFTUP010000235.1 GCA_017466205.1 Clostridia bacterium
AACTGTTATGAAGGTAAATCCGCAGATTATCGACATAAATATGGGTTGTCCTGCACCGAAAATCGCAGGTAACGGTGGCGGTGCTTCACTTGCAAAGAACCCTGAGCTTGCAGAACAGATAGTTAATGAGGTTGTAAAAACTTCTCCTGTACCTGTTACAGTAAAAATCCGTGCAGGTTGGGATGAAAACTCAATAAATGCTGTTGAAATGGCACAAAGAGCAGAAAATGCAGGTGCTGCTGCAATCACAATTCACGGTCGCACAAGAAAGCAGATGTACTCACCTCCTGTTGACAGAAACATTATTGCAGAGGTGAAAAAAGCTGTTTCAATTCCTGTTATCGGCAACGGTGATATTGTTGACGGATTGTCAGCTGCAAGTATGCTTGAAGAAACAAACTGTGACCTTATTATGGTTGGTCGCGGTGCTTTGGGTTGCCCTTGGATATTCTCACAAATCAATGCTTATCTTGACCACGAAAGAATTATCCCTGACCCACCTGTAAGCGAACGAATGAGAGTTATGATTAAGCATATTGAAACTCTCTGCCAATACAAGGGTGATTATATCGGTATGCGTGAGGCTCGCAAGCACGCAGGCTGGTACACAAAAGGACTCCGCGGTGCTGCAAAGTACCGTTATGAAATCGGCACTATTGAAACAATGGAACAATTGCAGGAAATCGCATATAAAATATGTGTTGAAAACCAATAAAACGGAAACACAAATCGGAGTTTGTAGGGTTCTTTTTATTGCATATAAAAATTTATTGTGGTATCATATATAATATATCGACATTTTGGAGGACAGGATGAAAACAATCAAGGATTTTATTGAACTTTTTGAAAAAAACTCCATATTAACAGAACATAACTGCGATACAGAAACAGACATTGAGGCGATTTCATACAACTCAATGGAGATTGCAGAGAACACCTTGTTTTTCTGTAAGGGTGCACATTTTAAAGAGCAGTTTTTGCTTGATGCTTTGAATAAGGGTGCAGTAGCGTATGTTTCTGAAAAGAAATATGACACAGATGCGCCTTGTATTCTTGTGTCTGACATCAGAAAATCCATGTATCTTTCTGCTAACTTTTTCTACAATAATGTCTGGAGTAAGTTAAATCTTGTGGGAATTACAGGAACAAAAGGCAAATCTACAACTGCATATTTCATCAAGTACATTGAGGATGAATATCTTGCAAGTATAGGCAAAAAGAAAAGTGCTATTGTTTCATCAATTGACACCTATGATGGCGTTATAAATATTGAAAGTCATCTTACAACCCCTGAACCATTTGATTTGCACAAGCATTTTAATAATGCAGTTAATAGTGAAATTGAGCATTTCACAATGGAAGTTTCATCTCAGGCACTCAAATACGGAAGAACTGACGGTGTAACTTTTACTGTCGGTTGTTATCTCAATATCGGTATTGACCATATCAGTGCCATTGAACATCCTGATTTTGAGGACTATTTCCAATCTAAAATGAAGATTTTTACACAGTGTCAGACAGCTGTTGTAAATCTTGATACAGACCGTAGTGAAGATGTTCTCAAAGCATCACAGAATGCACCTGAGGTAATAACATTCAGCACAAAAAATGAAAACGCTGATGTTTACGGATACAACATAAGAAAAGACGGTTCAGATACTGTGTTTACAGTCAGAACAAAGGACTTTGACCGTGATTTTACTCTTACAATTCCGGGACTTTTCAATGTGGAAAATGCACTTTGTGCTATTGCTGTATGCTGTAAACTGGGTATCCCTGAAAATTTCATTTATACAGGACTTTTAAAGGCTCGTTCAAGCGGCAGAATGGAAGTCTATGAAAATGCTGACAAGAGAATTACCGCAATAGTTGACTATGCCCATAACAGAATGAGCTTTGAAAATCTTTTCAAATCTGTCCGTCAGGAATATCCCGGCAGAAAAGTTGCAATTGTATTCGGTTGTCCGGGCAATAAAGCACTTATCCGCCGTAAGGATTTGGGTGAAATCAGCGGTCAGTATGCTGATATGATTTACATCACAGAGGAAGATCCCGGTGAAGAACCCTTACAGAAGATTTCTCGTGAAATTGCTGATTTTGTAGAAACACAGAACGGAAAATATAAGATTATTGATGACCGTGGTGAAGCAATCAGCACAGCAATCAACGAAATGGGTGCTGACAGCGTTATTCTCATTACAGGTAAAGGTAATGAAACAAGACAAAAGCGTGGAATTGAGTATATTGATTGTCCGACTGATGTGGAATATGCTACTAAAGCACTCAAGGAATATGACAGGACACACGGTCTTGACAGTGATGAAAAAATCAAGAGTGTTCAGGACATTCTGCCTCAGCTCCATAAGCTTCACAACAAAAGAGTTGTAATCAAGCTTGGCGGAAGCTGTCTTGATGATGAAACTCTTATGAAAAATCTTCTTGAGGATATTGCACTTCTTACAATGGTTGGTGCAAAAATCCTTGTTGTCCACGGTGGTGGCAAGGAAATTACCAAAACACTTGACAAGATGAATCTTCAATCTGAATTTTATGAGGGTTACCGAATTACAGGCGACGAAGAAATGAATGTTGTTGAAATGGTGCTTTCGGGAAGCGTGAACAAGAAAATTGTTGAACGCTTTTCACAGAGCGATATTCAGGTTGTGGGTATCAGCGGTGTTGACGGAAATATTTTAACAGCAGTTCCAAAATATATTAACGGAAAAGCTTTAGGCAGAGTCGGTGATATAACAAAGGTTGATACAAGCCTTGTGGATACTCTTTTTGATAAAGGCTATACAGTTGTTTTGTCACCTGTGGGAATCTGCAGCTCATTGGGAACAGTAAACATCAACGCTGACGATGCTGCAGGACAAGTTGCACTTGCAATTTCCGCTGATTACCTCGTTTATATCACAGATGTAAACGGAATTTTCCTTGACAGTCAGAATGAAAAAACAGCTCTTGAAAAAATCACAGTTGAAAAGGCGAAAATGCTTCTTGACAGCGGTCTTGCAAAAGGAGGAATGATTCCGAAGCTTCAGAATATTATAAATCTTATTGAAAACGGTGTTAAAGAAGTTGCTGTTCTCAATGGCAGAGTAAGATACAATGTAATTTCCGAATTTATCGGTGCAAAAACTAAAGGAACGGTGGTGACAAGTGACTGATGGATGCAAAAAAACTTATTAAAACTGCAATTAAGGTTGCTCCGTTCGTAACAGCAACAGTTGGTGTTTTGTCACTTGCACTTTCTAAATATGAAGAAAAGCAGGGAAATTATTCCCGTGAGTTTTCTGATGTGGAAAATGAATTAAATGCAAAAATAGATGAGGTGTTACTGAGCTATGGCAAAGAAGAGTAATTCGATTTTAAAAACAGCATTGGGATATGGTGTTGGTGCTATCGGACTTGACTTAAGTTACGGTATGTTTTATTCATATTTGTCTTATTATCTTTCAAGCGTTTTAGGTCTTGAAGAAGGATTCTTGCTTCTCATTACACCACTCGCTCGAATCTGGGACGGAATCAATGACCCTATGATGGGCACAATCGTTGATAACACACGAACAAAAATGGGTAAATATCGTCCTTGGATATTGATTGGTGCTATGTGTAATGCTGTGGTACTTTTCCTTTTGTTTACATCATTCGGCATGAGTGGACTTCCGCTTTATATCTACATAGGCATTATGTATGTGCTCTGGGGTATGACAAACACAATGGCCGATATTCCATATTGGTCAATGGTGCCTTCTTTTACAAGTGAAGAAAAAGAAAGAAATCTTGTGGCAACAGTTGCACGAACATTCTCAGGTATCGGTCAGGGTATAATTTCAATTTTAACACCTATTCTTTGTCCGTTGCTTTCAAGTGGTATGACAGATGAAAAAGGATACAGTGCAACAGGCTTTTCCCGTTGGGCAGGTATCTGTGGTATAGCTCTTGTTTTCTTTGCACTCGTTTGTATTCTTATCACGAAAGAAACAAATGTTGTTTACGGTGAAAAGAAAAAGTTCAGCCTTAAGCAGATTTTTGATGTTATCAAGAGCAATGACCAGCTTGTAGTATTTATTATTTTTGCAATGCTCTCAAATGCAGGTTGGTATCTTACAAGCTCAACAGCAGTTTACTATTTTACAGATTCCTTGGGTGATTCAAAATTACAGTCACTTTTCCAGACAATCGGTACAGTAGGCTCTGTCCTTGGACTTTTAGTTGTACCTGTGCTTTCAAAATGGTTCACAAAGAGAACTACATATACAATTTCACTTTGCACAGCAGTTGCAGGTTATGCTTTAATGCTTATAACAGGTCCAATCTTAAAACTTAATGTTGTAATTATGGATGTTTGCTATATTCTCGCATCAGTTGGTGTTTCATCAATGTTCGTTTCTCAGACAATTTTCCTTGCAGACATTGTTGACTACGGTGAATATAAAAACGGTACGAGAAATGAAAGCATCACCTTCTCAATGAAAGGCTTTTTGCAGAAAATGGCATATACAATTCAGACAATCGTACTTTTCGGTGGTCTTGGACTTATGAATTACAATGACCAGATTACAACCGCAAAGATTGTAAACGAAACTACAAAAACAGGTATAGGATTTATCTGTTTCGGTGTGCCAATGTTATTCTTCCTTGCATCACTTATTGTTTTCAGAAAGAAATTCAAGGTTTACGGTGAGCTTGCTGATAAAGTTCACGATTACATTATTGAAAAAAGAGCTAACAGTAACCGCTGATTTAATCGAGGTCACAATTTTCAGTGGCTACTTTTCCGTCATAAACGCCAAAAATACTCGTTAATACACAAAGTATTGCCTGCGTTTTTTGACGATTCTGACAAAAAACTATCTCGCTGATAATCGCAACCCGATTCAATCAGCGATTACTACAGGTGAATAATTATGGCTGATTTAAAGTTTTATCAGATAACCGACTTGCATCACTATGCACTTGAACTCGGTACAGAAGGAAAAGCGTTTGAAAAAATCTGTCTTTCTGACCAGAAATGCCTCAAGGAAACAGGTGCAATTATTGATGCGTACTTTGACAAAATCATTGAGGACAAGGACACAAATATTGTGTTGATTACAGGTGATGTAACCTGTAACGGTGCAAAAGAAAGTCATTCTGATTTAATTCCGAAGCTTCAACGTCTTAAAGATGCAGGCAAAAAGGTTTATGTTACGACAGGTACTCACGATTACTATATGGAAAACGGTAACGGTACCGGTAAGGCTGAAAAATGTGTCGGTGACGAACTTTTGACAGCAACTCGTACTGACCGTGATGAGCTTCTCGAAATCTATCACGATTTTGGTCTTTCAGAGGCAATTTCTTTACATAAGCCAAGTCACTCATATTGTGTTCAATTACAAGAAGGATACAGACTTCTCTGCCTTAATGACGATGGTGACGAGTTCTTCTGCGGTTATTATGACGATTGTCTCGAATGGATAAAAGACCAGATTGATGATGCTCATAAAAACGGTGATTACATTTTTGCAGTGACTCATCATCCTGTTCTGCCACCAAGTCCTATTTATCCTCTTTTCAGTATGAGAGATATGCTCGGTGACTATGAAAAAACAGCTGAATTCCTTGCAGACAACGGTGTAAAATTCATTTTCACAGGTCATACTCACATGATGAATATTGCGAAAATGACCACTAAAAAAGGTAATGATTTTTATGACATCAATACTTGCTCTGCAGTCGGCTTCCCGAATGCTATGCGAAAAGTCGTTATGACCGATACAGAGGTTCAGGTTGACAGCGTTAAAATCGATAATTTCGACTGGGATTTAAAAGGAATGACCGTTGACGAATATACAAAAGCAAACTTCCAGGAATTTCTCAATGCAATTTTCGACTCAATGGCTTATGATATTCCGAAGCTTGCCGAGCTTTCAACCTCATTCAGTATGACACCCGAAATGGTGTATAAATTTGAAAAAGTTCTCGTTCCTTTTGGTCAGTTTTTACAAAAAGCAACCTTCCAGACAATTGGTAAGATGTTTGGTATCAGCAAATATATTCACGAATCAATCAAAGACAGAAATGTTAAAGATTTCCTTTTAGAGGTTGTTACAAATGTGTTCAAGGGTGACGAACCTTATGACCCATATACACCTGAATATCTGGCAGTATGGGCACTCTTTAATAAGAGAGTCAAAAAAGTCCTTAAACTTAAAAAGGGTACAGAAAATATAGTGAAAATCCTTGATATTATCCTTGAGGTGCTTTACGATGCCGAACCCGGCGATTGGAAAGGAACATTCGCAAAATAAATCGGAGTTTATCGAATTGATTTTCGTAGGGGCTGGCGTCCCCGACAGCCCTAACCAAGTAAACAGATAAACCAACATCGGGTCGTCGAGGACGCCGACCCCTACGAAGTCCATCCCGCAAATTATAATTTACATTGCACATCTTAATAACTCATAAAAAAACGGAGTCAAATCTGACTCCGTTAATTTTGTGTTTATTTATTTAAATAGAAGCTGTAAAGCTCCGATGTGTCAACGGTTGTATTATCTACATACCAGAAGTCCTTGATTTTAACAACTGTTACATTTGATTCTGCAACTGTTTCACCGTCTTCTGTTTTTACCTCAATTGTGAAATTCTTTGCATCTGTAATATCATCAAGAGTTACTTCATAAGTTTCAAGTGCTTTTGCATCAATCTTTGATTTTGCATCTTCAAGTGAAACCTCATTTTCAGCCTTTACTGTTGTTGTGAATTTATAATCCTCACCGTAAGCAGTCTGATAAGCACCTGTGCTCTTTTCACTTAACTGAACACCTGAATTTTCGTCATAAACATCTTCAGTACCTGTAAGAGAATCAGCATAAGTTGCAACGTTAGCTTCGAGGGAAGTGAACATTACTTCATCAGACATATATTTGTCACCGAAAAGTACTTCACGCTTTTCAACCAATACTTTGAAATACTCTGTGTAAATCTTGTCATAATCATCCCAACCGTTTGCAACAAGACTTACATATACAGGATACATTTCGTCAATAAGCTTACCATTGAGTGAGCCATCATCATTAAGTGTTTTGTCACCCTTGAATGAATCATCGTTATATCCCTTGAGACCGTCAAGATCACCGCCGACTGTATAACCCTCTGTATCACGATAAATTACAGGATACATATAGTAAACACGGATATAATCACCGTACTTATAGTTTTTGCTCGGAAGAGCATTTTTATATGCGTTATATCCGTCACCGGCCTGAACTATTGTATCGACATAGGTTCTTGCCACCTCTTCAGGATGGAAACCCGTATATTTTGCCTTAAAGGTAAGTGTTGTAATAACAAGAAGTGCTGCTAAAATTGCCACAAAAACGATTATGGCATAAGCTTTAAAATTAAATGATTTTTCTTTGTTTGCCATTATTGTTACCTCCTTCAGGCATTTTCTGCTTCAGGTGCTGTTCCGGCCTGAGCACGACGCTCCTGGAGAGCCTTTGTAATCATTTCCTTCTTTTCACCGACCATATCATAGAAGAGAATCGGCACACCCTGAAGAATAACAAATATTGCAGGAATAATTGTGTAAATCATAAGCAACTTGTTAAGTGTTCCGTCTGTCTGCTGTGCATAAGCAACGTTAGGGTCAGTTGAAACCATATATCCTGACCATGTGTAAAGAAGCCAAGGACCGAGACCCTTTGTGAATGCAGAAGCAATCTTTGAGAAAAGTCCGTAGCCTGCATAAGCCAGACCCTCTGAACGCTTACCTGTCTTATACTCAATTTCATCAACACAGTCAGCAATCATAATGTTTGGTGTAACGTTTGTGTTACCGTGCTGAAGACCGCAGAAGAAATTGAGAATAAGGAACGGAATAATAAGTCCGTCGTTGAAACCAATTCCGCGAGAAACAAGGAAAAGAATTGCAAGTGAAGATGCACCATATACACAGAAGAGAATAAATGTCTGCTTTGTGCTGAACTTCTTAAGAACAAAGTTTACAAGAAGTGTACCTACTGCAGTACCGATACCCATTGGAAGCAGGAGTGCAAGCTTCAAATCCTTTGAACCTAAAAGGAAAACTGCTATGTAAAGAGAAACTGTACCGTAAACACCACGACCGAAGCCTGTAAGCTTTGTAAGAGAAACCATAAGAAGGTTCTTGTTTGTGAAAACAACCTTCACAGCATCCTTAAGGCTTACTTTTTCCTGTGTGAACGGAACTCTTTCTTTATTGTTTGCAAAGAAAATCATTGTGAAAAGGATAAGACCCAACGCACAGACTGCAGTTGAAATAACAAGGTCAAGACCCTGTCCCTCTGCATTCTTGAACTGCTGCTGTCCCATAACAGCCTTCATAACAAGACCAACTACGAGAATAACAACCATACCGCCTGACTGTCCTACTGAACGCAGGAATGATGCAATTGAAATAGCAGTTGAACGCTCTGACGGATTTGGTGAGCAAAGCGAACCGAAGCAGTTTGCAGGACTTTCAACAGCACAACAGAATGCTGTATAAAGTGAATAAATCACAAACATCCAGATAACTGCAAGAACCTGATTGTCAGTATTTGGTGCTACGAAAACGAGCATTGAGATAAGTGCCAACGGAATAACACCAAAGCCTACCCAAGGCTTAACCTTACCCATTTTTGTCTTTGTGTTGTCAACAAGATAACCGATAACAAGCTCGCAGATTGCACCTACAAAGCCTGCTACAAGGAAAACTGTTGAAATCATATTCGCCATAAAGTCAGAATCGAAGCCCTTACCCTTAAACGCAAAGTCAGCGAAGAAGGTAGCTGTGTAGTCAGGCATCCAACCTGTAAGAAGAGCCACACCGAAAAGACCTATGCCGAAGGTTGCAATTTCTGATTTTTTCATAAATTTCTGATTTGTTTTATCAGACATAAAAAATCCCTCCACTTTCATAAATTATTCACAATTTATTATACTATTAAAAATGTGTTATTTCAAGGACATATTTTCCGAAAACATAAACCACAGGAATAATCAGTGCAGGAAGCAGATTTCCCACTTTGATTTTTTTGCCGAAAGTAATATTGATGCCGACACAGAAAATAAGTGCAGAGCCGATATATGACAAATAGCCAATCAACTCATCGCTTATAATGTTTCCTGCAAAATGGCCTAAGAGTGTTATTCCACCCTGATAAACAAAAATCGGAATAGCTGAACATATTGCACCCAAGCCATAAGTAGATGTCATAATTACAACTATAACCAGGTCAAGAACAGCCTTTGCAGTAAGCATTGAATAATCCCCTGTAAGTCCATCCTGAATTGAGCCTACAATCGCCATTGCACCTACACAGATTATGAGAGATGTATTTACAAACCCATCAACAAACTTATTATCTTTCTCTGCATGAAACAATTTCTTCAGCTTTTCACCGAGATTATCCATTCGCTTTTCAATGTTTATAAACTCACCAATAAGTCCGCCTAAAACAAAGGAAAAAATCAAAAGCATTGTCCCTTGTGTCTGGATTTTCCCGTCAGCAACGGTAAGCATTCCTTGTAATGTACCTGTGACACCAATAAAAATTGTAGAAACACCACAGGCTGCCATAAGAGTCTTTTCATATCTGTCTTTAATACCTTTTTTGAAAAATAATCCTATAATACCACCAAGAATGACTAAAACAGTATTAATTATAGTTCCTAAACCAAACATTTTGTCACATCCAAATGAAAATAATGAGGTGATTATAACACTTGTTAATACTTTTTTCAACAGAAAATAATTTTATTTGTTTTAAAATTCCTATTGAAAAATAAAAAAATTATGTTACAATACATTTATAATGGAGTAGATTGGGGTTTTGTTCTATCTGATTTGTTCCATAGAGATAAAAAATGAAGGAGAAAGAAAAATTATGGCATTCCTTAACAGTTTCAAAGACCTGCTGTTCAGCGATATGATAAACAACTTCGATGTAAGAATGCTTATCATGTGGGCTATCGGCGGAATTCTCATTTTCCTTGCAATTAAAAAGGAAATGGAACCAACACTTCTTTTACCTATGGGCTTTGGTGCAATTCTTGTAAACCTTCCCATCTCAGGTGCAATCACACAGTATTTTCAGGTTATCGACGGTGTGAAAATATCAATTTCTGAAGCAACCTACACAAAGCTTCTTGCAGAAGGTGCACAGGGTCTTTCAATGGAAGAAGGTGCTTTATCTGTTCTTTTTGATGCAGGTATTGCAAACGAACTTTTCCCACTCATTCTCTTCATCGGTATCGGTGCAATGATTGACTTCGGTCCTTTGCTTTCAAATCCGAAGCTTATGATTTTTGGTGCTGCTGCACAGTTCGGTATTTTCTTCACACTCTGTATGGCTTCAATGTTCTTCCCGATTAACGACGCAGCTTCAATCGCTATTATCGGTGCAGCTGACGGTCCTACATCAATCGTTGTTGCTAACAAGCTCAATTCTGAATACCTCGGTGCGATTATGGTTGCCGCATATTCATATATGGCACTTGTTCCGATTATTCAGCCACCTGTAATCAAGCTCCTCACAACAAAGAAAGAGCGTCTTATCCGTATGCCGTACACACAGACAGAAGTTAAGAAGATTACAAGAATTCTCTTCCCAATCGTAATTACTTTTGTTGCAGGTCTTGTTGCTCATGCTTAAGTTTCACTAGTTGGTTTCCTTATGTTTGGTAACCTTATCCGTGAATGTGGTGTGCTTAATTCTCTTTCAGAAACAGCACAGAAGGTTCTTGCAAACATCATCACAATCTTCCTCGGCATTACA
>JAFTUP010000236.1 GCA_017466205.1 Clostridia bacterium
ATAATCGTAATTGAAAGTTGAAAGTTGAAAACGGAAAACGTCGGAACTGCGTTGCAATTGTAATAAAATCAGCGTCGCAGATACTCGCCTACCGGCTCAGACAGTGCTAATTCGGCATCCACTGGATGCCCGCACCCCTTCGTTTTACACTTTCCACTTTCCATTTTACACTTCATCGATAAACTCTGATTTGATGGGATAATGTTCACCCATTTAAAAAACACATAAAAAATGCACTCCAAATGTTTAACATAAGGAGTGCATTCTTAATTTATTAAACTAATTATTTCTTTTTAGCAGCCTTTTTAGCAGCTTTTTCAGCCTTTAACTGTGCAGCATAAGCAGCCTGTTCTTCTTTTTCTTTAAGGGCAGCAGCTTCAGCTTCAGCCATAGCCTTTTCGTGACGAGCCTTTGCCTCTTCATACATTTCTGCGATTTCGTCAAAGTGCTTGTAGTTTTCTTCTTGTTTTACAAGCTTTTCAGCATCAAGGTATGGTTTTGCAGCACGAGCAAAGTAAGCATGTCTGTCCATTTCAGCTTTTGAAGCTTTGTGTGCTTCAACCTTTTTAGCTTCATAAGCCTTGATATCTGCCTTAAGTGATTTAATCTTTGCCTTATCCTTTGCTTTCTTAGCATCCTTGAGAGCAAGGTAAAGTTCCTTGAGCTTATCATCACAAGCATCTTCAATATCAAAGATTTTTTCAAGCTCAGCAAAGTCAGGCTGAACAAGTTCCTCATTTGCAAAGTATTTGTTAAGTGCCTTGCAAGCTGACTTCTTGTTTCTTGCAACTTCAATAGCAAACTTGCGGATCTCTTTCTGCTCTTTGGTAGATTTAGGCATTGCATTAGCGTTAGCCATTTCAGCCTTAATTTCATCAAGAGTCATAAGCTTGAGACCCTGAAGTCCTGCACTGTAAATGCCTTTCTGAACATTGTACTGATATTTAAATACATCAGTTGAGAATTTATCAAGTTCAGCACAAACAAACTTTGAAATTTCAATTTCTTCGTCAATTTCAATAGTTGCTTTACGTTCTTTCTTATTCTTAATTTTCTTATAATCCTTTTTATTTTCTGCAAAAGGAGCTTTACTTGCAAGCTCTCTTGCTTTACGGATAATATCAATACCTTCAACAAGCTGAGCATCGTTCTTAATGCCATTTCCATAGTCCTCAAAGAGAGCACGAACTTTAAGAACACGAACAACTGATTTTTGCTTTCTTTCGTTGAAGTCATACCAGAAATACGGAACAACATTCATGAAAGCACCGACAGCGGCTACAATTATAAGAACTTTAATAAGACTCATAAGAATATCAGGGTCATAGAGTGCTGAATATGCATTTTCGTAGTTATTCTGTCCTTTTGCTAACTGGTCTGCCAAAAGACTACCGACTGTTGTACCATTTTCAGGGTCAAGAACACGGTTAAGGATTTCAGGATTTGATGTTACAATCTTTGCATTTTCTTCTGTAATACCGTTCTTTTCATAGATAAAAGGAAGAACAGAGGATGTAGCAAGTGCTAAAACTGTACCGATTGTATTAACAGCAGAGAACATACCGTCAATTCTTTCGCCTGTTTTGTATTGCTGATAGTCACGGATGTCAGCCTGAATTGATGGATTGAGAATGTGTGCAAATGAACCCATAAGAGCATTGAGCCACAAGCAAGACATGATAAGAAGGATTGTTACATTGTATGTAATCTCATCAGTAAAGAGGAGCATCATAAGAATGAATGCAATATTGAAGAGATTTGTTACAACAAGAACTGATTTCTTACCCCATTTACGAATACAGAATGGTGCTGCAAGCATTCCCCAAAGAGAAGCGTTGCCGTATAAGGTCTGAATAAGACCAAATGTAGTACCCGAACAAGCTCCACCGTAGTTGTAAAGCCAGCTCATAATATTTGCGTATGCAGTTTCAAGGAAACCGATCCATGAAGCAAGTGAAATAATCCAGAAATACTTGTTCTTTGCAACTGCACGAAGAGCGTCAGTGAATTTAATCTGAACAACGTGAGTTCTTGCCTGAACAATTTTTTCTTCTGTGTACTTGTAAACGATAATGCAAAGCAAAATACCTAATACACCAAGAATAGGATAAAGCAATCTTTAAACACGGATATCAGTTGCATTTGTATCAAACACTTTTTCAGCGATGATAGGAGTAATAAGATTTACAATTGTAGGAGCAAATGAGTAAACAATACTCTTTACAGATGCAACATCAGCTCTTTCCTGAGTATTTGGTGAAAGAACGTGAATAAGATTTTCATATCCGTCATAGAAGAAATAATAGAAGAAATGCAGTAACAGATTGAGAATCATTATAATCGCACATTTTGAAATATATGCGTATGTCTTACCAAAGATTTCACCGGCACCAAAAATAGCACCAAAAGAATCGTATGGGAACCAAACCATTACAATACATATAACGGCAGTAGGAATAGCCATTGAAACTATGTAAGGTCTGTATTTACCTGCTTTGTTACGGGTGTTGTCAATAATATTTGCACGGATTGCGGTAAGTGGGATGTTTGCAAGAACCGCAATAACATACATAATATACATATCCATAGGCGCAACGCCTAAAGCACTCGACAAAAGTGTGTTAGTTGCTGAAAGTAAGCAGGCAGTACCAAGAGTAATAATCATATAAGCACCGATGCCGCCGCCTGAATATGCCGCAATTTCACGAAAATTCATATAGCGGCCTTTTGGTGGTGTTTTCCAATAGGTCTTAACCTTGTCAACACCGTCTTTAACTGTTTGAGTTAAATTCATTTTTTGCACTCCTTATGTATAAATTTACAATAATAAATTCTAACACATTTAAGCAACATATTCAATGAAAAAAAACGATTTTTAACAAAAAATGAACACAATAACAAGATTTTTGTTAATTCATACTAAATTTCATACAATAAAAATGTGAAAAATAACTATGAAAAAGTCATTTTTTTATAATTTTTGTATTGACAAACGAGAAATTAGGGTTGATAATATATTTATAAAAAATATGTAATAACATATTCGGTAGGTAAGGCTACCACAGGGATACGGATTACTGCCGCGAAGCGATGGAGACATTGTAAGTTGGTCAGCAGGTCATATCGTATTAAGGTGTGACTTAATGTAATTTCATTGCCCTGCGAAGCTAAAGCTTGAACGAAATGTGTGGTATTTCTGACCTCATTTTTGCGTTTCAGCTTTAATGTGGTCTTATTTTTTATTTTAAGGTGAGAAGAGTCAAACCAAACACGCCGTAAATACAGAACTTAAGCGAATTTTTACTTTTTTCACCCTTGACTTGCGTCAGTATTACAAGATTTTTAACGAAGAATAGGCGAAAAGATGCCGACAAAAACCGTATTTGGCTTGGCTCTTTTCACCTTCTTAAAGGAGTGAAATTTGTGGACACGTACCGAAGTACAACAGCGAAACCTCCGAGTATTTATGCGGTAATGCTCCGCAATTCATAAAATACTCGCCGTGTTTCACATATCTATTCTAAAAGAAGGAGTTGTGAAAAATGGAAACCTATGAAATTTTAACTGAACTTTTGCATGATAAAAAATGGAAAGAGTTAAAAGAGCTTCTTGATGAAATGAATGAGCAGGATATTGCTGAGCTTTTCATGGAGCTTGAAGAACGTGACCTTACACTTATTTATCGTTTACTTAATAAGGAGCTTGCTGCTGAGGTTTTTGTTAATATGGAGCCTGAATATCAGGAGCAGCTTATTCGTGCCTTCAGCGACTCTGAGCTTCGTGAAGTTCTTGACGAATTATACGTTGACGATGCGGTTGACCTTATTGAAGAAATGCCGTCAAGCCTTGTTAAAAGAATTTTAAAGCATACTGACCCTGATACGCGTAAAAGCATCAATGAAATTCTGAAATATCCTGAGGACTCTGCAGGAAGCATTATGACAATTGAGTATGTTGACCTTAAGCGTTCAATGACAGTTTCAGATGCTTTTATGAGAATCCGCAGAACAGGTGTTGACAAGGAAACAATCTATACTTGTTATGTTACGGACAGTAAACGAAAGCTTAAAGGTGTTGTTACTGCAAAGGAACTGCTTTTAGCAGACGAAAATGCAACAATTCGCGACATAATGGAAGATAATGTTATTTCCGTTAATACTTGGGAAGACAAGGAAGTTGTTGCAGACCTTTTTGACAAATACGACCTTTTAGCACTTCCTGTTGTTGACAGAGAAAACCGACTTGTAGGTATTATTACGGTCGATGACGCTATCGACGTTATGCAGGAAGAAATCACAGAAGATATGGAATTGATGGCTGCTATTACACCTACTGACAAGCCATATCTTAAAATGAGTGTTTTTGAGAATTTTAAAAAACGTATTCCATGGCTTATGCTTTTGATGGTTTCAGCAACATTTACCGAAAAAATCATTACTCACTTTGAGGGTGCACTGACTGCTTGTGTCGCTTTAACAGCGTTTATTCCAATGCTTACAGGTACTTGCGGTAACTGTGGTAATCAGTCATCATCAACCATTATCCGCGGTATTTCATTGGGCGAAATTGAATTTAAAGATACATTAAAGGTTGTATTAAAGGAATTATCAATTGCCCTTATTTGTGGTATTGCATTGGCAATCGTCAATTTTGCTAAGCTTATGATTTTTGATGATGTGGGCTGGAAAATTGCACTTGTTGTCAGCGTTACAATGATAGCTGCAGTTGTTTTTGCAAAGGTTGTTGGTTCAATCCTTCCTGTAATTGCAAAGAAAATAGGATTTGACCCTGCTGTAATGTCAAGTCCCTTTATTTCAACAATTGTAGATGCAGTTACTCTGTTAATTTATTTTTCAATTGCAGCATCCTTATTAAATCTGTAGTGGTGAGTAACCACTGATTAAATCATGTTACGATTATCAGCAGATACTTGAATGGTATGGAATATTCTTCCATACCATTTTTATTTGTTTGTCTGTTAACTTAATTGACTTTTTCGGATAAATATTATATGATTATTGTATATATTTGTTTTAGGTGATTTTATGAAAAAGAGTATGAAAAGCATATCAATTATATTTGCACTTATGTTTCTGATTTCAGGAATTTGTGCAATTCCTGCATCTGCTGCTGATGTTAATTATTCAGTTTCAGGTGCAAGCGGTGCAACAGGTGACACAGTTACTGTCAGCGTTTCTATGTCATCATCTGTTGAACTCTGGGCAGGTAATGTTTCACTTAGCTATAATCCTGCAGAGCTTCAGGTTGTAAGTTATGCTACAGGTGGAGTTGCAGCTAATGGCAGCAGCGTGAATGATACAGGCTCATCTGTTAATTTTTCAGGTATGTACAGTGCAAAGAGCGGTACAGTATTTACAGTAAGCTTCAAAATACTGAAGGAGTCAGGTAAAGCTTCTCTTGCACTTTCAACATCTGAAAATACTGACTACGACGGTGTTGTTTATAATGCTGCGGTTTCAAACAGCAGTGTTATAATTTCAAACAAGCCTTCAATTGAAAAAATCACTCTTGATAAATCAAGTGTTACCGTAAAAAAAGGTGAAAAGGTTAAAATTTCAGCAACTGCAACACCAAGCTCAGAAACAAGCTCAATCGGTTTCTATTCATCAGATGACGATATTGCAACTGTTAGTAATGACGGTACAATTACCGGTGTAAAAGGTGGTACTGCTACAATTACAGCTTATATTGGTGATGTAACTGCAAAATGTACTGTTACCGTTTCAGTTCCGATGACAGGCATCAAAGCAAACGGTAGTACAACAAAAAATATTAAAGTCGGTGACAAAATCGGTTTATCTGTTAATAAGGTACCTGCTGATGCAACTGATAAAGTAACCGCGAGCTGGACTTCATCAGATCCGCAGATTGCTTCCGTTAAAGCAGGTACAGTTACAGCAGTATCTGTTGGTGAGACAACAATCACAGCAAAGGTTAATTCATATACAGTTACATATAAAATTATTGTTACCGAAAATACAGGCGAGAGTACAACTGCCGAAAGTACAACAGCAGTGGAGTCAACGACTGATGAATCAACAACTGTTGATGAGAGTACAACAAACGAGCCGATAACATTTCCTACTACAAAACCTTTTACGGAAACTACTACCTTAGAAAGATATTCATTGGTAGAACCCACATCTTATGAAAGTAATGATGGAAATGATATTAAGGATTCCAATGAATATATGTCTCTTCTCATTGTTGCCGGTGCAGGTGTTGTCGCAGTTGTTATTGGTGCTGTAACGTTCTTTGTTTCAAGAGGTTATAAGGGTAAAAACAAGAAACAAAAAATTATTGTTGAAGAAAAATTTGAGAGGTAATTTATGTTGAATATAGGATGTCATTTGTCATCATCAAAGGGCTTTTATAATATGGGCTGTGAGGCGCTCTCAATCGATGGTAATACATTTCAGTTCTTTACAAGAAATCCGAGAGGCGGAAGTGCAAAGGAAATTGTTCCTGAGGATGCTCAGAAGCTCAATGATCTGATGAAAGAAAATGGCTTTGCGAAAATTTTGGCTCACGCTCCATATACACTCAATGCTTGTGCTGAAAAAGCTTATGTGCGTGAATTTGCATATAATACAATGCTTGATGACCTTAAAAGAATGGAGTATGTTCCCGGAAATATGTATAATTTTCATCCGGGAAGTCATGTTGGTCAGGGCGTTGAGGTTGGGATTGATCTGATTTCATCCTTGCTTAATTCAATTCTGTGGAAAGAGCAGACCACCACAGTTCTCCTTGAAACTATGGCAGGTAAGGGTAGTGAGGTTGGCGGAAAATTCGAGGAACTCCGTGAAATCATTGACCGTGTGGAGCTTCAGGAAAAAATGGGTGTTTGTCTTGATACCTGTCATGTTTATGATGGCGGATATGATATAGTAAATGACCTTGACGGTGTTCTGACACAGTTTGACAAGATTATAGGACTTGACAGATTAAAGGCAATTCATATCAATGACAGTAAAAATCCTTTTGCAAGTCATAAGGACCGTCACGAGAAAATAGGTGAGGGTTCAATAGGTCTGGAAGCATTTGAAAGAATTATAAATCATCCTGTGCTTCGCAATTTACCGTTTTTCCTTGAAACACCAAACGAACTTGACGGATATGCTCACGAAATCAAGCTTCTTAAATCATTGTATAAGTAAAAAATAACAGCAGAGTTTTGCGTGATACTCTAAGCGGAGTATCACGCAACTCTATTCGCCTAACGGCGAGTTATATTGCTGCGCAGTGATATTATGCTACGCATAGTGATATTGTCCGACGGACAGTTTATGGCGAATAGAATATCACTAAACCGAGAGGTTTAATATCACTTTCTTTTGAAATATCTCGCCATAGGCGAGGATTTTTTAAAAGTAAATATCACGCTGACGGTAGTCAGCATATCACTTTACAGATAAAAATAAAGAGAAGACTCGTGAATATAACGAATCTTCTCTTTTCTGTTGTAGTGGGTTTGGGCTACTTCCCAACTGTATTTGTACTTACAAATGCGATGTTGGTTCTTAACAAAAAATTAGCACGTCTTCAAATTCTTAGCTAAGAATATCACACATTTTCGCCCTGCTGTTTTTGATATTAAAATGGTTGGATTAATTTGAATGTGTAATTCTTACTGAGCACCCCAGTGATAATTTCCGCATTCACAGAACATATTGATTCTGAAAAGTCTGTTGAAGAAGTTTGTAATTCTCCAGAAAAAGCCACCGTCGTGACAACTGTGGTCGCAGTAATCGTATCCGCATACATCACAGCAAGCATCTCCGTCATAGTCATGGCAATAATAATGGAGTCCTTCTTCCCATTCTTCAATGCAAACGTCATATATTACATTATCTTCTTCACCATTATAATTTGAGAATCGGATATAATAAACTATGCCCGGTTCAGCATAGAACTCAACTTCACTGTCAAAGTTTCCGAAAAGTGAGTCATCAGAATAAGCAACATACACTTCGCCATCAACATCGTCATAATAAAATACATAAATACTTGGGTCCATCCAATCCTCAAGGCTTGCAGTGTGGATTAAATAATAACCACCTTCTTCTGAACAGAAGTTGAATTCGTCATAGTCACCGCCATACTGTTCAACATATACAGCTTCTCCTAAAGGTAAATATGGACGGTCAGCAAATGCTGTAACGCTTGTCATCATAAGCATAAGAACTGCTAATGCAACAGCTAAAATCTTTGTAAACTTTTTCATTTTTATAATCTCCTTTAAAATTTAATTATTTGACAGCATCTGTATTAGGAATTGTAACCTGTGGTTTTTTGTCAGCAGGCTTTTTAGTTGTTGTTTCTGTAACAGTCGGCTTCTCAGTAGTTGTTTCTTCTGAAGTTGTCTCTTCAGTAGTTGTTTCTACTGTTGTGATTTCAGTTGTTGTTTCCTCTGTCGGCTTGAAGCAAGCAACACCAACAACAGAAACAGAGCTGACAAGTACAAGGAAAACACCTAATACAACTGCCATTCTTGTGAATTTGTTTTTCATACTTTTTTCCTCCTTAAATTTCCGTTGAATAACTCATCAGAATTGAATCGTTATCTGCAACAATTTTACTACTTCAGAATCTGAAAATCTATATTCTGACAGCATACACTCGGCTGATTTTGATATTTTCCTATATCCTGACAGCATACACCCGTCTGTTTTACAACGGATTTTTGTTATTTTTCAGATTATTTTCTGTTACCTCTTGAAAAAATTATCACATAAGTATAAAATGTATTTTGAATTTAAATAAATGTTCTTTGGAGGACTCGCTATGAATTTAAGAAGTGAAAACGTATTACAGGGTGTTGAAAGAGCACCTAACAGAAGCCTTTTCTATGCAATGGGCTACACTAAAGAAGAACTTGAAAGACCTTTGATTGCTGTTGTTTCTGCACACAGCGAAATTGTTCCGGGTCATATTCATCTTGATAAAATTACAGAGGCTGTAAAAGCAGGTGTCCGTATGGCAGGCGGTACTCCTGTTATGGTTCCTGCAATCGGTGTCTGTGACGGTATCGCTATGGGGCACATTGGTATGAAGTACTCACTTGCATCACGTGAGCTTATTGCAGACAGCGTTGAAACAATGATTATGGCACACGGTTTTGACGGTGCTGTTCTTGTTCCAAACTGTGACAAGATTGTTCCGGGTATGATTATGGCTGCAGTTCGTCTTAACATCCCTGCAGTTGTTTGCTCAGGCGGACCTATGATGTCAGGCCTTATTGACGGTGTCGAAACTTCACTTTCAAAAATGTTTGAAGCAGTAGGTGCTAAAAAAGCAGGAATTATTGATGATAAAAAACTTCTCGAATTTGAAGAAAATACATGTCCCGGTTGCGGTTCTTGTTCAGGTATGTACACAGCAAACTCAATGAACTGTCTTGCAGAAGCAGTCGGTATTGCTCTTCCGGGTAACGGAACAATTCCTGCTGTACACAGCGGTCGTATTCAGCTTGCAAAACACGCAGGTATGGCAATTATGAACCTTGTTGAAAAAGACATCAAGGCTCGTGATATTATCAATGAAAAGTCAATCCGAAATGCTCTTGCTTGCGATATGGCTCTTGGTTGTTCATCAAACAGCGTTCTCCATCTTCTTGCTATTGCTAATGAAGCGGGTGTTCCTGTTGACCTTAAAATGTTTAATGAAATCAGTGCAAAGGTTCCGAATCTCTGTCATCTTGCACCTGCAGGCGGAACACACATGCACGACCTTAACAATGCAGGCGGTATTCCTGCTGTTCAGGCAGAGCTTGCAAAGAAAGACCTTCTTGACTTGTCACTTATTACTGCAACAGGTAAAACTGTCGGTGAAAATATTGAAGGTGCATATATCAAGAATACAGATGCTATCAGACCTATTGATAATCCATACAGCGAAACAGGCGGTATTGCAATCCTTTGGGGCAATATTGCGAAAGACGGTTGTGTAGTTAAGCGTTCAGCAGTTGCACCTGAGATGCTTGTTCATTCAGGTCCTGCAAGAGTATTTGATTCAGAAGATGCTGCTATTGATGCAATTTACAATGGTAAAATCGTTGACGGTGATGTTGTTGTTATCCGTTATGAAGGTCCTGTTGGTGGTCCCGGTATGAGAGAAATGCTCAACCCGACATCAGCACTTGCAGGTATGAAGCTTGATAAGACAGTTGCTCTTATTACTGATGGTCGTTTCAGTGGTGCATCCCGTGGTGCATCCATCGGTCACGTATCACCTGAAGCAGCTGCGGGCGGTGAAATCGGTCTTATCTATGAGGGCGATATTATTGAAATTGATATTCCTGCAAGTAAAATCAATGTTAAGGTTTCTGATGATGAGCTCAATGAAAGAAGAAAGTCTTACGTTAAGCCTGAACCGAATGTTAAATCAGGCTGGCTTGCACGTTATTCAACACTCGTTTCATCTGCTAAAGATGGCGCTGTTATGAAGAAGGTATTTTAATGTCAAGAGTCGTGAAAATTAAATCTGCATTAAAGCAGAATAAGAATAAGGCATTTTTAAAGGTTGTACTGTCATTTGTTCTGACACTCGGTTTCGTCGGGATCGGACTCGGAATGCTTTTGGCAATTTTGCTGAAAAAATCAACAGTACATATTGTAATACCCATAATTTTCCTTGTTTTAGCCTTGGCTTGTCTTGTTGCATTTTTGATTTTCAGAAAACAACATTCTATTTTATTGTCAGGTGTTCGTGGAGAGGATGCAACCCTGAAAATTCTTCAGAGGTTGCCGAAGAGTTTCACTATTATTACAAATCCCGTAATTCTCAATCGCGGAATTACAATGGAGCTTGATTTTGTTGTGGTTGGTAAAAACGGTGTTTTCATCGTTGAAACGAAAAATCATCGCGGAATACTGAGTGGTAAAACCTCAAAGCCCAATTGGAAACAGATTAAACACGGTAAAAACGATAAGGTTTATGAAAAGGAAATTACAAATCCTGTTAAACAATCGTACCGTCAATGCAGAAGGATGGAGGAGCTTCTCAAGGATTTTGACATTTCTGCAAGCGTATTTCCTGTTCTTTATTTTGTTGACAGCAGAACTGAGCTTAAAATTCAGGACGATGCTGATTTAGGTGTTGCAGTTTTTAATGACAGCGAAAAAATGCTTTATTACATCGAAAATGAAAATGGCAGAGAAGGCGTAAGCGATAATGAGCTTACAAAAATAAAACGAATATTTAAAAAATAACATATTGTCCATATCGTCAGCATAATTTTAATTGGTGATGTTATGGACAATTATTTTTATGACAATAAAAGAAAGCAATCAAAGGAAAAACCGCAAAGTCCGATGACAAAAGTGATTGTTGTCCAGCTTGTGGTGTCTCTTTTAGTATCAGGAGTGCTTTTTATGGTTTGTAAGGGCGAGACTGAGTTTTCAGATGAAGTCAAAGCCCTTTACAACGAAAAATGTCAGACAGATATTGCGGCTTCAACAGTAATTGATGTTCTTAAAGGTGTCGTCAAAGAAACCTTTTCACCTTCAATAGTTGAGTAAAATGTCGTTTTCAGTTTGCGGAATAAAAGTAGAAATAACATTTCTCTTTGTTGCATTTATCTCATTTTTAATATCATTAAAAGTCCCTGCAAATGTGTTTTTTACTGTGATTTCATCACTTTTTCACGAGCTGGGACATCTTTTTGTTATGCTCATTTTGAACACCAAGCCGCAAAAAGTACGCTTTGAGCTGACAGGAATAAATATTATCAGACAAAATTCTGTCTTAAGCCCTAAAGATGAAGTCTTTACAGCACTTGGAGGACCGCTTTTTAACGGGCTTTTACTTGTGCTTTCCTGCATTTTACTATGCTTTTATGAAAATGAAGGCTTAATGACCTTTGCTTGCACAAATCTGATTTTAATGGTTTTTAATCTCTTACCTATTAAAAAGCTTGACGGCGGAATTGTTCTTTATAATATGCTTATACAATTCCTTTCACTTGAAAAAATATTAATAATTCAGAAGTGTATCTCAATTTTCTTTATTTTGATTATTTATATTTGGGGTATTTACGCTTTTTATGCGAGTAGATTCAATTTTTCCCTGATTATTATCGCAATTTTTCTCACTCTTTCACTTGTCAGTGATAAAGAATGTTGAAATAAAATCTTTTTTGTAGTAAAATAAAATGATTACATTTAATGTGAGGTTTCACTATGGTTAAAAAAGAAGTTGAAAAGTTATTAAAAAAAGTTCAGAAACCTGCTCGCTATACAGGTGGTGAGCTTAATAGTGTCGTTAAGAATAAAGAAAATGTAAAACTGAGATATGCTTTCTGTTTTCCTGACAATTACGAGATTGGTATGTCACATCTCGGTATGAAAATCTTGTACAGTCTTGTAAATGCGAGAAATGATGCATGGTGCGAAAGAGTTTTTGCTCCTTGGGAAGATATGGAAGCACTTATGCGTGAAAATAATGTGAAGCTCTACGCTCTTGAAAGCGGAGACTCACTTGATGAGTTCGATTTGGTCGGTTTTACATTACAGTATGAATTGAGTTATACCAATGTACTTAATATGCTTGATTTAGGTGGTATTCCTGTACTGAAAAAGGAAAGGACAAGTCTTACACCTATCATTATTGCAGGTGGACCTTGTGTGTGTAATCCTGAACCAATGGTTGATTTCATTGATATTTTCTTACCGGGTGAGGGTGAAGAGGTAACAAATGAACTTATTGATTTACTTATCGAGCATAAGGAAAAAGGTTCAACAAGACTTGAGTTTTTAAGAGAAGCAGCAAAAATCGAAGGTGTCTATGTTCCTGAATTTTACAATGTTGATTACAATGAAGACGGTACAATCAAATCTGTTGAAAATATTGAAACTGCACCCGAAAAAGTAAAGAAAAGAATAATTTCTGACCTTGATACTGTACACTATCCAAAAGATTTTGTTGTGCCGTTTATTGATGTTGTTCAGGACAGAACTGTTGGTGAGGTTTTCCGTGGTTGTATCCGCGGTTGTCGATTCTGTCAGGCAGGTTTTATTTACAGACCAATCCGTGAAAAATCACCAGAAACCATAAATGACCAATGCAGAAGTATAAGTGATGCAACAGGTTATGATGAGATTTCTCTCTGTTCACTTTCAACAAGTGACTATACCAATATAGATAAGCTTATTCCAATGCTTTTTGATTGGGCGTTGAAAGAGAATATTAATGTATCGCTCCCATCACTTCGAGTTGATAATTTCTCCGATGAACTTATGGAAGAACTGAAAAAGGTTCGTCGCAGCGGTCTTACCTTTGCACCTGAAGCAGGCACACAAAGACTTCGTGATGCAATAAATAAGAATGTAACAGAAGAGGAAGTTCTTCGTACAGCGTTAAAGGCATTTGACGGTGGTTGGACAAGCGTTAAGCTTTATTTTATGATGGGACTTCCGACAGAAACACTTGATGATATTAAGGGTATTGCAGACTTAGCTCAAAAAGTTGTAGATACTTTCTACCGCAATCCTAATAAGCCAAAAGGTAAGGGTGTTCAGGTGAATGTCAGCTGTGCATCTTTTGTGCCAAAGCCATTTACACCATTTCAATGGGAACCACAGGATACTGCGGAAATGCTCATCGAAAAGCAAAAGCATCTTTTAGGCAGTACAACAAGCCGAAAAATTTCAATCAGTTATCACGAGTCCGATACATCTGTTCTTGAGGGTGTGTTGGCTCGTGGTGACAGACGACTTGGTGATGTTGTTTATAAAGCTTGGCAAAAAGGTTGTAAATTTGACAGTTGGGATGAATTCTTTGATTTCTCAAAATGGTGTGAAGCATTCAATGAATGTAATTTAACAACAGAATTTTATGCGAATCGTCGAAGAGAATATGACGAAATACTTCCTTGGGACCACATGGATTACGGTATTCGCAGAGAATTCCTTGTTGAAGAAAATAAAAAAGCACACGAGAGTGTAACAACACCTCATTGCCGAATTAAGTGTTCAGCTTGCGGTGCAAATAAATTAAATGGAGGTAAATGTGATGCCAGAAGTTAAAAAATGGGCAATGGATGTGAGAATGTCCTTTAAAAAAACCGGTATGGCAAAGTTTATCTCACATCTTGATACAGTCCGTTGTATTACAAGGGCTATGAAGCGTGCAAATGTGCCAATCTGGTTTACAGAGGGCTTTAACCCTCACGCATTCCTGACTTTTGCAATGCCACTTTCTTTAGGTTTTGAAAGTCTTTGTGAAACAGTTGATTTTCGTCTTATGGAAAAAGTTGATTTAAAGGAATTGGCAGAAAGAGTCAATAATGCTTTACCTGTTGATATAACAGTAAAAGAAATCTATATTCCTGAAATGTCACCAAATGACATTCGCTGGGCAGAGTATAAAATTATATTCAACAATCCTGATAAATTGCTTCTTGAAAAGGCAGAATCTATTCTTTCGGCAGATGAAATATTTGTTATGAAAAAAGGCAAGCAGGGTAGAAAAAAGGTTGAAAAAGAAGTTAATATCAAAGAACATATCAAATCATTTGAGTTGACTGAAGATGATGGCAAACTTATTTTAGATACTGTTTTATCTTCAGGTACAAGTATCAACATCAATCCAATGCTTTTAATCGGTGCATTAGTAAAAGACACTGAAACAGACGAGCAGGATGTTGATATAATCAAAGTTCAGTCTTATACGGAAAATATGGATGAATTCAAATAATGGCAACTATATTAGTAATTATAATTTTTGTTACTTATGTGGGACTTGGTATTCCAGATTCACTTTTTGGAACCGCCTGGCCTGCAATATATACTGAATTTGATTTACCAATCTCATATTCCAACTTTGTCACCGGACTTATGTATATGGGTACAATCTTGTCAAGTCTTTTGAGTGCAAGACTCACTAAAAAGCTTGGTACATCATTGGTGGTAGCTTTCAGCACAGCACTGACAGCTATAGCAATTCTCGGTTTTTCTTTTTCAAAAAACATATCGATGCTTTGTCTTTGTGCTGTTCCATTGGGACTTGGTGCCGGTGCAATTGACAATGTTTTAAACAGTTATGTTGCTTTGAATTACAAGGCAACCCATGTGAATTTTCTTCATTGTTCTTATGGCATAGGTGTTACAATCAGTCCGTTTTTAATGTCAATCGCACTGAGTAACAGCAATAATTGGCAGGGTGGATACAGAACAATGTTCTTTTTCCAACTTGCATTAACAATTATTTGTTTCTTGTCCTTGCCTGTATGGAAAAAGGTCAAGGAACAAAAAACAGATGAAGAAGAAACAAAAGTTATTTCTATAAAAGAACTTTTACAGATTCCTATTGCTCGTGCAAGTCTTGTAGTTTATTATGGCTCTTGTGCTATTGAATCCGTTTGTCTTGCCTGGGGAAGTACATTCCTCGTAAACTCAAAGAATCTGACACCTGAACAAGGTGCAGAAATGATAACTTTTTATTTCATAGGAATGACGTTGGGAAGATTTTTATCGGGTGTGCTAGTGAATAAGATTTCACCTAAAAAAATTATTATAATAGGGGAATTAATCACTTTTATTGCAATTGTCCTTACCTTTGCGATTAACCCAAAACTTGTAGGTCTCGGACTTTTCCTTGTAGGTCTCGGAAACGGACCGATATTCCCTAATATGACACATTTAACGCCAATAAATATGGGAAGAGATATCTCTCAATCTTTTATCGGTCTTCAGGGGGCAATTTCTTATGGTAGCATTTTGTTGTCCCCGATTACTTTCGGAATACTTGCAGACAAGTTTACAACAGATATTTTCAGCATTTTCCAGGTAATTGCCTGGTCAATTACAGCAATATCAACTTTTGTTATGATGAATTATTCAAAATCAAATACAAAAAATATTTGACAACATTTTCAAAAAAACTCTTGCTTTTTCACTTGATTTGTGATATTATATTTGAGCATTTGCGGTAATCCGCAGCAAAATAACTATTATCTCGGGTGGTCCTCTGCTGAACTTCGGTACGAACACTTGAAGAAATTTTATCGGAGGTTAGTTATGGACGCATTAAAATTAATTGCAGAGGGTTGCGTTAAAGAAGCAAACCCAGCTATCAGAGTCGGTGACGTTGTTAAAGTACACGTTAAGATTCGTGAAGGCGAAAGAGAAAGAATTCAGGTATTTGAAGGAACAATTATTGCTCGTAAGGGTGCTGGTGTTTCTGAAACATTCACAGTTCGTCGTGTATCATACGGCGTTGGTGTTGAAAGAGTATTCCCTGTTAATTCTCCTAACGTTGCAAAGGTAGAGACAGTAAGACGCGGTAAAGTTCGCAGAAGCAAGCTCTATTACCTTCGTGACAGAGTTGGTAAGGCTGCTAAGGTTAAAGAGCAGATATAACTCACAAACAGAGCAGAGAGAAATCTCTGCTTTTTGTTTATTATTTGTAACCACTTCTTAAATCTTGGTTACAATTCTCATCGGATATTTTTCCGTCATAACTCGTCCAAAATACTCGTTAATACACAAAGTATTGCCTGCGTTTTTTGACGGTTCTGACAAAAAACTATCTCGCTGATAATCGCAACCTGATTTAATCAGCGATTACTTTATGTATTCCAAATTTATGGAGTGCGTTAACAATGGAGGGATTCTTATGGACTGGACCGAAATTAAAATTGAAATAGATGCAGAAAACATTGACCGTGCTGCTGATATTGCAAGTATGGCTGTTCCTTACGGTATCTATATTGAAGATTACAGAACTCTTGAGCAAGAGGCTTGGGAAATTGCAAATATCGACCTTATTGATGAGGATTTGCTTGCAAAAGACAGAACAAAAGGTTGTGTCCACATTTATATTTCACCTGAAGAGAATTATAAAGAAGCAATTTCATTCTTAACAGAGAGATATGAAAGTGAAGAAATTCCTCACTCAATTGAATATAAACCTTGTAAAAATGAGGATTGGGAAAATAATTG
>JAFTUP010000237.1 GCA_017466205.1 Clostridia bacterium
TACTAACAGAGAACTTTACAACCCCTCTGTCAACTTCGTTGACATCTCCCCTTTCAGGGGAGACAAGAAATTGAATCATCCCCACAAACTCCGATTTGTATATAAAAAGCGGCAGAGTCAAGCCCTCGCCCTACCCTGCATACATTAAATCAAGAGAGTCCGATAAATTATAATTTGTTAATTTGCATGGATTTGCGTTTTATGTTATACTTATTATATATAATAATTTTATGGAGGAAATAATGAAAAAGATTGATATTAAGACAATTAAAAATGAGGTTATTGAGGATTTAAAAGGATTAAAAATCAAAAATTTTCTTATTCTTTTTGTTGCGGGTATTATAAATTCAATAGGTGTTACAATGTTTTTGGCACCTGTAAATCTTTATGACAGTGGTGTTTCAGGTACATCAATGCTTTTGTGGCAAATCACTCCCGAACAGTTTAACCTTTCATTTTTTCTTGTTGTAATTAACATTCCACTCTTTCTTTTTGGTCTTAAAAAGCAGGGATTACAATTTACAATTTATTCCGTTTGGGCTGTTCTGATTTACTCCTTTTCATCATTTGTAATTACTGACATTTTACCTGTTGATGTGGCAAATTCTTCACCATTTGCAGGTAAGGATTTAGTCCTCTGTGCAATATTCGGTGGTCTAATCTCCGGTGCCGGTAGTGGTCTTACCATCCGTTACGGTGGTGCTATTGACGGAATTGAAGTTATGGCAGTAATATTCTCAAAAAAGCTTAATATGACTGTCGGCACATTCGTTATGATTTACAATGTTTTTCTTTATATTATAATAGGTATAGTATTCAGAAGCTGGGAATTGCCGCTTTATTCAATTATTACATACGCTGTGGGCATTAAATCTGTTGACTTTATTGTTGAGGGTCTTGACAAGGCTAAATCAGTTATGATTATTACTGAAATGGAAGAAGAGGTTTGTGATGCATTGAGCAATAATTTCGGTTATGGTGTTACACAGATTCACGCAACAGGATATTATTCAGGAAAATCCCGTTCAGTAATTTACTTTGTTGTCAACCGTTTCCAGATTGCAAAGCTCAAAATGATAGTTTCGGCAATTGACCCATCTGCATTTGTCACCATTTCAGAAACATCTGACGTATTGGGAAGCAGTTTAAGGGGCACCTCTAAAAACTAAAGGTGCAAATATTGTGTAGAAATTTTTTCGTCAGATTGTTCAAAAAACGCAGGCAATACTTTGTGTATTAACGAGTATTTTTGGGCGATATGACGGAAAAAGGGCACACAAGATTTAGTTTTTTTATTTTTTATAGGTGACCTAAAAAATAAAAACTAATATAATATGTATAGCAAAATGAATAATATTACATATTGGACTTGCAAATCCTTTTAATTTATTGTATAATATTTCTAAATAAGTTCCGTAAAATGAATTTTTATTAATACGGAATGAAAAACAGGAGGATATTTTATGAAAAAAAGATTAGTAGTAGTTCTTGCAGTTATTCTCGCTTTCACATCTATCTTTTTGACAGCATGTGGCGACAACAAGCCTGCAGAAACACCGGACGCATCAGGTGATATTTCTACAGTTAACATCAATGTAGGTACAGGCGGTACAACAGGTACATACTATGGTTTCTGTAATGTTATCTCATCAGTTCTTAAAGAAAAGACAGGTGCTCAGCTTACAATTCAGTCATCAGGTGCTTCAAAGGCTAACATCCTTGACATCGACGACGGTATCGTTGATATGGCTATCGTTCAGAACGACGTTATGGACTATGCTTACAACGGAACATCTCTCTTTGAAAACGACGGTGCAATCACATCTTTCTCAACTCTCGGTGCTGTTTATGCTGAAGTTTGTCAGATAGTTGCTCGTGCTGATTCAGGTATCAAGACAGTTGCTGACCTTAAGGGTAAGAAGGTTTCTGTTGGTGATAGCGGTTCAGGTGTTGAATTCAACGCTCAGCAGATTCTCGGTGCTTATGACATCACTTTTGAAGATATTGACAAGCAGAACCTCAGCTTCCAGGCATCTGCAGATGCTCTTAAAGATGGTAAGATTGACGCTTTCTTCTGTACAGCAGGTGCTCCGACAGTTGCTATCACAGACCTTTCAACAACAACAGGTATCGTTCTTGTTGAAATTGATGCAGAACATCTTGCAAAGCTTCAGAAGGATTACGGTTTCTATGCTGCTTACACAGTTCCTGCAGGTACATACAACGGATTAGATAAAGATGCTACAACAGTTGCTGTTAAGGCTACATTTATCGTAAGTAATGACCTCAGCGAAGAAACAGTTTATCAGCTTACAAAGGCTATCTATGAAAACAAAGATAACTATGTACACGATAAGGCTAAAGAAATGAGCCTCGAGTATGCTGTTTCAAGTATTTCTGTTCCATTCCACCCGGGTGCAGAGAAGTACTATAAAGAAGTTGGTGCTATTGCAGAATGAGCCTGAACACCTTGGCTCACTCTAAAAAAAGGTTAATTGCAGCAGCCGTTTTAATGCTCATCATTACAGCGGCTGCTGTTTTAATAAGTGATTTGTGTACACCGTATCTTGTTATGTATGTTTCTGATACAAATACAAGGTACATTACACAAAAGGCTGAAGACGGACTTATGTTTTCAGTTGAATTTATTCATTCAGTTAACCAGACTCCGCTTAAGGACACTTATGTTATTGAGAATGAGCAAATCAGAGCTTATTCCACCACCTATCGTTCCTTTGGTGCAGGAGTACAGACTGCCCTCGAAGAGGGACAGACTATGACCTATGACGATGACGGAAATATGGTCATTACGGGTTTTGATATTACTTATGACCCGTTAAGATATATTGTGGGAACGGTCTCTGACCATATTCTCACTATTGATGGCAAGGAAATCAGCCTTCGTGATTTATGCGGAAGAAATGCAAAGGTTGTTTTTGAAATTGCCACACCATTCGAAATTCTGACGAAAGGATTGTTGTAGTTAATGTCAGATTTAAACACAAAACCTATTGCTATGGAAGCTGATGAAGAAGTCGTTGATGTTGACAAAATCATGGCGGAATTTGATAAAGAGTCAAACACACGTCATTTCACAGGCATCTTCCAGAAGATAATCAAGGGTGCTATGGTACTTTTCTCTCTTTATGTTATGTTCGACGGTTGGACAGGCACAATGGAAGAAAGACAGAAAATGGCATGGTTTATCGGTATTATCGTTATGTTTGCCTTCATTATCTTCCCAAGTCACAAAAAAGAAAAAAAGAGACCGAATCATGTACCGTTCTATGACTGGATTTTTGCAGTTGTTGGTGCTGGTTCATTCTTCTACTATGCAATAAACTGTCAGGCAATCGTTGACAGAGCTTCAAGAATCAACGAAATTGATATTGCTATTGCAATTGTTGGTACTCTCTTGTTATTTGAAGCTTGTCGAAGAGTTGTTGGTTTGCCTATTGTTATAGTTTCAGCTGCATTTATTGCTTATGCGTTCTTTGTGGTTAACCGTAACCCATTGAGAATCATTATGTACAAGCTTTTCTATACAACAGAAGGTATTGCAGGTACACCGCTTAATGTTTGTGCATCATTCATTGTATTATTCATTATTTTCGCATCATTCCTTGAGCAATCAGGTATCGGTGCATTCTTCGTTGACCTTGCTAACTCAATCGCAGGTAAATCAGTTGGTGGTCCTGCTAAGGTTGCTGTTATTTCAAGTGCTATGGAAGGTATGTATTCTGGTTCTTCTGTTGCAAACACAGTTGGTAGCGGTTCTGTTACAATCCCTACCATGAAGCGTTGCGGATATAAGCCTGAATTTGCTGCGGCAGTTGAGGCTGCTGCTTCAACCGGTGGTCAGATTATGCCACCTATTATGGGTGCTGCTGCATTCCTTATGACAGAATACACAGGTTTACCATATTCACAGATTGCCATTGCTGCAATTCTTCCTGCTGTTCTTTACTTTACAGGAATCTTTATGATGATTCACTTTGAGGCAAAGAAGCTTGGTCTTAAAGGTCTTCCAAAGGAATCTATTCCTAATTTCTTTAAACTTGTTTTAACAAAAGGCTACCTCCTTCTCCCTGGTGTTTCACTCGTTATTGCAATGAATCATTTCTCACCTGCAAAGGCTGCGATTTTAGCAATTTTTGTTGCAATAGGTGTTAAGCTTGTTGAAGCTATTATCAAATCAATTGTTCACAAGAAATGGGAATTTGACATTTCCCTTTATATTCAGTCACTTGCAAACGGTACAAAGAATGCTATCGGTGTTGCTCTTGCTTGTGCTGTTGCAGGATGTATTTCTGCAATGGTTCAGCAGACAGGTCTTGCTAACGTGCTTTCATCACTCGTACAGTCAGCATCACAGATTCACCCGATTTTCGCATTGTTACTTACAATGATTATGTGTATCGTTCTTGGTATGGGTGTTCCGACAACAGCAAACTATGTTATTATGGCATCTATGGTTGCACCTATTCTTATGCGTAGCCTTAGCCTCCCTGTTCTTGCTGCACACATGTTCGTGTTCTATTTCGGTATTGTTGCAGACATTACTCCTCCTGTTGCACTCGCAGCGTATGCGGGCTCAGCTATCGCAAAATCAAACCCAATGAAAACAGGTGTTACTGCTACAAGACTTGCAATTACAGCATTCATCGTTCCATATATCTTTGCTTTCAGTCCTGAAATGCTTATCATCGGTTCTGATAAGCCTTGGTACGAAATCGTGCTTCTCTGCATTACAGCACTTTGTGGTATCTATATTATATCTGCCGGTATGGAAGGATATATGTACAAAAAGATGTCATGGCTTGAAAGAATTCTTGCTCTTGCAGGCGGACTTTTAATGGTTATCCCGGGCATTGTAACAGACACAGTTGGTCTTGCTCTTATTATTCTTGTATTTATAATTCAGAAAATCGGAGCAAAAAAGGCAGAAACAAAAACAACATAAAATAATCTTAATCGTTAAAGGCGTTGTGTTAATTGCACAACGCCTTTTTTATAGGTTTTAATTAGATAAATCGGAGATTGTAGGGATAAATGTAAAACTATTGGTGTCACGGTAGGGCGGGGTCTTGTGTCTCACCTGCCGGTTCGGTCGGTGCTTCTGTTTCGCAGAGGTGTCCACCGGACACCCGCACCCCCGCCGAAAAGCGACATATCAACCAACGGCGGCGGGGTCAAGACCCCGCCCTACCCTGCATACGTCAAATCAAAAGAGCACGACAAATTATAATTTGCATAGACAACAAAAAAACAGCACCCACTTTTGTGGATGCTGAAACTTTCGAAATAATACAGTTATCTCTTTGAGTTATAAGTACGCTGTTTTGAATTGTTTCTCAATGAGTTGAAACCTATTGATTTGACTACACTTTTGTGTTTTTTCATTTTAAAAAATTTTGCTTTATTTCTTAACGTTGGACATCAAACAGACATCTTAAATGCTATTTATTTGAGTTTTAAGGAAATTAATTCAGCTACTTTTGCCTTAGAACTTGCCAATACGTCAGCGTAAATATTTGCGGTTGTACCAACATCAGAGTGTCCAAGCAGTTCGGAAACAATTTTCAAATCAATACCGCTGTTTATGAGAAGAGTAGCGTTACAATGTCTCAAACTATGAAGCGAAATATAACTAAACTCTGTATCGGCAACAAGTTTCTTAAATTGTGCATTGAGTGAACTCCTGTCAACGAAATTTCCCAACTCCGAAGTAAAAACCATATTAGGATATTTATATGCCCGCCCTACGAGTAGCTTTTTCTTTTCTTGTTCGGTTTTATGTTCGATGAGAATGTTTTTCAAAGTCTCACTCATACCGATAAAGCGAACGCTGTTTGCTGTTTTTGGAGTGTCAAGCCAATGCTTACCACCAACGTCTGCAAGATTGTGCTGAATGTGGATAGTCATCGTTTCAAAGTCAATATCTTGCCATTGCAAACCTAAACATTCACCTGAACGCATACCAGTGAAAAGCAACATCTTGACGATTGTATTAAATTGAGAATAGCCCTCTACCATTTCAAGTAGTTTGTGAGCCTGTGCTTCCTCCAGCACAGGCTTTTTCTCTTCTGTCTTGCGTTTGTCTTTCGGTATAATGACATTTTTGCAAGGTGTATCTTTTATAAAGCCCTGCTGTACAGCTCGTTTGAATACACTGCACAAAATTATATAAAGTTTGCGACACGATGAAGGTGAAAGTTCAACTCCCTTAAAAAATGCAGTCAGTTTCGCAGAATTAAAATCTTTCAGTTTCATATTACCGAACACTGGTAATATATGATTTTTAAGCTGTCCTCTATATGTGTAAGCTGTAACTTCTTTCAGTTCATTTACAGCATAGTTATCAAAATACCACTCGACCAAATCAGCAAAGCGCATATTTTCTTTTAGCTCTGTCATTCCCTTGCAACGTTGCTCAAATTCAAAAGCGAATTCCTTTGCCAGCTTTTCGGCTTTTTTGTCAGTTATATTTGCGGGAGGTTTAAAAGTTGTTGTTTTGCGTATTTTTTTGCCTTCTGTGTCATAGCCCATAGAAACGCTTATCTGAAAAGTGCTTCCCCTCTTTGTTATAGCTGCCATTATTCAGAACCTCCGTTTTGTTCAGCCTGTACTTTACGACGTATATTGTCAATGCATTGCTGTACTTCGACAGCAAATAGCGTTTTTTGTTTTATAGGCTGTCCGTCTATCCTTTCAGCCGTATATTCATCATCTATCGTTAGATAATGTCCAAGTTTGTCAAGGGTGTAAAGGTTGTCGTCTTTTAGAAGCTTATCAAGTGCAAGTAAAACAAAATACATTCTCGTTTCGTTCGCCTCTTGCAGTTTTAGAATGCCTTCTTCGCTTAAACCGAGCATTTTATGTACCGCTTGGAATTTGATTTCAGGCGACTTGACCTCACTTTTTCCCGCCAAGTAGTCAAGAGATATTTCAAAATAATCAGTGATTGCTTTAAGAGTGGAAAAACGCGGCTCTTTGTTTGCTTTATCGCTGTTTCCATATGCTTCAATATAGCTCAATGTACTAACAGCTATATGCTGTCCTGTCTTTTCTTGAATATTAGTGCTTAATTCCTTGAGAGTAAGCCCTTGAGCTTGTCTTAAATCCTTGACACGCTCTCCAGTAGAAAGTTTTACCATTGTTTATACCTCCATTCACTATAGTGAAATTGAAATACTATTTCCGTCAACATTACTTTATAGCATATATACGGCATAAGCTATACAATTCGTTATAATGGAGACGATGATGATGATTACATTATAATGAATAGACATCAATTTGTCAATAGGAGGTAAGAAAATGCAACTTGCAAACAAAGAAATCAGAAACAGGGCAAAAGCGGCGGGTGTCAGGTTTTGGCAGATAAGCAAAGAGATAGGCGTATCTGAAGCAACACTAACGCGAATGTTAAGAGAAGAGCTTCCAGAAAATGAGGCAAATCGTCTTAAAACTGTTATTGACCGAATAGGAGGTGAAAGTTGTGTCAAAGTGTGAAAATCTTCCTAAAATGATGACAATTAGAGAGGTAGCAAGAACAGGCTTACTCTCAGAATATGCACTTCGACAACTTCACAAACAGGGAAAATTGCCGTGTATAGCGTTAAAAAATAAAGTACTTATTAACTTTGATGCGCTTGTCGCCCAACTTCAGCAGCTGAAGGGAGTTAATTCTTAATGATGCAGGAAATAAATAAAAACACATTCCCGCAGTTGTATGATAGTTCACTATATGAACGCATTCTTTCTCTACTTGGTACGGGAAGAGGGGCAGGAATACACGTCAGGGACATTTGCAAAGTTACTGGGCTTGATGATAGAGCAGTACGCAAAGCAATAGAAACAATACGTCGTGCAGGCGTTGTTATTTGTACTAACGGTCTTGATGGATATTTTTATCCTGAGTCAATGGAAGAGTTGAGGCTCTATATTCGACAAGAAGAGCGAAGAGGGCGCAGTACTTTTTACACATTGAAAGCAGCAAGGCGTTTATATCAGAAGCAGAGCAAGGAGCACGAGTGTGAATAACAATAAAAAATATTACTGGTTACGCTTAAAAGAAGGCTTTTTCGACAGCAAACACATAAAATTTTTACGGTCACAAAACAATGGGGACCGAATGTGTATTGTTTATTTGCAGCTTCAGCTGAAAAGTCTGAAAACAATAGGCGTTGTCCAATATGAAAAATTACTGCCTTCTTGTACGGAGGAAATAGCCTTTGACTTAGGTGAACCAATCGAAATTATCAATCAGACGGTTGCAATCCTTGAAAAGCTTAATCTTGTTGAACAGCTTGACGATGGTTCTTTGTATTTGTCTGCTGTTCGCGAGGTTGTAGGCAGTGAAACAGCAGCCGCTGAATGTATGCGAAACAAGCGTATGCGTGACAATTCAAACAGCGATAACACAAACCCATTTTCTAAATATGTGTAACATTGTTACTTTTTTACTAACATTGTTACTTTTTTTGCTAACATTGTTACTTTTTTGCAAACAATGTTACACAGAGATAGAGACAAAGAAAGATAAATATAAAAAGATATATTCTTTCCTTTTCTCTTTTTACAACATAATCAAAGCGTTAAAGTCGCAATTACAGGAGGAATTTTAAATGAACGCAACCATTAACAAAAATCTTATAAGTATAAATATTAAGGAATACCTTAATCAAACCATTGCAAAATATCATCAATTAAACGCTGAACTTGAAACGGCTATCAAAACTGCAAATCAGCAGTACAAAGATGGTTTTACAAGTAAAATCTATACAGATGAGCATCTATCGCAACTACTTCATAGTAAAACAGAACAGGCAAGCAATAACTTCATATCACAAGCGAAAGCCCTTAATAGCGAAGTCAAGAACTATATTGCTGAATTGAAAAAGGAAATTCTACTCGCTACTTCCAGTACTCAGAAATCCGCTGATTATGCCGTTAGTGTAAACAACGCTTTGCAATTTCTTCAGTTAGAGGGCGCATCAATCAATGATGAAACAGCCTTTCAGATACTCCACAACTTTATTAACGATATTGAAACTATGCAGCGTTTCCGTAGCGTAATAGAACATCAAAAGGATGAAAAGTTGACTGATGCACACGGAAACACTACATTTCCGCTGACATTTGGACAATTAGAAAACTATGAACGCTTTTTTAAAACATTTGCCGAGCTGGAAACAACAGTTGAAAGCCTTTTCGTTCGTAAAAAAACAGAGACAGAAACAGAATACATAGCGAACGGTGCAAAACTATCCGTTCCTATGGATGGATATATGCAACTTATCAGTGAAAAAAACGCCACAGAACAGGCTGGAACAGTTGAAAAAATGGCGGGAGAACTTTTCACAGATAGGAAGTAATACAATGACAAAAGGCAAAGATAATCTAATACCAATGAACGAGCGAACAAAGGATGAACAAAGGGAAATTGCTCAAAAGGGTGGCATTGCAAGTGGTAAGGCAAGACGACACAAGCGAACAATGAAAGAAGCTGCTCAGATTATATTAAAAGCACCTGCAAACGCAGAACAAACTGAACTATTAAGGAAGTACGGAATTGCTGAAAAGGATTGCACAAATCTAATGGTAATAATGGCGAAAGCTGTAAAAATGGCTTCAGACGGAAATTTGAAAGCAGCAGAATTTGTCCGTGATACTTTGGGCGAAAATCCACAGTACAAGATTTATGAAAAGCGTCTTGAATACCTTATTGCAGATAAGGAAGCATCACACAGCTTTGTTGATGAATGGATTGCTGCTATTCCAGAAATTTCAAATGACTAAATTCCCTCAATAAACAGTTAAAGCGAAGGCTATAGCCTTCGCTCTTCTGCTATTCTTTGACTTTTCTGTTTTTGTCGAATTCATCCACAAGTTCAACGAGCATCATCGACAATTCATTCACGTCTTCGGATATACTGTCCCCTGTGTGCGGAATAAGCGCATCAATGGCGTGTGTTATCGCTCTAATTCTCAAAAATAAATCCTCATTGCTCACGTTTTTTCCTCCTAATATATTTTTACAACTAATAAGTTGTATATATATTATAGCAAAGTCAATTTACGTTGTCTCGTTACTTACTGAAGAGTAAGCAAGTTCTATGAAATGTACAAAACAAGTAAAAAGACATACAACAGAATTGATAATAAAAACAGAAAAAAATGCATAAAAAACAGAAAAATCTTACCGAACAGTAATATTGTTTTTTAATCTATGCAAGTTGTCCGCAGACTGTCCGCAGACTGTCCACAGACTGTCCACGGACTAAAACAACTGAAAAGGCTACTTGCAATTTCAGCGTTATTGTGCTATACTATTATTGTTATCAAATAGAAAATAGTAAAAAACAGGTAAGTTCACGATGGATTTACCTGTTTTTTGTGCATTTAGACATCAAACAGACATCAAAAAAGGCTTGTAACAAGGCATAAACCCTGTAAACAAGCCATTTTCTTGATAAAATAATTATCTCTTTGAGAACTGAGGTGCACGACGAGCGCCTTTGAGACCGTACTTCTTTCTTTCCTTCATTCTTGGGTCTCTTGTTAAGAAACCTGCCTTCTTGAGAGCCGGACGAAGGTTTGCATCGTACTCAAGGAGAGCACGTGAAAGACCGTGACGGATAGCACCAGCCTGACCTGTAACGCCACCACCGTTTACACGGCATACGATATCGAACTTATCAGCTGTTCCTGTAAGAGCAAGAGGCTGACGAACGATGAGCTTGAGTGTTTCAAGACCGAAATAATCGTCGATATCTCTGTCGTTGATGATGATTTTGCCTGTACCTGCATAAACACGTACACGAGCTACTGATTTCTTTCTTCTACCTGTACCGTAGAAAAATGGACTTGTTTCGTACATTTAAATAGCCTCCCTTTCTTAGAATTCTCTTGTTTCTGGCTTCTGTGCTGCATGCTTGTGCTCTGCACCACGGTAAACACGAAGACGAGTAAGAGCCTCACGGCCGATTACTGTATCAGGAATCATACCCTTAACAGCCTTTGTTACTGCGAACTCCGGCTTTGTCTTCATAAGAGTCTTATACTTAACTTCCTTCATGTTACCAACATAGCCTGTGTGATGATAGTACATTTTCTGTTCAAGCTTGTTACCTGTAAGAACAACTTTCTCAGCATTGATGATGATTACGTGGTCACCACAGTCAGCATGAGGAGTGAATGTTGGCTTGTGCTTACCTCTGAGGAGAACAGCAGCTTCAGCAGCAACGCTACCGAGAGTTTTACCAGCTGCGTCAAGCACATACCAGTTACGGGTAATATCGCCCTTTTTTGGCATATAAGTTGACATAGAACTTACCTCCGAATAATATTTTTTATTGCTCGAAGATTATAACAAAGGAAAAAGCGAAAGTCAACAGAATTTTTTAAAAATTTAATGAGAATAGTGCAAATCTCTGTTTTTCTCTTGTTTTCTCATTTTTTAATATATTTTTCTTATTTATTATTTTTTCAAAATATTTGTTTACTTTTACATATATTTGATATAAAATATTGTTAGAAAATAACAAAAGGTCGTTAAAACCCCTCAGTCACCTTTCGGTGACAGCTCCCCTTTCAGGGGAGCCGAGATACAACAAGGAGATTTTATGCAGAAGTTATTAAGTCTTGTCCGTGCAGGTGTTGATAAATATAATATGATTGAAGATGGCGACAAGATTGCTGTCTGTGTTTCAGGCGGTAAGGACAGCGTCTGCTTGCTTTTGTGCCTTATTAACCTAAAGATTTTTTATCCGAAAAAATTTGACCTTTGTGCCGTTACTCTCGACCCGCAATTTTATGGTGAATGTGCTGATTATTCGGAAATTGAAGAAATCTGTAAGAAAAATGACATTCCATACATAATTAAGAGAAATGATTTATATCACATTATTTTTGAATAAAGAAAAGAAAGTAATCCATGCAGTTTATGTGCAAGAATGAGACGAGGACTTCTCCACGATACAGCAAAGGAATTAGGATGCAATAAAATTGCGCTTGGACATCACCTTGATGATGCTGCTGAAACATTTATTATGAATTTATTCGGCAACGGCAGAGCAGAATGCTTCTCCCCTGTTTCATATCTTTCAAGAAAAGACTTATATATGATTAGACCAATGGTTTTTGCTTATGAAACTGACATTACAAGAGTCGCAAATAAGGAAAATGTGCCGATAGTTGAAAGCAAATGTCCTGCTGATGAGAAAACTAATCGAGAGGATACTAAAAATTTATTGGCTGATTTAGAAAAGCGTTACCCTGCACTCCGTCAAAAAATAGTTGGTGGAATGCAAAGAGGCAATATCAGTGGTTGGGGAATAGACGAAGTAAAAAGTAATAGTAAAGAGTAAATAAGTTTCTTTGACAATACCATTTATATATGGTAATATATTTAGTAAATAATTTTGAATTCTATTTGGAGATGATATATATGAAATATGTTGTAGTTTTATACGACGGAATGGCTGACTATCCTGTTCCGCAGTTTGACGGTAAGACACCTATGATGATGGCTAAAAAGCCTAATTTTGACGGTCTTGCAAAGAAAGGTACAGTTGGTCTTGTGAAAACTGTTCCTGACGGTATGAAACCGGGCAGTGACGTTGCTAATATGAGTGTTATGGGTTTTGACCCATCAATTTACTACACAGGCAGAAGTCCGCTTGAGGCTGCAAGTATCGGTGTTGACCTCAAAAGTACAGATGTTACACTCCGTTGTAATATAGTTACACTTTCAGACGAAGAAAATTATGCTGACAAAACTATGGTTGACTACTGTGCAGACGATATTTCAACTGCTGAAGCAGAAAAGATTATTGAAACAGTACAGGAGCATTTTGGTAATAACCTTTACAAGTTTTATAGTGGTGTAAGCTATCGTCATTGTCTTGTATGGAATAACGGTACAACTGACCTTGGTAATATGACACCACCGCACGATATTTCAGGCAGAGTTGTGGGTGAATATCTTTCAACAAGTGAAAATGCAAAAGACCTTATCAGAATGATGAAAGAAAGCTATGATTTACTTAAGGATCACCCTGTAAACCTTGAAAGAATTAAGAATGGTAAGCGTCCTGCTAACTCAATCTGGCTTTGGGGTGAGGGCAAAAAACCTGCACTTTCACCATTTGAAGAGTTATATGGCATTAAGGGTGCTGTAATTTCAGCTGTTGACCTTCTTAAAGGTATCGGTAAATGTGCTAAAATGGAAACACCTGATGTAGAGGGTGCAACAGGCTACATAGATACAAACTTTGTAGGCAAAGCAGAGGCTGCTGTTGAAGCTCTTAAGAACGGTTGCGACTATGCTTACATTCACATTGAAGCTCCTGACGAATGTGGTCACAGAAGAGAGCCTGAAAACAAGGTTCGTGCAATTGAAATTATTGACGAGCAGGTATTACCTATTCTCTTTGAAGGATTAAAAGATTATGATGATTACAAAATTATGATTCTTCCTGACCATCCGACACCAATTGTTACTGCAACACACGCTTCTGACCCTGTTCCGTTTATGATTTATCATAAGAATAATGAGGTTGACGGTGTTGATACTATCAATGAAGAAACTGCAAAGGCAACAGGTCTTTTTGTTGAGAGTGGCGTTGCACTTATGAAGAAATTCTTGGAGGACTGATTAAAATGAGTTATAACAGAGATACAATTTGCGTTCAAGGTGCTTACAAGCCAAAGAACGGTGAACCGAGAGTACTCCCGATTGTTCAGAGTACAACATTCAAATATGATACAAGTGAGGCTATGGCAAAGCTTTTTGACCTTGAGCCCGGATATATGTACACTCGTCTTGCAAACCCTACAAGTGACGCTGTTGCACAGAAAATCACAATGCTTGAGGGTGGTGTTGCAGGTGTTCTCACTTCATCAGGTCAGGCTGCGAACTTCTTCTCACTCATAAACATTATGGGTGCAGGTGACCACTTTGTTTCAGCAGCAACTATTTATGGCGGTACATTCAATCTTTTCAATGTTACAATGAGAAAGCTGGGCATTGATGTTACATTCGTTGACCCAAATGCAAGTGAAGAAGAAATTCAGGCTGCTTTCAAGCCTAACACAAAGGCACTTTTCGGTGAAACAATCGCAAACCCATCTCTTGACATTCTTGACATTGAGAAATTCGCAAAGATTGCTCACGCTAACGGTGTTCCTCTTATTATCGACAACACATTCCCAACACCTATTAACTGTCGTCCGTTTGAATTTGGTGCTGACATCGTTACTCACTCCACAACAAAGTATATGGAAGGTCACGCTAACATTATCGGTGGTGCAGTTATCGACAGCGGTAACTTTGACTGGGAACAGAATGACAAATTCCCGGGACTTACACAGCCTGATGAAAGCTATCACGGTGCTGTTTATACAAAGGATTTCGGCAAAGCAGGTTATGTTACAAAAATCGTTGCACAGCTTCTTCGTGACTACGGTTCAACTCCTGCTCCACAGAACTCATATTACCTTAATTTAGGTCTTGAAACTCTCCATCTTCGTATGGAAAGACATTGCAGTAATGCTCTTGCAGTTGCAAAGTATCTTGAAGCTAATGACAAGATTTCTTGGGTTAACTACCCTGCTCTTCCCGGCAACAAGTATTATGACCTTGTACAGAAGTATATGCCAAAGGGTACTTGCGGTGTTGTTTCATTCGGTGTTAAGGGTGGCAGAGAGGCCGCAGAGAAGTTTATGAACTCACTTAAACTTGCAGCAGTTGTTACTCACGTTGCAGATGCAAGAACTTGTGTGCTTCATCCTGCATCATCAACTCACAGACAGTTAAGTGACCAGGAGCTTGTTGAATGTGGCGTATCACCTGACCTTATCAGATTCTCAGTTGGTATTGAGAATGTTGATGATATTATCGCTGATATTGAACAGGCACTCCAGCAGATATAAAAGTTAAAACACAAAACTAAAGGGGCGATTAAATCGTCCCTTATTTATTACTCTTCTATGAATTCAAAATTTGCTGCATTATAGTATATATTTGATTTTTCTACAAAAATGTTAACAAAATCTTCGTCGTATATTGGAACAGAATAATCCACATCTTTAATAGAAAACTCATATCTTTTTGCATTAGTTTCAGCACTAAAAAAGATATTGATGTTCTCACCATAACAAATCAATGAATACATTCCTAATTCCGAAAGGTCTGCACTTGTTCCGCCTTCAAAATTCATTCTTGTTTTAAATAACTTGTTTTGTTTGAAAAATACCATATATGCTTTCTCTTCATCATGATAAAGATATGCAGTATAATCACCTTGTACTTCTATTTTACTGCAAGCATATTGAAAAATATTTTCTGCTCCCAATCTATCTCGTATTATTGAAGCAATAGTATAATAATCATTTGTCGCTATGGAATTTGTGTATTGATAAATAGGATAAGACACGAAAATACTTAGTGATAACACTAATGCCAGAATAATGGCAAGTATCTTTTTCGATTTTGATTTTTTTAATGACTTAACAACAATTTCATCTGATACATTTGAAATTTCTTCCTTGCTGATTTTTTCTCCGTTAAGTATTTCTACAACAGAAACATTCAAAACTTCAGCAAGCGAGGTCAGTAATGATATATCAGGTGAACTTCTGCCTGTTTCCCATTTTGAAACAGCTTTATCGGTAATATTAAGTTTTTCAGCTAATTCTTTTTGATTATAACCTAAATTCTTTCTGCATTCCGCAATAAATTTACCTGTTTTCTGATTATCCATAGTTATTACCTCCTGACTTTAAAATAACATAATTTACTGAAAAAGTCACCCTACCGTTGGTAGAATATGAAAAAAATGCATTTGAATTTTAATTTATCTTTAAACTATAATGGCGGGAACTCCACAGGAGAACCCGCCTTACCTTGTATATTATGTAATTTATTTTGCAAACTGTTCAAAGATTGAAACGTATTCAGGGAATAACGGTGAATATCTGAGGAATAAAATCGCAACACCTGCACCTGTGATAAATCCACCGATAATTTCAGGAATTGTATGTCCTTCGACTTTTTTAAGAGCCTTAAGATCCTTACCTAACACAGCTTCACGGACAACATTGAAGGCCTCTGTAAGTTTTTCAACAGGAAGTCTTACCATAAATGCATCAAACATTACGATAAATGCGAAAACACCTGATACCGCAAATATTGTTGAATCAAAGCCCTCAAGCGCACCAACACAAGTGCTTAGTGAAATAACCGTTGCAGTATGTGAGCTGGGCATACCACCAAGCTTGAACAGGGTTGCAATATTTACATTTTTTGTTTCATTGCCCTTTGCCTTATCGATAAAATATTTAATTGTGTTAAGAATAACCTTGATTACCTGAGCTGTGAACCAGGCACTGATACAAACTAAAAATATTCTCATAGCTTTTTCCTCAACTTTACCTCAATATTAACACATATAATTCTACAATAATAATCATTAAAAAGCAAGTGAATATTGAATTTATATGTTTTCTTTTGGCATACAAAACGATTTTCAGCAAAATACTCAAATGAAAAACAATTTTTTGTGCATTACTACAAACTTCTACATTTTGTGTTTTTTTATTTGAAAATTACAGCATATAGTGGTATCATAATACTGACAATTAATGTTATTGGAGGTTGTTTAAAATGGCAAAAAACAAAAAGAGTGCTATTCCTGAAACAGGCATTTATGATGCTAAGCAATTAGGCGTTCCAAAAATGGTTGTTTTAGGTTTCCAGCATATGTTCGCAATGTTCGGTGCAACTGTTCTCGTCCCTCTTCTTACAGGTCTTGATGTTGCAACAACACTTCTATGGGCGGGTCTCGGAA
>JAFTUP010000238.1 GCA_017466205.1 Clostridia bacterium
TAAGCCTGTCCTTTTTTGATGTGTAAATTATAATTTGTCGGGATGATTAAATAATTTGATATATTGGTAGGGCGGGGTCTTGACCCCGCCGCCGTTGGTTGATATGTCGCTTTTCGGCGGGGGTGCGGGTGTCCGGTGGACACCTCTGCGGAAGCAGAAGCACCGACCGAACCGGCAGGTGAGACACAAGACCCCGCCCTACCGTGACACCAATGGTTTTACATTTATCCCCACAAACTCCGATTTATGGTTTTATTTCAGCGGAAATGCAACACGGACTTTGAAAAGGTCACCGTCGATTTCTATTGTGAGCTTGCCGTTTTGAATTTCAGTAAGAGATTTTGCGATTGAAAGTCCTAATCCGCTGCCTTCGGTATTTCGTGAGCTGTCGCCACGGACAAAGCGCTCCATAAGCTCGTCACCTGAAATGTTTAACTGCTCTTTTGAAATATTCCTGAAGCAGATTTCAGCAGAATTTCCCTTGCGACGTGCATCAATGTAAACTCTTGTGTCAGGCTGAGCGTATTTTGAAATATTGTTCAGAATGTTGTCAAAAACTCGCCATATATGACGGTTGTCAGCCATAACAAGTAACATATCATCGGATTTGTTAAGGATAATCTGAAGATTATTTTTTGCAAATTTTTCTTCATATTCGACCAACGCCTGTGAGAGTAAAATTCCTAATTCGAGCTGTGAAAGATTTACATTGATGTTTCCTGTTGATGCCTTTGATGCTTCAAGCAAGTCATCAATAAGCTTTTTAAGTCTTGTTGATTGACGAGAGAGAACATCAATATATTCTTTTGCAGTTTCACTTTGGATTTCCTCTTTTTCAAGCAAATCAACATAGTTGATAATTGAGGTCAATGGAGTTTTAATATCGTGAGAAACATTTGTTATAAGCTCGGTTTTTAAACGTTCTGATTTCATTTGCTCTGCGACTGCTTTCTGAATACCGTCACTCATATTATTGATATTTTCCGCGTGGTCTTTCAAGTCAAGGAACAAATACTTTGTGTCAATCTTCTTATATACATTACCGTTTGCAATTTCTTCTGTGCCTTTTTTAATATCTTTAAGAAGAATTGCAACAAAGATAACACCGACACAAAGCAACATATTAAAAAATAATATACCAGGTTCAAACCAGTCAACTGTAATAGCATAAATAAAAATTTCCAAAAACACCAACACAATTATTGAAAATACAGTTTTCCAAACGAGTGGGATTTTGCGAATGAAATTACAGATGGTTTTATTGGTTTTCACATAACCTTTCCATAACCATTTTATAAATTGCACCAAGTATTTCCATATAATCTTCAGGATTTTCCAAATCAAAACTATTATTTTATAGATTATTGTTGACTTGATGAAGGTTGATGTTTTGAAGCGTACTGATGCTGTCATTAAAAGAATTGCAAGTAGAATAAAGTCAACAATTATACCAATAACGCAAAGTGCAATAAAAAATGGTATTGCTTCAAAAAGTATTTCGTCATAATACCACCAATCATCCGTACTATAGTAAACTGCAACACATCCCAAACCAAGTAAAACAGTTAATCCACAATAAATAGCTGTCAAAATATCAACAGGAAACTTATCAAATTTGGAAATGTAAATGTCATCAGACTTTTCTGTATGACCTGCTAAGCGAAGAATGATTATGAAAAGAATAAGTGACAGTATTGATGAAATTGTTGTTGCAATATAAATTTTTGATTCATTTTCAGAAACAAAATCATAAAACATACCCATATAATAAATGCAATCTTTTTCGATTGGTTCATCCTTATAACTTATAGTTACTGTGTATGATTTATCATCATAATATTTGGAGGTGCTTGGAACTGTTTCGGGTTCAAATGTACCGTGAATTGTCATATCCAAGCTTGTTGTAGCTTCCTCTTCAGTTACAGTCCCTGATGAATATATATTCTCTGTTTGTACACTTGTTTCAGTTTTTTCTACCGATACAGGCTCTGAAGAACTTTCATTCCCTATTTGCACGCCCGTTTCGTATTCTTCATGGGTTTCTTTGATTATATCGTCTTTATTTCTGTATTCTTCTTTTAATACAGAAAAGCTTCTTCCAAAAGAAACGGTCAATTCTCCTGCCGACTCATCAATTGTTGAATAAACAATGTCACCATTCTTATTCTTAATCTCATAAAGAATATTGTCTGAAAAATAAGGTTGATATGCATCATATGATTCTCCGTTATCTAAGCCATATTGCACATAGTTTTGATAAGCTTCATGTATTCTATGCTCATAGTTATATAAAAAACTTTGAAGAAATCTATTCTTATTTTCTGCTTGTTCTTTTGCTGATGACACGAATGCTTCTGAGCCAAATCCAAAAATAATACAAGCACCTGACAGTAACAACGTGGTCATAAATACTGCAAAGAGTACAATTGCGATGCATTTTACTACAAAATTGTTCTTCATTATCTGACACCTCTTTCAATTTTGTACCCCTGTCCCCATACTACTTTTAAATATCTTGGTTCGGCAGGGTTTATTTCGATTTTCTCACGGAGGTGTCTTATATGTACAGCAACTGTATTTTCAGCACCGTAAGGGTCGTCATTCCAAACCTTTGAATATATTTCCCTTGGTGAAAACACCTTGTCAGGTGACTTCATAAGCAAATGAAGAATGTCATATTCAGTTGGTGTCAATGAAATGCTTTCACCGTCAACAGTAACCTTTTTGCTGTTGTCATCAAGATGTATTCCACCAATATCAATGGATTTTTCATTTGATTTCCCACACCCAAGTGTCATATACCGACGGATTTGTGATTTGACTCTTGCCATAAGCTCAACAGGATTAAAGGGCTTTGTGACATAATCGTCAGCACCCACATTGAGTCCGAGAATTTTGTCAGTATCTTCACCTTTTGCAGTGAGTAATATCACAGGGATGTTACTGATTTCTCGGATTTTCACCATGGCTGTTATACCGTCCATAACAGGCATCATAATGTCCATAATCACAAGATGAATTTCATTTTGTCTGACCATTTCAATTGCCTCAATACCATTGTAAGCAAGAAATGTGCTGTAGCCCTCTGATTTAAGATAAATGTCAAGTGCATTGACAATATCCTTTTCATCATCAACTATTAAAATGTTATACATATTTTCAACCTCCAATGGTATTTTACCGAAATGTTATTTAAGATTAAAGTAATTAAAATATTAAGAATTTATTAAAATGCAAATTATAATTTGTCGGGTTCTTTTTGCGGGTGTCGATACTCGGCTCCCCTGAAAGGGGAGCTGGCGAGCGTATGCGAGACTGAGGGGTTTGTTCCCTTTATTACTTACTAACAGAGAACTTTACAACCCCTCTGTCAACTTCGTTGACATCTCCATTACTCGCCTGCCGGCTCATACAGCGTTAATTCGGCATCCACCGGATGCCCACGCCCTTTCAGGGGAGACAAGAAATTGAATCATCCACATAAACCCCAATTTACGGAAAAAGGCGGAGAAAATCTCCACCTTTTGTTGCTTTATTTACTTGCTTCTTTCAAAAGCTTTAATATCTTTTCTCTTGAGAAGATATATTTTTTATTGCAGAAGTGACAGCAAACCTCAGTCTGTTCGTCTTCTGACATTTCACGAAGTCCCTCTTCACCTGCACTAATCAACGCTCTTGTTACTCTTTCTGTACTGCAATCGCATTTGTATTCAACATTTTCTGTGTCAAGGAGCTGCATTGAAAATTCAGAAAGCACAGCTTTACAAATCTCTTCAGGAGTAAGTCCCTCTGCAAGCATAGTTGTAACAGGCTTGATACCTTCAAGACTCTTTTCAACAAGCGAAATTGTGTCTTCACCTGCAGTAGGTAGAAGCTGAATTAAAAATCCGCCTGCCACAAGCACATTTTCCGTCTGTGGGTCAACGAGTACGCCTAAAGCGCAAACAGTAGGTGTTTGTTCACTTGTAAAATAGTATGCAGTAAGATCCTCTGCAATTTCACCTGAAACAATGGGTATCTGTGCACAGTAAGGCTCTTTCATACCTAAATCCTTAATTACAGTTAAAAAACCGTCAGTACCGACAGCACCTGAAACATCAAGCTTACCTTTACTGTTAAGCGGGAGATTGACTTTTGAATCACCAACATAACCTTTGACCTGACCTTTTGAATTTGCAACTGCAACAACAGGGGAGGCTGGTCCGCCACCACTGATTTTAAGAGTAAGTGTATCTTTTTCACCTTTTAAAAGTACACCCATCATTGAAGCACCTGTTATAAGTCTGCCTAAAGCAGCTGAGCAGACCTTTGATGTGTTGTGAATACTCTGCATTTCTCGCACCATTTCAGTTGAGTCAACTGAAAGGCAATAGAGAGTACCGTCTTCGGAAATCATTCTGACTAATTTGTTCATTTCAGCTCATCCTTAAATATAGTTTCAGTTTTTTTGCATACAAAAGTAATTCTTTCTGTGGTATCACTTACAGGGCTTTCGCTGTAATCATCACTTGTTTCAAGTAATGTGAAGCCACATTTTTTTATTATTTCAATAATATCATCAATATCGTAAATGTACTCAGAAAAGCTTTCGCTGTATCTTTCGTAACATTCATCATCCTCATTTTTTATAAAGAAATCAAGGTCAATATCTGTCTTTTGATTTTCTTTGTCAAGAGTATTCTGCCAGGCACAATATACCTCATCCATATCGTATATAAAGGTGTTGTTACCAAGGATTTTTTCGTGCTTGAACGGTGTATTCATATCGAAAACAAATATTCCGTTCATATTCATAAATAAAGATACAAGAGAAAATGCCTTTTCTACTTTTTCAAGTGAATCAATATGATTTATTGTATCAAGAGAAGATACGGCACAGTCAATAGTGCCGAAAAGGTCAAGCTCCTCAGCCCTCTGGCAAAGGAACATAGCAGAGGAATTTTCTTCATATTTCTTCTCATTGGCTATCATAAGCATATCTTCGCTTGCATCAACGCCGATTATGTCGTAGCCGGATTTTTCCAACAAAAAAGAGAGAGTACCTGTGCCACATCCAAGGTCAAGCAAAAGCCCCCCGTCAACACTGTTTTTGTGTAACAGAGAGCATACTCTATCGGCAATTCTTTCGTATTCGACATTTTCAGTTAAAACGTCATAGCTGTAAGAAAAAATACCGTAACTCATTTTTCAACTCTATCGAAAATCTTTTCATAACCGTCAGCACCATACTGAAGCGAACGGTTAACTCGGCTGATAGTTGCTGTTGAAGCACCTGTAGCCTTAACGATTTCGTTATAAACCTTCTTGTCAGAAAGCATTTTAGCAACTACACAGCGCTGTGCCATTGAGTGGAATTCGTTGACTGTACAAAGGTCCTCAAAAAAAGCATAACATTCTTCTTCAGTCTGAAGCTGCATAATACACTTTACAAGAAATTCTGTATTTTCATTTTTAAAGTTAATTCCCATTTTCTGTAAACCTCCAAATCAGGATTGTTTCCAATACTTTTGTTCCTTTCACATTTTAACACATTAAAACTCGAAAGTAAAGAGGTTTTTATGAATAAAAGTGCAAAATTATTCCGGGAATAATCGAGCAAAGATACAGTATTTCGACAATTTTGATGTTCTCTTTAAGCTTGCTTTTATCACGGAATAATACAAGAAGTCCTGCACCTGCATTTGTACAAAGTCCCGCAATTAATGCGCCAAAGCTCAATGTTCCCTCAATGTAAAGCTGTGTCAGGAGAACTGATGATGCACAATTTGGTATAAAGCCGATTAAAGCTGATAAAAACGGCTGGAAAACTGACTCAGAAAGCAAAAGGTGAGAGAGTCTGTCTGTTCCTACAAAAGCAACAAAAAGGTCAATTAAAACAGTAAACAAGAGCAAAAATCCAAAAACCTTCACAGTGTGGATAAGTGCAGGACGAATTACTCCACCGTGCTCATCACAGCCACAATGGTCATGCTCACATAAATCATGTGAATGATGGTGATGATGTTCTTTATGTAATTTCTTTTCAATAAAATAAATTCCATAACCGAAAATCAATGCAATTACTATTTTTGTAACGATAAGCTTGAAAATTTCCTGACTGCCGTTATGAGCAGCTGCAAGTAAAATAACAGCTTCGTCAGATGTGGAAAGAAAAACTGCAACAAGTGTACCAAGAGCAATTATTCCGCTTGAATAAAGGTTTGCACACATTACGGAAAATCCGCATTGAGGAATACAACCAAGTAATGTACCGATAAAAGGTCCTGCTGAACCTGCACGAGTAAAAAGATTTTTCACCTTATCCTGTGCTTTATGTTCAAGGAACTCAATTACAAGAAATGCAATAAACAAAAAGGGGAGTACCTTTAAAGTGTCGATTACTGCATCTGAAAGTACATCAAGAATACCGTTCAATGAATGGATTGATGATTCTGTGTGTGAATGTATATGCAATAATGTCATTACTCAGTCACCCCACAATTCTTACAAACACCGTAAAGTACAGTTTTTGAACCGTCAATTTTAAAATTGTGGTCTTTAAAAATGTGCTGTGAAAGTTTATCAAGAAAATCACATTCAGTATGAATCAAAGTACCGCAACAA
>JAFTUP010000239.1 GCA_017466205.1 Clostridia bacterium
ACTGTTGCAGAAGCCTATGTTGACACAGGCGTTAAGATCCTCATCGCCGTAGTTATCGGTGCTCTTCTTCTCGGCGGTCTTTATGCTCTCTTCAACACAACCATTATGCCCACAGTCACAAGCAAGATTCAGGGACTTTTCAACTACGCAGGTTAAGCGAAAATAAAAATTAAATTTAAGAAATAGGTAAAAAATTATGTTTAAGAAAATCAAGTCAATGGCTACAGGTGTAGCAAACAAGGTAAAGGGTTTTGTTTCAGCAAAGGAAACAGAAATGATGGCAAAGGCTCACGCAGTTCTTGACGGTACTGCTGCAGAAGCCTATGTTGACACAGGCGTTAAAATTCTCATCGCCGTTGTAATCGGTGCTCTTCTTCTCACACTTCTCTATGCACTCTTCAACGACACAATTATGCCTACCGTAACCGAAAAGGTCGAAGGTCTTTTTAACTACGCAGGTTAAATAATTTAAACGGGTGGAGCAGAAACCCTGCTTCGCCCATATTTGTGAGGACTGATAACTATGACAAAATTTATACAACCAATAGGACCGATAAGACCGATTTCACCTGAAAGGTTAATGGAACTCAATCCCGAAGAAGTTATATCCACCATTGTGAAGCTCGCTTGTATTTTTCTTTTCTACTTGGCGGTTCACAAGATTTCAAAAGTTGTAATCAGCAAAACACCCGGTTACAACAAAGAAAGCAAAAAAATCCCAATATATCATTGCATCAGTATTATTCTTGTGTCAAGTCTGCTAATTGCCTTCGGTTGGTCAACAGAACTTCTCAAGGGCATTATTCTTTTGCAAATTTTACTCTATGCTTCGGTATCAGACATTCAGACACACGAAGTTAAAGATTTCGTTTCAGTTTTGATATTCATAACAGGCTTCATAGGTGTAACACTTTCAGATGTTCCGATGATGCTTTTCAGTGGCTTGACAATCGGTGGAGTGTTGTTAATCTGTGCTATGGTAAGCGGAAACAGACTTGGCGGAGCAGATGTTAAGTTATCTGCTGCCTGTGCTTTCTTGCTTGGCTTTTCAAAGAGTATAGCAGGTCTTGTTATCGGTCTTTTCCTTGCGATAATTTGCAATATATATTTCAGCCATAAAAACAAAACAAAAGGTAAAGCGTTTCCGCTTGTGCCGTATTTGTCAATTGGATTTATAACAGCATTTTTTGTGTAAATCTTGATAAGGTGTTTTAAGCGTGATATAATTAAAAAAACACGGTTTGAGAGGATTGGTTTTATGACCGAACAAGAAATAGTTGCTGATATTCTTCCTTCTTTAATTACTGCTTTTGTATCATTTATTGCTATGCTGACAAGCTATAAAGCGGCGAAGAATGCTTCAAAGCAATCTTTCAGTAATAATGTGGATAGTATGAAGTTCACACAAAAAGAAAAAGTAGCAGACCAAATTGCAGAGAAATCGGCAATTCTTTTGACAAAATGTGATCCTAATGTTCTTAATACTGTAATAAATGAAATTGTACCACGTAGTATATCTCACGAAGAGAATAGAAATATACGCACACGATTATTGGGAATATCTGATGAATTACAGACATTATCAAACATTATTAAAATGCTGACATATTCAATTTTTGAAGATGAATCAATGTTGAACAAATTAGGTGATACAGGCAGTAAATTGGATGCTGTTTGTGAAAAAAGCTCTGCTATGATTTTGAAATTATGTGATATTTATACTGCTATGACTCCAGAAGGAAGTATTAAAAACTTAAATATAATGGAGGAAATATCAAAACTTCAAAGAACTTTTTCTGAAGAATATAAAGAGCCATATATACAGCTCCATCTTGCATTGTCCGACCTGATTTGGTATGTAAGACAACAATCAATTCCCAAAACAGAAAACAAGAAAATACACAAAAGAAACAAAAAAATAAAATAACAGAATTAACTTTATGCGTGCTTAAAATTAAGTACGCATTTTTTATTTTTAGTATAAAGGAGGTTAATTTCTCAATGAAAAACAGAACAGCGATAGGTATCGTCTGTATTATTCTTGCGGTGGCAGTAACATTTGTTGTGTCACCCCTTGTAAACAATATCTCTGATAAGAAAACTGAGGTAATCCGCTTTGTAGCCGATGTATCTCACGGAACAGAGATTAAAGACACGGATGTTGAGATTGTGAAAATCTCAAATTCAGCACTCCCCGAAAAGGTAATTAAGGACAAGAAATCAGTTGTCGGAAAATTCGCAACAGCAGATATTTTTAAAGGCGATTTTGCAACCGAAAGTAAGGTAACTGATAATGCAAACACAGCTAATGATGTTATGGCTTCACTTAAAGGCGATAAGGTTGCTATGAGTATCACAATAAACTCATTTGCGAGCGGTCTTTCAGGTAAGCTCGAAAACGGTGATATTGTAAGCATTTATGTTACCGATAAAGATAACCACACAGAAGTCCCGGCATCCCTTAAATATGTCAAAGTAATCACAACAACCACATCAGGCGGTATTGATGAAAACGATGTTGTAGAAAATGAGGACGGCAGCTTTGAGCTTCCTACAACAATTACGGTTCTTGTGTCTGTTGAACAGGCAAAAATCCTTGCAAACTATGAGGAAAGTGCAGTAATGCACGTTGCTCTCGTTTACAGAGGTGACGATGCTACTGCAGATAAGTTCCTTAAAGCACAGGACGATTATTTCACAAAAAAGAATGTAAGTGAGGCTGATAAGAATGGCTAAGATTATTGCTGTAATCGGTTCACCCGGTAGCGGTAAAACAACCGTTACTCTGAAATTGGCACAGGAGCTTTACTGCGCCACTACAAGCGGAGCAGTAATTTATCTTTCACCTTCTTTGAAAGTCCCTGCTTTAGGTGTTTTATTCCCGAATTACACGCCTGACAGTATCTTCTCTCTCGGTACGATGTTTGATAAGACAGACATCTATGAGGAGGATGTTCTGAACCACTTGGTAACTGTTAAGGCTATGAACAACTTCGGTTGTCTTGGCTACAAGGCGGGAGAAAACAAATATGATTTTGCAACGCTTACGGAAGATAAGGTAAATGCACTTTTTGAGGTGCTTCACAAAATGGCAGGATATGTCTTTGTTGATTGCACAGATGAGGAAAATGATCTTATCTCACAGATAGCATTGAGAAATGCACACGAGGTAATTATGGTGCTTTCACCTGACCTTAAAAGTATGGTATATCTTGCATCCAATGAGGAGCTTTTCGGCAACAATGCTGAAAGAGCGATAAGAGTTCTCAATGTGAATGAAAACGAATTGTATTCACCCGTTGACGATGTAAGAACCAATGTTAAGAACATTTCATATATCTTGCCTTACAGTAAACAGATAAGAGGTCAGCATCTTGACGGTCTGCTTTACGAAAGAGCAAAGGATAAGAAATATCGCACAGAGCTTTCAAAGATTATGAACAAGATTATGTAAGAGAAAGGAAGAAATCACAATGAAAAAGATTTTTGGTATTCTTATGGCCATTGCCGTTATTGCAACTGCATCAACAGTTGTAGCAAGTGCTACTAACAATGAAGTTCCTGCACTCCCCGATACAGGAACAACCGAAAAAGATAAGGCAACCCCCGAAGAAACAACAGCCGAGGAAGTGAGTGATAATGCCGAAACTGCAACGACTGATGTGGAAAAATCTACCGAAGCAGATGAAACAACAGTGCCTGAATCTTCCGAAGGAGCTGAAGGTTCCGACAATACAGATAGCGAAAGCAATGAGGAAGTTGAAAGTGCTACTTTTGAAGTTCTTGAGGACGGCGAAACCGTGGAAGATGATAGTGAAGCTGTAAATGATGAAGTCCTCGAAATTCCGCAGACAGGTGATAAAAGAAAGTTTTTACCTGCTGTTGCTACTTTCATCGTGTCCGGTATTGCTCTTGCATATTGCGTTGTAAAGGGTAAAAAGATTAAGAAAAC
>JAFTUP010000240.1 GCA_017466205.1 Clostridia bacterium
CTGATGAAATCCTTATAGATATAATTCAAGAAATCAAGAAAAAATATCTTGACTGTGCAGTAACACTTTCTTTAGGTGAACGAAGTTATGAAAGCTACAAGAAGCTTTATAATGCAGGTGCTGACAGATACCTTCTTCGTCACGAAACAGCAGACGAGGAACATTATAACAAACTACATCCACAGAAAATGAGTTATAAAACACGAATGGAATGTCTCAAAAGCTTAAAGGAAATCGGTTTTCAGACAGGTTGTGGATTTATGGTAGGTTCACCGTATCAGACCACAGAAAATCTCGCAAAGGATTTGAAATTCATTGAAGAGTTTTCACCGGAAATGTGTGGAATAGGTCCGTTTATACCACATAAAGCAACCGATTTCAAAGACTTTCCGTCAGGTGATGTAGAACTTACCTGTTTTCTGCTTTCAGTAATAAGGCTCATAAAACCTACAATTTTGCTCCCTGCAACAACTGCGTTAGGGTCAGCCGAGCAAGGTGGTCGCGAAAAAGGTATTCTTTGCGGTGCGAATGTAATAATGCCCAATCTTTCACCACACAGCGTAAGACAGAAATATGAGCTTTATAACAATAAACTAATAAGCGGAAACGAATCCGCACAAGAAATAGAAAATCTTAAAAACAGTATGAAAAATATCGGTTATGAAATTGTAACAGACCGAGGCGATATAAAGGAGAATTAATTATGGCATACAATCCAAAATCATTAAAGGCTGAAGAATTTATCAGCGATGAAGAAATATTAGCAACTCTCGAATATGCTGAACAGAATAAGCATAACGCAGAGTTAATTGATGAAATTTTAGAAAAGGCAAGACCAAGAAAGACAGAAGAAGGCACAGTTTGTGCAGGACTTTCTCACCGTGAAGCAGCAGTTTTGCTTCTTTGTGACATTCCTGAAAAGAATGAAAAGATGTTCAAACTTGCAGAGGAAATCAAGCTTGCATTCTACGGAAATCGTATTGTAATGTTTGCACCCTTGTACCTTTCAAACTACTGCGTAAACGGTTGTGTTTACTGTCCTTATCATCATCAGAACAAGCATATCTGTCGTAAAAAGCTTACACAGGAAGAAGTTCGTCAGGAAGTTATCGCACTCCAGGATATGGGACACAAGCGTCTTGCTATTGAAGCAGGTGAAGACCCTGTAAACAATCCAATTGAATATATTCTTGAATGTATCGACACAATTTACAGCATTAAGCATAAAAATGGTGCTATCCGTAGAGTAAATGTAAATATTGCAGCAACAACAGTTGAAAATTACAGAAAACTTAAAGATGCAGGAATCGGTACATATATTCTTTTCCAGGAAACATATCATAAAGAAAGCTACGAAAAACTTCACCCAACAGGACCAAAGCATAACTACGCATACCATACAGAGGCTATGGACAGAGCTATGGAAGGCGGCATCGACGACGTTGGCCTTGGTGTTCTTTTCGGACTTGAGCTCTATAAATATGAATTTGTTGGACTTATGATGCACGCCGAACATCTTGAAGCAGTTCACGGTGTTGGTCCTCATACAATCAGCGTTCCTCGAATCAAGAGGGCAGACGATATTGACCCTGATGTATTTGACAATTCAATTTCAGACGAAATGTTTGAAAAAATTATTGCTTGTATCCGTATCGCAGTTCCATATACAGGTATGATTATCTCAACAAGAGAGTCAGAAGATGTTCGTGGCAAGGTGCTTAATATGGGTATTTCGCAAATCAGTGGTGCTTCCCGTACATCAGTTGGCGGTTATACAGAAGAAGAGCGTCCTCACGACTCAGAACAGTTTGATGTTTCTGACCAGAGAACTCTTGACGAAGTTGTTCGCTGGCTTATGGAAAAAGGTCATATCCCATCATTCTGTACAGCTTGTTACAGAGAAGGTCGAACAGGTGACAGATTTATGGCACTTTGCAAGAATGGTCAGATTCTCAACTGTTGCCATCCGAATGCTCTTATGACTCTTACAGAGTTCCTTGTGGACTATGCAAGTGAAGAAACAAAGAAAATCGGTTTTGAACTTATCGAAAAAGAACTTGAGAAAGTGCCAAATTCAAAAGCAAGAGCAATCGCAAAACAGAATGTTGAAGATATTAAAGCGTCAAACAGACGAGATTTCAGATTCTAAGGTGATTTTATGAGCTTAAATGATGTTGTATCTGCCGAAAGACTCCACATAGGTTTTTTCGGGCTTAGAAATGCAGGCAAATCAAGCGTTGTAAATGCTGTTACAGGTCAGGATTTGTCTCTTGTCTCAAATGTGAAAGGCACCACAACAGACCCTGTAAAAAAAGCTATGGAACTTTTGCCACTCGGTCCTGTTGTAATCGTTGATACTCCCGGTATTGACGATGAGGGCGAACTCGGCTTGATGCGTGTTAAAAAGACGAAACAAGTGCTCAATTACATTGATATTGCAGTTCTTGTTGTGGATGCTACATTAGGTCTGCAAAATTTTGACCGTGAAATGCTTTCACTCTTTGATAAGAAGAAAATTCCGTATGTTGTGGCATATAACAAGGCTGATTTGTTCACAGAAAATGTTGTTTTAGACGATAACATAATCCTTGTAAGTGCAAAAAACGGCACAAATATCAACGAACTTAAAAACAGAATTGCACAGGCTGTTAAAGTGCAGAATGAGAACAAAAGAGTCGTTGGTGATTTGCTCAAAAGTGGTGACATAGTAGTCCTTGTAACACCTATTGACTCTGCTGCACCAAAGGGCAGATTAATTCTGCCACAGCAAATGACAATTCGTGATATTCTCGATTCAGGTGCAATTCCCGTTGTCACAAGAGAAACAGAACTCGAAACCACTCTCGACTCTCTCAAAGAGAAACCAAGAATGGTCATAACTGATTCACAAGCATTTGGTTTTGTATCAAAAATCGTTGGTGACGACATACCACTCACATCTTTTTCAATCCTTATGGCAAGGTATAAAGGTAGCCTTGAGAGTGCCGTTAAAGGTGCAGAAAAAATGAAAAATCTCAATGACGGTGATACGATTCTCATATCCGAGGGATGTACTCATCATCGTCAATGTGGCGACATCGGCACACAGAAACTCCCTAAATGGCTTAAAAAATATTCAGGTAAAGAATTGAACTTTAAGTTTACATCAGGTAAAGATTTCCCTGAAGATTTAAGTGGTATTTCACTTGTTGTTCATTGTGGCGGATGTATGCTGACAGAAAGAGAAATGCAATACAGACGACGATTCTGTGAAGAAAATAATGTCCCAATTACAAACTATGGCACAGCAATCGCCCAAGTTAACGGCATTTTAGAAAAAAGTCTTGAACCAATTAAATAACAAAAGCTGTCCCAAATTGTGCTATTCGTACAATCTGGGACAGTTCATTTTACCATAGGGAAGTATTCTTTCTATGCATTGATTTATTCTGCGAAAACCTGATATGTCACATCTTCATACTGCATTGTAACTTTTTCACGAATAAAGCCGTCAAGGTCATATCTGTCGGAATAGTAATTATATTTATCAATAGTAAATGTAGTGTCAGATTTGCAGGTAATCATTGTGCAACCTCTTTGTGAACCAAACTTATCAATACCTGAATATGCAAAATAGTCAACGCTGTAACCGTAACTGAATAAAATACCTTTGTACTCAAAAGTGGTATTATTAACGTGGTCGTGACCGTTGAACATCGCTTTTGTCGAACCAAGCTCAAGCATTTTTTCAAAAAGATTATCTTCGCCAAAACCACAACAAACTTGTCTGCCTGTTTCAGCAATTATACCCTCAATATATTTAAAATTCTCTGTGTCTTTATAATCATTTTTTCTGAACTCATTCCAAGCATCATCCATTTCCACCAACGGTATATGAAAAAATGCAAGAGATTTAACAGGCACTGACTCTCGGCTGATTTTCTCGTTTTCAGCATTCATTCTGAGTATTTCGGATTCATACCATTCAACCTGATTCGGATGAATATTATCATAAGTACCCTTTATACTTTCAACGAGGTTATCTTTAACATAAGCCTGAGAGTCAATCAAAATTATAGCCTGAGTAATAATTCCCATTGAGTTTTTAACCTCAATGGTGTGGTTTCCGTAACCGTCAACATCTTCAGGACCTGCCTGAAATAAGCAATATTTATATTCTTCATCTGAATAAAATTGTGCAACTGCTTCTCTGTCAAAATATGAGTAAGCCTCAGCATCGTGATTACCGAAAGTAACATCCCAATAAACACCGAGACTTTCCATAAGGTTTGCAAAAGCCTTTATACCGCTATAGTTGTTGAATGTACCGGCTCTGTGTGGTATAGGAAAAGAAATGTCACCTGTTGCAATAACAAGGTCGGGTTTTTCTTTAGTTATCATTGCTGCAACAGCATTAAGAGCTTTTTCATCCACAGATTTTGACATAAAACCACCACCGATATGAATATCGGTAAGCTGCATTATCTTAAAATCTCCATCAGTTGTGAAATACCAATTTCCGTTTTTATCCTTTTGCGGAACAAGCTGATTTTTATATTCAATCTTTTTATATGTATTTCCTTTTTTCAAAAGATTCCGGACTGACAGTACGTTAACGCCTGCGATTACAGTTGCAACAGCCATCACCATAGAAACTGAAGCAAGCAAAACCCTTTTGCCTTTTTCACCTTTCTCCCTTGCCAAAATGTGTCACTCCTTTTAATTAATACTCATAAAACACCATAGACAAGTCAATTGCATCAAATTTTCATATAATTTTAAGTTAATCTATTTATATTCTTCATACAATAAAGGAAGAATTTCACAGAGATTTCGATATTCAATACAACAATGCTCTGCCATTCCTCTTGCCATATCTTCATTTATAATCAATTTTCGCAACAATGGGTTTTTCATTGTCTTGCCAAGCCAGAATCTGCTAATCATAAACAGACCGTTTTCAGTTTGTTTGAAAATATGTGCCATTTCCGTATGCTTAACTAAATTATTAAAAGCACCAACATGGCCACAGACAATTTCAGGAATATCGTTTTCCTTCATTATCTGCCTTGAAAAGCCAAATTCCTCAGGTGTTACAAAATCAATTCTTAAAGGTAGTGTCATTTTGCCGATTTTTTCTAACGGATATTGAGTATTGTTCTGGAATTTGGGACAGGACTTCTGATTAAAATAATCTTTCTGCTTTTTTGAATATCCTATTCCGATATGTTCACCGGGAAACCAAACCTGATAACGCTCTTTTGCCTGTGGATGCCACCAGAACCAC
>JAFTUP010000241.1 GCA_017466205.1 Clostridia bacterium
ACATCATTAAACACAAGAAACTAAAAAATTATGGAGGTTACTTTTAATAACCTCCATTTTTATATTATCTGTTGTTTGTTATATATTCGAATAATTTTCTGCATCCAAGTTCTACATCATTATATGTTGTCCTGAAATCTCTTGTGTACCAAGGGTCAGCAACATCTCTGTCTATATGAGCAAAGCTCAATAACTTTTGTATCGTGTTATCTTTGTCATATCCGATAATTCGATTTATGTTTCTCATATGTGCACTGTCCATTCCGATTATGAAATCATAGTTTTCATAATCGGATTTTTTTAATTGTACAGCCTGTCTTTTTGTATATGGAATTCCCATTTCATCAAGAATTTTCTTTGTACCCCAATGCGTGTCATTGCCGATTTCCTCAGTGCTTGTGGCACTTGAACAGATTATAAAATCATTATCTAAACCATTCTTTTTAACAATATCTTTCATCACAAATTCTGCCATAGTGGAACGGCATATATTTCCGTGACAAACGAACATAATTTTAACCATATTATCACCGAAATAAGTGTACCATACAAAGTTTTCCTTGTCAAAATAAATGTATATGAATTTACAAATTATAATTTGTCGGGATGTTTGATTGCATGTTTTCTTGGCTCCCCTTGTCAGGGGAGCAGTCAACGAAGTTGACTGAGGGGTAGTAAAAACGTTAATTTTTATCTCTCCCTCCGTCATTTTCTTGCGAAAATGCCACCTCCCTCGTCAGAGGGAGGCGTTCTGCGTTCTGCACTTTGCACTCATCTCGACAAACTACGATTTGTTTGTGCAATGCGTGGTGGTAGGCTTCCAACATACATTTTTGTGTTATACAGAGAAAAGTATGAAACTCAACTTGATTATAAAATAATAAATATACAAAGAATATTTACACTCTTCATATCATATTAATTTATGAGAATGGAGGGTTTATTTTGAACGATTTAGTCGATAAACGAGCATTATTATTAGGTGAGTACATAGTTGAGAATAATTCTACCGTAAGAGCTACTGCAAAGGTGTTTGGAGTAAGTAAAAGTACAGTACACATGGATGTGTCAAAAAGACTTTCACGAGTAAATCCGAGTCTTTATAAGGATGTGAGAAAAGTCCTTGATATTAACAAGGAGGAGAGGCATATTCGCGGAGGGCTGGCTACAAAGGAGAAATATTTGAATAAATGAATACAATAATTGAGATTTTTCTTTAAATCACTTGAAATTTGACTGTAATCGTGTATAATACTATGTGTAAAAATATGTATATTACACTTGAAAGGTGGACAATATAGTGGCAGACGAGAAAAATCTCTTTGTTGATCTTGAGCATCAGGTTATGAAGCTCTGGGAAGAAGAGAAGTATTACGAAAAGCTTGTGGAAAAAAATAAGGGTAAGAAAATGTTCCGTTTCCTTGACGGTCCTATTACTGCTAATAACCCGATGGGTATTCACCACGCTTGGGGTAGAAGTACAAAGGATATTTTTATCCGTTATAAGTCAATGAGAGGTTATGATTGCCGTCGTCAGAACGGTTTTGACTCACAGGGACTTTGGGTTGAGGTTGAAGTTGAAAAACAGCTTGGCTTCAAGACTAAAAAAGATATTGAAAATTATGGTATGGACAAGTTTACACGTCAGTGTGTTGACCGTGTTAAGCATTTCTCAGGCATTATTACTGAACAGTCAAAGAGACTTGGTCAGTGGATGGATTGGGATAATTCCTACTACACAAATACAGATCTTAATATTCAGGGTATCTGGCACTTCTTAAAGGAATGTGATAATCACGGTTGGATTCAGCGTGAGTATAAGCCAATGCCTTGGTGTCCTCGTTGCGGTACATCACTTTCTGAACATGAAATGACAGGTTCATATAAGATGATGACACATAATTCTGTTTTCTTCAAGCTTCCTATTGAAGAAATGAATTCAAAAATTCTTGTTTGGACAACAACTCCTTGGACTCTTTCGTCAAATGTTGCTTTGGCAGTTAACCCTGAAATTGACTATGTTGAAGTTAAGATTGCAAGTGATGACCAGACATTGATTCTTGCTAAAAATGCTATCAAATACCTTGGTGACGATAAGCTTGAAGTTATTCGTGCACTCAAAGGTGAAGAGCTTGTTGGACTTCATTATGAGACTTGTTTTGCAGATATTCCTGCACAGCAAGGCTTTGAACACAAAATCGTTGCTTGGGAAGATGTAGCAGCTGACGAAGGTACAGGTGTTGTTCATATTGCTCCCGGCTGCGGTATCGAAGACTTTGAGCTTGGTGAAAGACTTGGTCTTCCAAAGGTTATGCCAATTGACGATATGGGTATATACCTTGACGGCTTCGGCTTTATGACAGGTAAGGACAGCCATACAATTGCTGATGAAGTTTTTGCAAAACTCCAGGAACAGAACAAACTTTATAAAGTTGAACCGCACGAGCATAGCTATCCTGTATGCTGGAGATGTAAGAGTGAGGTTGTGTTCCGTCTTGTTCCTGCTTGGTATATCAGAACAAGTGAAATCAAACCTAAGCTTATCGAATGTGCAAATTCAGTTAAATGGGAGCCTGCTTCAAACGGTAAGCGTATGAATGACTGGCTCAACAATATGGGTGACTGGAATATTTCACGTAAGCGTTATTACGGTATGCCACTTCCTTTCTATCCATGTGATTGCGGTCATGTAACAGTTATTGGTTCAAAGGCTGAGCTTCGTGAAAATGCTGTTGACCCGGCACAGGTTGATGCTCTTCCTGAGCTTCACAGACCTTGGGTTGATGAAGTTAAGATTAAGTGTCCTCATTGTGGTAAGGAAGTTTCTCGTGTTCCTGAAATCGGTGACGTTTGGCTTGATGCAGGTATCGTTCCGTTCTCAACACTTGGTTACTTTACAGACAGAGAAGCTTGGGAAAAGAATTTCCCTGCAGAATGGGTTACTGAAATGCACGAGCAGGTTCGTCTCTGGTTCTATTCAATGCTCTTTATGAGTACTGTTCTTGTAGGTAAAGCTCCTTATGAAAGAGTTGTTACTAACGGTATGGTTGTTTCTGAAGACGGTTCTAAGTTCTCAAAGACAGGCTTTATGATTAAGTTTGACGAAGCTGCTGAAAAGATTGGTGCTGATACTGTTCGTTACCTTTATGCAAGTGCACCAAATACTAATGATGTTCGTTTCGGCTATAACCTTGGTGATGAAGCAAGAAGAAAGATGCTTGGCTTCTGGAACATCTATACATTCTTTGATACTTATGCACAGCTTGATAAACCAAACTTTGCTGATTATAAGATTGATTACTCAAAATTAACTCCTGTTGATAAGTGGCTTGTTGTGAGAACTAATGAGTTCCTTAAGAAAGCTACAGCTTCAATGGATGAATATAAGTCATTTGCACTTATTAAGGATTTTGAAGTATTTGTTGATGATATTTCTAACTGGTACATCAGAACAAACCGTCGTCGTTTCTGGAAAACAGAGGACCAGCAGGATAAGATGGTTGCTTACTGGACACTCTTTAACGCTCTTAAGGTTTGTGTTCAGACAATGGCTCCTATTATGCCATTTATGACAGAATATATCTGGCAGAACCTTATTAAGAAGTGTGATACTACAGTTGCTGAATCAGTTCACCTCAGCGATTGGCCAACAGCAATTGACGGTGTTGAGGATGATGGTGTTATTGAACAGACTGCTCTTGTTCGTGAGGTTATTGCTACTGCTATGAGACTCCGTAATGAACAGCAGATTAAGGTTCGTCAGCCACTCTCAAAGCTCTTTGTTTGCTGTGGTGCAGATGTGTCTGATAAAATTAAAACTTTTGAGAAGAATATTCTTGACGAGCTTAATATTAAGTCAGTTGAATATATTGATGATATCAATGTTCTTGAAGACCAGTTCTTAACTGTTAATTTCAGAGTTGCAGGTGCTGTTCTTAAGCAGAATGTCAATAAGATGAAGCAGACACTTGAAGAGCTTTCAGCTGATGATATGAAAGCACTTACTGCTGCAGTTGTTGCAGGTGGTGAGGTTTCAGTTCCGGGTTGGGATGAAAAGTTTGATGCTTCTGTATTTGCAGTTCAGTCAAAGACTAAAGACGGTGTTGTTTCTGCAGAATTTGCTGAAAACAGCGTTGTAGCACTTGATATTGTTCTCACTGACGAACTCCTTAAAGAAGGCGTTGTTCGTGATATTATCCGTCAGTGTCAGGTAGCTCGTAAGGATGCGGGTTATCAGGTTGAACAGAGAATCAATGCTTCAATTTCAGTTGATGATGAGTTCATAGTAAATGCACTTACTGAAAAGCTTGACTATATTGCAACAGAGCTTCTTGCTGATAGTGTTGTAATTAATGGTGAAATCAGTGCAGATTATACAACTGAATTTACTATGAATGACAAGAAAATTACAGTTGCAGTTGCTAAATAAAGGAGAATTAAAATGTTTCAGGTAACAAAAGATATGAATATTGGTGAAATCCTTGATAATGCAAGAGGAACAGTTCCTTTCTTCTTAAACCTTGGTATGCATTGTCTTGGTTGTCCTTCAGCAAGAGGTGAAACTGTGGAGCAGGCTTGTATGGTTCATGGTGTTGACCCTGACGAATTTGTTGAAGGTATCAATAATTTCTTGAAGGAAAATGCTGATAAATAATTAAAGTAAAAAATCCTCCTATAAATCATAGGGGGATTTTTAAAAAGTGTGGTGATTTGTATGAAGCTTGACAGCAGACTTACGGCAATTGCTGATTTAGTTAGGGAAGATAAAATATTTGCGGATATTGGCACTGACCATGCATATCTTCCTGTCTATTTAGTTGAAAAAGGAATAATCAAAAAGGCAATTGCAGCTGATTTACGTGTAGGACCTTTAGAAAATGCAAAAGATGCTGTTGTTTCATACGGATATGAAAATCAAATTGAATTACGCCTTTCTGATGGATTAGATAATTTCAAAGAAAATGAAGTAGATGAAATTGCAGTTGCAGGTATGGGCGGACTTTTAATTTCCTCATTTATTGAGCGAACAGAATGGCTTAAAAACGAAAGAATTCATTTGATTTTACAGCCTATGACTCACGTGGAAGAATTAAGAAAAACTCTTTTTGATAATGGCTTTATAATTGGCAAAGAAGTTGTAGCAAAAGATGGAGATAAGCTTTACATAATTTTGAGTGTTTATTATTATGAAGGTCCAACTGCATATACAGAGCTTGATTTGATTGTCGGTAAATTGCCTTATAATAATGATGATTTGTCAAAAGAATATCTTAATAAGATATATGATAAATATAACAAAAAACTTATTGCATTAAAAAATGCAGGAAAAGAATGTACAGACCTTGAAAAGACAGTAGGGGAGTTAAAACAATGGCAACAGTAAAAGATATTTATAATTACATAGACTCACTTGCACCATTTTCTACACAGGCTGAATGGGACAATTCAGGTTTTCTGGTTGGTGATGAGAATAAAACTGTAAATAAAATTATTTTTGCTCTTGATGTAACAACAGATGTTATTGAGCAAGCAAAAAATGTTTGTGCTGATTTGATTATTACTCACCATCCTGTTATTTTCAAGCCTGTTTCAAATGTTTTAAATGATAGCCTGATTTATAAATTAATTGAGAATAATATCAGCATTATTTGTGCACATACAAATTACGATAAAGCAGTTGATGGTGTTAATGACATTTTATGTAAGACAATCAATGTTACAAATTATGAGAAAGTTGATGGAACATTCTTAAATATTGCAACATTTTCTTATACATATACTACTGATGAATTTGCAAATCATTTAAAAGATAAATTAAAAGGTGCAATAAGATATAATAACTTAAATAAAAGTATTAATAAAATTGCTGTTTGCAGTGGTTCAGGAAGTGATAATCTTGACCTTGCAAAGGAACTCCAATGCGATGCTCTTTTAACGGGTGATGCTTCACACCATTCATTTCTTGATGCAAACGAAATGGACATTGTTTTATTTGCAGCAGGTCATTTCGAAACAGAAATGCTTGCAATTAAGCCGCTTTTAGAAAGAATAGAAAAAGAATTTAAAGTTGATTGTGTTTTAGCACAGCAGAACACTCCTATAATCACGATTTAAGAGGAATTATGGCATTAGACGGAATAACATTAGGACTTATAAAAAACGAGCTTAAAGAGTATATTATAGGCTCTAAAATTGAAAAAGTGCATCAACCATCAAAAAATGAGTTGGTGCTGATTTTGCGTACCCGAAACGGTGGTTACAGATTATATTTATCTTGTGACGGTCAGAGTCCTCGTGTTCAATTAAGCAGATATAACCTTGAAAACCCGAAAGTTCCACCAATGCTATGTATGTTACTTCGTAAAAGACTTTGCGGTTCAACATTAACGGAAATAACACAGATATCAAATGACAGAATTCTTATTTTTGAATTTGATGGTACAACAGAAATAGGGGATAAGACTAAATATTTCCTCATAAGCGAAATTATGGGACAAAGAAGTAATATTATTCTTTGCGATGCTGATAAAAAAATTATTGATGCTGTTAAAAGAATTGATGAAGACAAATCCTCAGTAAGAGAGATTTTGCCGGGTCTTAAATATGAATTACCACCAATGCAGGAAAAATGTAATATTATTTCTGATAACACAAATGAAATTGTAAACAAAATTCTTTCATATCCTGAAAAGATGCTTTCTAAAGCGGTTCTTGAGTGCGTTGAGGGTTTTTCTCCAATTGTAGGCAGAGAAATTGCATACAGAACAGTTTTTGGTGATAAGCAAGTTGGTATGCTTGTCAGTATTGAAAAAGAGAGATTAGAAAATGAAATCAGTATTATAAAAGAGGAAATTATCAATAAAAATTCTTTTACAATGCTTGTTTCTGATGATGGAATTCCTTTTGATTTCTCTTTTACAAATATCCGTCAGTATGGTACATCATTAAATAAAAAAGAATATGACTCTATTTCTGAACTTCTTGATGATTTCTATTTTGAAAAAGATAGAATTAATCGTACAAAACGAAAAGCAGCAGATTTGTTCAAGCTTTTGAATAGTGCTATAGAGCGTACCTCAAGAAAAATAAATAATAGAAAAACAGAACTCCAGAAAAGTGAAAATCGTGAAGAAATACGCATTTTTGCAGAGTTGATTACTGCGAATCAGTATCGATTAACTGAAAAATCTTCTGTATATCAATTAGAGAATTATTATGATAACAATAACTTAATTGATATTCCCGCTAATCCTGCATTGACACCTCTGCAGAATGCACAAAAGTATTTTAAAGAGTACAAAAAGGCGGTTAACGCTGAAAAACTTCTTCATAATTTGATTGAAGAAGGTGAACAAGAATTAGTTTATCTTGATTCTGTTCTTGATAATTTGTCCCGTGCTGACTCTGAAAGAGAAATCGGTGAAATCCGTGATGAATTGGAGCAGGGTGGATATTTAAAGATAAAAAAGGGTAATAAAATCAAAAAAGAAAAACCACTTCAACCACTTGAATTTATGTCAAGCGATGGTTTTAAAATTCTTGTTGGCAGAAATAATATCCAGAACGATATTTTAACATTAAAAACTGCAAAGAATTATGATATGTGGCTTCATGTTCAAAAACATGCAGGTTCACATACTGTTATTATTGCTGATAAAAAAGAAATAACTGAAACAGCAATTTTCGAAGCAGCTTGCATTGCAGCATATCATAGCAAGGCTAAAGACTCGTCCTCTGTTGCAGTTGACTATACTTTAATTAAAAATGTAAAAAAACCATCAGGAGCAAAACCCGGAAAGGTTATTTATAACACATATAATACTGTGTATGTTACTCCTGAAAAAGAATTGATTGAAAAACTTATAGTTGAGAAAAAAATCTGAATATATATGTATTGTAGGGCGGGGTCTTGATCCCCGCCTTAATTTGTTAATATTTAATTAAAAAATATAAAAACTGCCCTTATGAAGAGAGCATAAAATATTATTTTTTTATTTTTAAGTATAGATATTTAACTAATGAACTTATAGCAATTATAATTGCTGAACCTGCTGCAAAATAAAGCGAAAGAACAAATCCAAGAAAACCTTCTTCGGTTCGATAAAAAAGATTAATTAGAAAAAACACTAATGAAATTGTCAACGGGAAAATCCATTTTAGTTTATTATTACATAGTCCGACAAAAATTGAAATAATTGCAGATAAAGCAATCATCATTTCAAAAGGTGAAAGACTATAAGGTGTAATATTTGGAAGAACAAAGAAAATTATCATTTGTAAACAGAATAAAATAAAAAGGCTTATTGATATTTTCGTTTGTCGTTTAATTACTTTTTGACTTTCTTCAATTACATCTGCAAGAGTTTCATCATTTTTCTTGATGATTTCTGAAACTATTTCTTTAGAGGTTTCGACTTCTGATATAATTCTTTCACCCATAAGAAGTTCGTTTATTGAAACATTTAATTCATTTGATAATGGAATTATAAACGACATATCGGGCAACCCTTTACCAGTTTCCCAACGGGAAACAGCCTTGTCTGTGCACCCTATTCTGTTAGCAAGGTCTTTTTGTGTCATATTTAATTCTGTTCGTTGAGTTTTAATAAATGTACCTATTTTTTTAACATCCATATTTATCACCTCAACATAATTGTACCTATGAATTTCAAAAGAATCAACCTATGAATCGTAGAATGTGATATTATTTGCTATTTTTATAAGCATAACTGAAATCAATCGGTGGGGAAGTAACAGAAATATATACGAATTCAGTGTCACCTTCATTAATCAATCCATGAATATCATTATCTGCAAATCTGACAACATCACCTGCATTAAAAATTATTTCCTTATTTTCAGCAAGAAGCAATTTTCCGGTTCCCTGAACAGCATACCAAATCTGTTCCGATGTATTATGTTTGTGTCTTGGTTGATTTGCTCCAATTTCAAGATGAACTTCCGTTATTGTAACTCTTTCACTTTTAGAGTTTTCTGGAGTTATTAGTTGCCTTGAAACGACACCTGGATTTGATAATTCTTTTATGTTTTCATGATTTATAAATTCCATATTGATACCTCTAATTAACAAGGACAGACAAGGATGTCTGTCCCTACGCGATTTAATTATTTATCCAATTGTACTGAATGGTCATAAACCGGATACCATTTTGATGAACCAAAGTTTCTTGCTCTGAAAAGGATTTCATCTTCATAAACTTCCATTTGGAAGCCCATTCCGCCCCAAGGTACTCCATATCGATTTACAATCATATATGTAGGGAGATTTACATAAGTAACTCCGTTGTGCTTTTCTACACAAGAAAAACCAAATACATTTTCAACGAGTGGACCATTGATACCTGTATGCACATGACCACTGATGAAAACTACATTCTTATATTTTTCCATTATTGCCTTAACAGTATCACTGTTTTCATTAAGTCCATTGTCAGGCCAGATAGTGTCAAGACCATTAACACCGTTACAAGGCACGTGACATACAACAAACATCGGAAGATTTCTGTCAGCAGCTTCTGCGAGAGAATCATCAAGGAACTGAATTTGTTCTGCACTCATATCAGGTGTGTCCCAAGTGTCATCACCATCGTCGCAAAGAACAACAAATCGATAACCATTTACATCAGTTTTATAATAAGCCTTTTCAATTTTTTCTCCAGATGGATTTAAATTGTTATACAAGTCAACAAATCTTTGTCTTGCACCTTCCTGAGTTGTATCATCAACGTGACCAACATCGTGATTACCCATAGCTGTAACCCAATGTTCAGCACAGTCGCTTTCAGCCATAATGTTAAAGAAACTTTCCATTGACGGACCGTCACCGTAATTTGTAAGGTCACCTGAAACAATCAAAGCATCAATTGTATCTCTTGAGCGCTCAAGGTCATTGAGTCCGTTTGCCCATACCCATTCGCCAATAGGCCAATCGACATCAATATGTACGTCTGATAAGATTGAAGCATTTAAAAGACAATTGTCATACATTTCTTCAAAAATCACGATTTCTTTTGTAGTTTCAATTGCATGTTCACAACATTCTTTTTTTGCTTCAATAATATCTTCAAATGTTAATCCCGGAAAAATAGTTAAGACTATTGCATTTACAATAGATATAATTGATTTAATAGTATTCAGCATAGTATTGCTCCTTATAAATTTTTACTTTATTTTACCATAAAAATAGAATAATGCAATATAAAAACTCTCCCTGATTTCTATCAAGGAGAGCTTTATGATATTTACATTTCTTCATTTGATGTTATCATTTCATTCTTTCGGAATAAAAGTGATATGCACCAAATACCCGCAAGAGCAACGAGAGTATAGACAATTCTGCTGATTATTGCATCCTGACCACCGAAGAGCCAGGCAACAATATCAAATTGAAAAAGTCCGATTGCACCCCAGTTAATTGCACCTATAACTACAAGAATTAATGAAATTCTGTCAAGCATTATTTTCACTCCTTAATAAAAGCATTTTTTATGTGCGTTTTTATTATGAGTCATTTTCAATGCTTTATTCAATTTTTTAATTTATAGTTAATTTTTGCTTTTTCTTTTAAAATTTCAACCTTATCTGTATTTTCCCACATAACATCACAATCAGTTCTTCCAACATGACCATAAGCTGCAAGCTGTTTGTAAATTGGGTTACGGAGCTTAAGATTATCAATAATCGCAGCAGGACGAAGGTCAAATACTTCGTTTACAATATCTCCAAGCTCAGAATCCTTGAGAACACCTGTGCCGAAAGTATCAACCATAACTGAAACAGGCTTTGCAACACCAATTGCATAAGCTAACTGAATTTCACATTTTTTATCAAGTCCTGCGGCAACAATCTTTTTAGCAACATATCTTGCGGCATAAGCAGCAGAACGGTCAACCTTTGTTGGGTCCTTACCTGAAAAAGCACCGCCACCGTGACGAGAATATCCACCGTATGTATCAACGATAATCTTTCTTCCTGTAAGACCTGAGTCACCCATAGGACCACCAATTACAAATCTGCCTGTTGGGTTCACAAATATCTTTGTATTTTCATCAATAAGATTTGCAGGAACTATCGGTTCAATTACATTTTTCTTAATATCTTCACGAATCTGAGCTAATTCAACATCAGCACTGTGCTGAGATGAAACAACGATTGCATCAATTCTTACAGGGTTTCTGTCATCATCATATTCAACAGTAACCTGAGTTTTACCGTCTGCACGAAGATATGGAAGAATACCGTCTTTTCTTACTTTTGTAAGTTGAACAGCAAGCTTGTTTGCAAGTGAAATCGGCATAGGCATAAGTTCAGGTGTTTCATCGCAAGCAAAACCGAACATCATACCTTGGTCACCGGCACCATGAAGGTTATAGAAATCGTCATTACCTTCTTTGATTTCCATTGAATTGTCAACGCCAAGAGCAATATCAGATGATTGCTTATCAAGTGCTACAAGAACTGCACAAGTATTTCCGTCAAAGCCCTTGTCGCTATGGTCATAACCGATTTCAAGAATAGTGTTTCTTACTATTTCAGGAATATTAACCTGAGCCTTTGATGTGATTTCACCCATAACAAGAACTTGTCCTGTTGTAACAGTTGTTTCACAAGCTACTCGAGACATTGGGTCCTGACTGAGCATTGCATCAAGGACAGCATCAGAAATTTTGTCACAGATTTTATCAGGATGACCTTCTGTAACTGATTCAGATGTAAATAAAAATTTAGCCATATTTTTCTCCTCCAAAAGAAATGCACCCATAAGGGTGCCATAAATTTAACAACCTTATATCTCGGAAAATCCGCAGGAATTAGCACCTTGCATAAAAGCAGGTTGCCGGGTTTCACAGGGCCAGACCCTCCACCACTCTGCATAAGGGATATATTCAGTTCTTTTATATTTTATCACATAATTATATAATGTCAACTACATTATGTATTTTTTTATAGCTTTTTCAAGTGCAAAATATATTGGGAAAAATGGAACAATATTGAAAAGTGCCTTAATTGAGTTAAGGGTTGTTGAACCCCATACTCCTGCCCAATATGTTTCGCTTACAAGCGGGAAACCCATTATTTTATAGAAAATCGGAGTGAATATCATATTTGCAAGCCAACCGACGATAATCGCAACAACTATTGTTATTGCAGATGCAAGAAAATATGTCTTTAATGTAATTTTATTTTCTTTGAATACTTTTTTGAATACTTTAACAAATCCCCACATAGAAACAATCATACTGCTTCCGAGAATGATGTTCATTATTTCACCGATGCCCATAGTTGTTGAACGGGTAAGATGAATGATATTTTTAACAACTTCAACAAGTATTCCCTGAACAGGACCGATAATAACACCTGTGAGAATAGCAGGAAAGTCAGAAAAATCAACCTTTAAGTGACTGACTCCGGGAACAATATTTATTTCAGGGAAAACCATATAAATAACGATTGCAATAGCTGTCATAAGACCCACAACGGTTAAATTAAAAATTTTTTGATTTCGTTTGTTTGACATAATAATTCTCCTTTTTATTAGTCATCAAACAGAAAACCCTGCTAATATAAGCAGGGCAGAATGTAACATAATGTTGCATCTTCTTTCATCCGGACTATACCGTCGGTACGGGAATTGCACCCGTTCAGCAATTGCTCGTGGACTTTAACCACCGGTGGAGAATTTCACTCCGCCCTGAAGATAACTAATATTCAATATATTTTATGATTTAATTATATCATTGTGATTTTTATTGTCAATACCATTCTTTTTAATATTTAAAAGTGATATTGCAAAAATCATAAGAACGGGGAACAAGGCACCAAATCCAAGACCAATTTTAAGTGATTCACCTGATGAAATATTTTGTGCAAATGCTAATGATGTATAGCTTATAAACCAAGGACCTAAAGTGCATCCTGTATCACCTGAAAGTGCAAGAACGCTGTACATTGAACCTCCGCCCTTTGGAAACAATCTTGCAGCAAGACTCAATGTTGCCGGCCACATGATACTGACTGTAATTCCTGTTAATGCACAAAATAATAAAGATACAACTGAATTATTTATCAAACAAGTTCCGAGATAGCAAATTGCACATAATCCTGCTGAACAACATAAAGCAGTTTTAAGATTAATTTTTTCACCTAAAAAGCCGAATATCATTCTTCCGCTTCCCATAAAAACAGCAAAAAGACAGGGACCTAATAAATCACCTGTAACCTTTGAAACCTTAAGCCCTGCTTCAGCAAAATAAGATGACCATTGTGACATTCCGATTTCAGAAGCACCTGAGCATATCATAATTACAATGCAAAGTAAAAACTGCTTTGAAAACAGCATTTTAAGGAATGGTGTTTTTTCGTCTGCGGTAAGATTAGGCTGGATGGGAACAGAAATAAAATTAATTGTATTAATCAGTGGAATAATTGACCATAAAACAGGTGCTATATACCATAAATCATTTCCCAAGAGTTTAATCATTGTTGTTGTAAGGAAAACAACAAAAACCTGTCCCCAGCAGTAAAATGAATGCAAAAGACTCATTTCAGCAGTTTTCTTTTCACCGGGAATTGACTCAACAATCGGGCTGATGATTACTTCTGTAATTCCGCTACCAATAGCAGAAAAAATTATTGAAATGACTATTCCGATATAAGCATTATCTAAAACATTAGGCAGAATTCCAAGAGAAGCAAGACCGATAAAAGCAATTCCTTGAGAGATGATTGCAAGAGGTTTGTAGCCGATTTTATCAACAAATTTTATTGATAAAGTGTCAACAATTAATTGTGTTGCGAAGTTTATAGTTATTAAAAGTGAAAGCTTATCAAGTGTAATGTTAAATTTATCACTGAATATTACAAATAATAGAGGAGCAATATTATTTATTATTCCTTGAACAACATAACCTGTATAACAAGCTGTTTTTGTACCGATAAAAGTTCTGTTTTTCATTATACGCGCGTAATTATCAATTCTGCATTTCCTTTGACAGTAAATTCACCGTATCCTGCAGGAACAAACAGACTGTCTCCTTTGTTAAGTTTGATATTATCAATTTCACCACATCCGTCTGTCACTAAAACAGAAACGAAAGAAGTGTTGTCAGCAATTCCGGAATATTCTGTTGTTACAGAAACCTTTTCAACATTGAATAAGTCACATTTTGTAAGTAATTGATTTGAATATCCGTCATTTGATACTAATTTACCCTCAGGTTCAGTTGAACGAGTAGGTGGAACACAATTTGTCACATCAATTGCTTTTTCAACGTGCAGGTCTCTTGGCTTTCCGTCTGCCCCAAGACGACCATAGTCATATACTCTGTATGTAGTATTTGAATTCTGCTGAATTTCTGCAAGAAGAATTCCTTTACCGATAGCGTGGAGAGTACCTGCCTCAATAAAGAATAAATCTCCTTTTTTTACCTTAACTTTATTTACAGTTTCAAGAAAAGTATTATCAGCGATTTTTTCTTTGAATTCTTCACTTGTGATTTCTCTGTTAAATCCATAGATTAACTCTGCACCCTCATCACAATCAAGAATATACCAGCACTCAGTTTTGCCATATTCGTTTTCAACACGCATAGCATATTCATTATCAGGATGAACCTGAACAGATAAGTCATCTTTAGCATCAATAAGCTTTATAAGAATTGGAAAATATTCAAACTTTTTACCATTTTCACCTAAAAAATCAGGATTAGATTTAATAACATCTGTTAAAGTTTTTCCTGCAAACTCACCGTTTGAAATAGTATTTTCACCATCTTTATGGCATGAAAGCATCCAACCTTCTGCTAGCTTTTTAAGGTCAGATTCAAAGCCATATTCATCACGAAGCTTTGTTCCACCCCAAAGATAATCTTTAAAAACAGGGTTTAATTTTAAAATATACATAAAATCACTCCTAAATTATTTTCAATGTATTTTAACATATATATTTTTTCTTTTCAATAATTCAATCGTTAATTTATCTATCATATAATATAATTATTGATATGAAAAATTTTTTCGATTTTATTCTCTTCAATGATGAATAAAGACAATAAATGCACAAATTGTTGTCAAATTATTCAAAATTCGGATTATTTGTAAACAATATTTGACTAAAATGCAGTTTTTTGAATATTCACTTGCAAAATTATTTGTTTTGCTATACAATATGTACTTGAATATATAGTTGGAGGTTTATCCATGTTATTAAAAGAAATGAATAAGGAACAGCTTGTAGCTCTTAAAAATGAATTGACAGCAAAATATGATGAGGTAAAAGGTCAGGGACTTTCTCTTGATATGTCTCGTGGTAAGCCGGGAAAAGACCAGCTTGATTTGACTGTTGATATGCTCAATGTTATGGTTGATTCAAAGGATTGCATTGCTGAAAATGGCTTTGATTGTCGTAACTATGGTGTGCTTGACGGTATTCCGGAGTGTAAAAAGCTTTTTGCTGATTTACTTCAAGTAGAACCAAAAAATATTATTATTGGTGGTTCATCAAGCCTTAATCTTATGTATGATTATCTCAATCAGTGTATGTATATGGGTGTTGGTGGTTGTGAACCATGGAGCAAGCAGGGCAAGGTTAAATTTATCTGTAATGTTCCGGGATATGACAGACATTTTGCAATTACTGAATATTTTGGTATTGAGATGATTCCGGTTGAAATGACAAACGATGGTCTTGATGTGGAAAAGATTTCAGAACTTATTAAAGACCCTATGGTTAAAGGTATGTTCTGTGTTCCAAAGTATTCAAATCCAAACGGTGTAACATATACTGATGATGTTGTAAAGGCACTTGCAGCACTCAAGCCTGCTGCAAAGGATTTCAGAGTCATCTGGGATAATGCTTATATTATTCACGAGCTTACAGATACTCCTGATGTTCTTATGAACATTTTTAATGCTTGTAAGGAATATGGTACTGAGGATAATTTTGTTGAATTTACTTCAACATCAAAAATCTCATTCCCGGGTGCAGGTGTTTCTGCAATAGCAGCATCAGATAATAACATTGCTGAAATTAAGAAAAGACTTAACTTCCAGACAATCAGCTACGATAAGCTTAATCAACTTCGTCACGTGAAATATTTCAAAAATGTTGACGGAATCAAGGCTCACATGGATAAACATGCCGCAATTATTGCACCTAAATTCCAGCTTGTTCTTGATATGCTTGAAAAGGAAATTGCACCTTTAGGAATTGGTGAATGGGTAAAAGCAAAGGGTGGCTATTTTATCAGCTATAATACAATTGGTTGCAGTGCAAAAAGAATCGGAGAGCTTTGCAAAGATGCAGGACTTGTACTTACAACAGTTGGTGCAACATATCCTTATGGTATCGACCCTGAGGACAAGAACATCAGAATTGCACCCACATTCCCATCTGTTGAGGATTTAGG
>JAFTUP010000242.1 GCA_017466205.1 Clostridia bacterium
GCCGAAACAGCAAAACTTAATGAGTATATTGCAAACGGTTTTGTAGCAAGAAAAAGTACAGAATATACTGCTTTATTTACAATGCTGTTTTTCCTATTCAGTGTTTTACCTGCGGCAAGTTCTTTGTTAGCAGTGGTGCCGTTTATAAATAATAAGAAATAAGATAAATCAGCGACAAGACTAAAAATTTCTTGCCGCTGATTTATCTTATACATATATTAGTTCATTAATTATAATCTCGTTTGCTCGTTGCTGAATATTGTCCATTCTATGCACCCACTCAAGCTGGTCTTGTTCTTTCAGTTCTTCAGTAACACCTTCAGCTTCTTTCATCTGTTCAATAAGAGCACCAAACATATCCCTTGCCTGATTTTCGACCTCGGCACAGTGCTGATAAAGTTTACCTTGACTAAGAAGTAAACTAAAATGCACCTTCTTATGCTTTTCGAGATAAGACTTATACATCATTCCCCATTTACCGAGAGTGATAGCTGTTTCTTCGGGTGGTAAGATTAGGTTAGGAATTAAATAATTACCCACACGGCGATATTGGATTGAATTTTTGTTTGACATAATGACAACCTCCTTATTTTTCACTTTTATCAATGATTTTCAGCAACAGTTCATCAACATCCTCGGTGGGTAAATCCTCCGCCAAAAGCATATTACGAAACTCGTTCATTCCGTTGATTATAAGGTTACACTCAAAATCCGTGAGCTTCAGTTTGGTTTTCTTGTTAAACATAAAAAGTGGCCTCCTTGTATTTGGTAATACCATTTTACAAGGAGGTCTGTGTTTTGTCGAATGTGTGAAAGTCAATCACTACAAGGTTCGCAATTTTTCAATTAATTTCCGTTTTTCACCACTACCATTTGTTGCAAATCTTATTAAAGGAATATCATACAATTCCAATATCTGAGCTTTTTTCTGGTCTCTTTCATGCTGAACCGTACCTTCTTTATGGTAGGTGTACCCATCAACTTCAACTGCAAGTACAGGTTTCTTACTAATGCGGTTATAGATTAAGAAATCAAGATGTGTTCCTTTATTCATTGCATATTTACAAAGGTCTTCATCCAAATGTTCAGGGTTTCTAATAAGCATATTCAATGGTTGGTGAGTAATTACATCACAATGTATAAATTCATCCATTTGCAACACATCTGTTATTAACTTATACATCAGATTTTCCGAATCGTATTCTGATATTTTCTTGCTGTTTTTCAGATATTCCAATCGACTCGCAGTATATTCTTTATACAAGAAGTCAAAAACAGAGTATACTTCACTTTCAACAACTACAAAATTATTGTATTCAATATAAGAAATCAAGTCTTTAATATTACTGCTATCAGGAATATCATTACCTGTAACCACAAGCACCAACTGATTTTTCGCTCTGGAAACTGCAACATTTAACAAGTTGGGGTCATCAACAAATTCACTGATTTCATCGTCAACTGTTGTTATAATTATTACATCTTTTTCTCGTCCCTGAAATTTATGAACAGTTGCTACATCAATCTCACTGTCAACAGCTTTTATCATTGCATTAACCTGATTATTATAAGGTGCAATAATACCGACTTCTTCTTTCGATGCTGTAATTTGTGGCATAACCTCATTAATCACAACATCAATTTGTCGCTGATTGAAAAGGTCTCGTACATGCTCACCTTTAACTGTTTTGAATACTGAAAGTGTGTCATTCTCATTATTATCTTCAGTCATGATAACAAGTTGTCCACCATAAAATTTTTGGTTACAGAAACCTATGATTTTGGGATGACATCTATAATGTTCTCTCAATAATGTTTGTGGTGCATCCGGAATAATGTTGCATACCGATTCAAGAAAACTGTTTTTTGAAAATCTGTAACCTTCGTTTACTTTATAGTCTTCAAATATTACATCTGTTCTTTTGGCAACATCTTCAGTTACCACATTTGGCAACTGCTTACTGTCACCAACAATTACAACATTTTTTGCACAAGACAGGGCAAGTGCACCCGTTGCAACGTCAACCTGTGATGCTTCATCAATAATTACATAATCATATTTTGCATTTTTACACACACTGCTTCTTGAAGAAAATGTTGTACTTAATACTACCGGATACTCTGCAATGAATTCCTGTGGTCTTTTCCATAAATCATCCATTGAAAAGACTTCTCTTGTTGATTTATTTCCATATTGTGAAAATAAGATACTCCGTAACAGTTGCATAGATTTACCACACAAATCATTGGAAATTTGTGTTGCATTTTTGGTTTTAAGAAAACCTTCGATGTCTTCAATTTCATTAACTAATTCAGTTTCTTTTGTATTGTAGTAAATATCCTGAAGTTCTGTAATTAAAGTTGAAATATCATCCTTAAAAACATCTAAATTAAATATTCCATATATAATGCCACTTTTAAGTTTAAAAAAACAAGATAATTTTTTACCAGTTTCATTGATTATCTGAATTTCATTCCAAAGATTTATTATTTTCTGCAATGAAAGTTTTCTCTTGATTTTTAATTTCTTGGAATCTTCTGATGATTCGCTTTTATACAAATCAAAGTACTTTTTCTCCAGTGTTAATGCCTGTAACTGCTGTTTTGCCACTGCAAGACGCTCTTGCTTTTGAAAAATATCGCCCAAATCAAAAGAAATATTTTTAATTTCTTCATTCATTTGGTATGGGTTTATTTCTTGTCTCCAAGAAGAAATATCAGGATATACACCACTTTGATTTTCAATAAAATTCTCTTTATTCTTTGTGGAACCGAGAGGTGCGACAATAAATCCCATATCATATTGGGGACTTGATAATTTTTCTAATACGTTTGCAGTTGCTGAATTGTTATTTGATACAACCTGAACAGTTTTACCGCTTATAAGCAGATTCGCGATTATGTTTAAGATTGTTTGTGTTTTACCGGTACCGGGAGGTCCTTGAATAACACTGATTTGATTTTCCATTGCATTTTTAACTGCACTATACTGGCTGGCATTGCATCCGAATGGAAATATTGGATTGCTTGTAACACTTTTGGCATTTTTATATTTCTGTGGATTTAAATATAACGCTAATGCAGTATCATCACCAACAAAGTCGGATATTTTTTCATATTGTTTTGAAAGCAGATTCGTTCCGTCGTCAGACTTAATGCTTACTGACTCCGCCGTTTGATATAAATAGCTGAAAACATTTTTCGATTCACTTTCAGATAAACAAGATGTTGTAATATTCAAATCTTCTTCTCTGTAATCCTATTCACTACCATTGGAGAAACAAACATGCCAAAAAGCACGATAGCTGTCCTTGAAAACATATATTGCCTCTACATTAAATAGCTCTTTACCTAAATGTTCAATTTTATATAAAGTAGGGTTTAAAATTTCAGGATTTTCAAAAATTGAAACATTATCGTAATTATATGAAAAGGTTTTACCGCTATTGAACGTTATATCCCATTTATAAGTTGAATTATTGTATTTATAAAATCTAACATCGGGTGTTATTATTTTATTGTTTCCAATAATCATAATTTTTCTGGTATTCAAAGCGGCACCTCCTTTAATTATTTTTTCTTGTTATTATACCACATCCAACCAACATTCTCAACCACCCATATACAACAAAAGAACCAAGGCTATTTCTAACCTTGGTTCTTTCTGTTCTGTCAGATTTCCACCTTCACGGCGAAGCCGCCTGTGAAGAAGTAGTAGGTGTTCGTCTGACTTATGTTTGGTGGAGATGGCGAGAGTCGAACTCGCGTCCGAAAATCTATTCCTGAAACTTTCTACGAGCGTAGTTTATCTATTGGAATTCCCTACGGGACAGCCGACAAACAGGCATTCCTTTCGGTAGTCTTGTTATGTGTGACGGACTACAAGACAATTATCCGTTCACATTTACTGCTAAATGACACTCCGTACCGAGCCGCAGTCCTCTCAGGGGAATGCTCGCCGCTAATTAAGCAGCAAGAAGTACTTTTTCGTTTTTGTCGTTTATTTTTGATAAACCGTCCGTTTTATGGTGGTCAGACTCCACCGCTCGCTTATCGCAGTTCAAAATCCCCGTCGAAATCCTTTCATCCCCAGATATATAATTATGAATTCGTAATGCGTAATTCGTAATTATTTCTTTTGAGTTTTTGTGATTGCTGTCAGGATTTTTATTATTTCCTCGCAATCACTGTGGATGCTTTCGAATTGCTCTTTTGTAATATACTCACTCTCATAAAGAAGTTCAATCCAATATTCTGTTTCACTTGCTTCTTTGAGTGATATGTTTAATTTAGAATAGAAATCAGGTTTGCTTTGAGCTCTTATTGCTTCTCTAACATTTGCACCGATACTTGTTCCACTTTTTAAAATTTGTGTCTAAATAATACCAATTCTATGGTTAGCATCAAGATGTTTATATAGTTTTATAATTCTCAAAGCAAAAGCTTTACTTTTTTCAACGATTACATTTTCCATAACTTTAATTCCGAATTAAGCATTACGAATTGCGAATTAATTATCTTAAACGTTCTTTTATTGAACGTTCAATTGTTCTTTGTGCTTCTTTTTTTGCAGCCACATCACGCTTGTCATAAAGCTTTTTACCTTTACAAAGCCCAACCTGAACCTTTGCTCTGCCTTTTTTGAAATAAACAGATAATGGAATAAGTGTTAAGCCCTCTTGCTTTGTAGTACCCAAAAGTCGCATAATCTCTTTTTTGTGCATGAGAAGCTTACGAACTCTCATCGGGTCACGGTTAAAGATATTCCCGTGGTCATAAGGGCTTATGTGCATACCATTGACAAAAATTTCTCCCTCGACAATGCTGCACCAAGCATCCTTAAGATTGCATTTACCCTGACGAAGTGATTTTACTTCCGTACCAACAAGTTCAATTCCTGCTTCGTAACTCTCTATGACGAAATAATCATGGAGAGCTTTTTTATTTTGTGCAATTGTAGTGTTTTCTTTTTTCTCTGCCATGATTTTGTCCTCAATAAAGATTTATGAAAATTAACGGGACGATGTGGGCATCGTCCACTACATATTATAACAGA
>JAFTUP010000243.1 GCA_017466205.1 Clostridia bacterium
ATACAGAATGGACTTATATCATCAATACGGTCCTTTATTTTCTGAATTATATGACAGAATTACAAGCGGCGAATCACTTTTATATTCCTGGAATTCAGGTTTAGGTAGTTCGTTTATAGGTAATTTGTTTAACTACTTATCAAGTCCGTTTTCATTTTTAGTATTGTTATTTGGCCATGAAAATACATTCGAAGCTGTTGCAGTTATGATTGCGATAAAAGCAATTTTAAGCGCTATGGCTATATCTTATTATTTAAAAAAATCAAACAAGTCTGACGGACCACAGCTTATTGCATTCGGAATAATGTATGCATTCAGTGCTTATTTTATTGCATATTACTGGAATGTCATGTGGATTGATGCAATGTATTTATTGCCTTTGATTACACTTGGAATAGAAAAAATAATCAATCACGGAAAATGCGGAAATTATATTATTTCTCTTGCTTTGGCGATTTTTACAAATTACTATATAGGGTTTATGCTTTGCATTTTCTCTTGTTTGTATTTCCTTTATTACTTTGTTTGTTCAACAGATATTGTTAATAAGAGAACTCTTATACTTTCAAAAAATGAAAAGAAATACTCTTTTCTTGAAAAGTCATTCTTTTTTCAGAGTGGTTTACGATTTGCAGTTTCGTCTGTTGCAGTCGGAGTAATATTATTATTTATGTTATTACCCGTTGCGTATGTTTTAAGTTCATCATCTGCTACTTCAGGCACACATCCTGATGAACTTAAGAGCTATTTCAGTATATTTGATTTCCTTGCAAATCATCTTGCAAGTCTTGAACCAACTATACGCAGCAGTGGCGAGGATGTTTTACCAAATGTATATTGCGGAATATTAACTGTTATTTTAATTCCTGCTTATATTTTTTCTGATAAAATCATTTCAAAAGAAAAAATAGCAAGTACTGTTTTATTAGGAATTATGTATTTCATTTTTAATATAAACTTAATAAACTATTTATGGCACGGATTACATTTCCCGAATGACCTTCCGTACCGTCAATCATTTATGTATTCATTTATCCTTATTTCAATGGCTTATAAGGCATTTATGAAGTTAGAATTTATGAATAAAAAACAAATCATAGGTATTGGTGTTTCAGTTTTATCATTTATTATTTTGACACAGAAGCTCGGTTCAAAGAATGTTGACGATACAACAGTTCTTGTTTCTATTATTTATGTTTTTGCCCTTACAATTATTCTCGGACTTATTCAAAGCAAAAAAAATCAGGTCTATGCCCTTTCAGTTATTTTATCCTGTACTGTGATATCAGAGACAATAATTGCTAATACAGACCATTACGTTGCAAACCAGACAAAGACTGCATATACTGAAGATTATTCTGACTTTAAAGAATTACAGGCTGTTATAGACAGTAATGATGATACTTTATTCTATCGTACAGAATTATCAGATTTAAGAGCAAGAATGGACCCAAGCTGGTATGACTATAACGGTGTTTCAGTTTTTTCATCAATGGCTTATGAAAGTGTTGCAAACATGCAGAAGAGCATAGGTATTTACGGTAATAAAATTAACAGCTACACATATAATCCTCAAACACCTGTATATAATTCTGTTTTTGGAATTAAGTATATTTATGACAGACATAGCCTTATAAGTGAAGGTGAATATTATAATCTCGTTGATGCAAATGCAACATATAAAGCTTATGAAAATAATTACACATTAAATATTGCTTTTCCGGTTTCAGACAGCATTTTGATGTGGGACGCTTCACTATATTCAAATCCTGTTGATTCCCAGCAAGAAATGTATTCATCAATGACCGGGATTGACGGAATATATAACAAAATTTATGATTACGATTTAATTTTCAACAATGTCTATGAGCTTACTGATGATGATAAATTTTTAGGCAATTTTAATCTGCAAAAAATTGATACTGAAACCGAAGCATCAGCTTCTGCTTGTATAACTGCACAGGAAAATGGTCATATTTATATTTACATTTATTCAAGAAATCTTGATGATGTATCTGTATATTCCCCATCAATAAGTACAAATATGACTGTATCAGACGGATATATTCTTGATTTAGGCTCTTACGAAAAAAACGATAAAATTACAGTTACAATGCCTATAAATGAAGAACATCATTATGCAAATGTTGATTTTATTGTTTTTACAATTGACAATGAAAAATATGTTCAAGGATACAATTCACTTAAATCAGGTCAGCTTGAATATACAAGCTTTACAGATACCGAAATAGAAGGAACATTTACTGCTGAAGAAAACGAAATATTGTTCACGTCTATTCCTTATGATAAAGGATGGAACGTATATATTGACGGAGAAAAAGTTAGTGAAGAAAATATTATTCGTATTTCAGATGCTTTGTTGGGTGTTAAAATATCAGCGGGTACCCACTCAATTAAATTCGATTATGCAATTCCGGGTATGAAATCAGCTTCCATAATTTCTGTTGTATTTATAATTTTACTTGTATGTTTGTATATTTTAAATAAAAAGAAATTATTAATGTTTAAAAACAGCAAGACAAATATATGGCGAGAAACTGAAAATTATGATGAAATTGTTTTTTATGAAAAAGAAAATTCTAATGACATTCATAATGAAAATTCAGAAATAATTTCTGATAAAATCGTTGATACAACAGACGAAGTCAATTCACAGGAAGACAACACAACAGAATAAAAGTTTAGCAGGATTTAACATAAAAATTAAATCCTGCTGTTTTTTTATAATATCTTTTTTAAATATTGTCCTGTATATGATTTTTTACATTTTGCGACCTGTTCAGGAGTACCTTGAACGACAACTTTACCTCCTTTGTCTCCTCCCTCCGGTCCTAAATCGATAATGTAATCAGCTGTTTTAATTACATCAAGATTATGTTCAATTACAATAATTGTATTTCCTGATTCAACAAGTCTTTGCAAAACTTCAATAAGCTTATGAACATCTGCTGTATGAAGCCCTGTTGTAGGTTCATCAAGAATATAAATTGTTTTACCGGTGGAGCGTTTTGAAAGCTCAGTTGCAAGCTTAACACGCTGTGCTTCTCCACCTGAAAGTGTGGTTGCAGACTGACCTAATTTAACGTAACCCAATCCCACATCATAAAGAGTCTGAAGTTTTCGTTGAATCTTTGGAATATGGCTGAAGAATTCAAGTGCTTCTTCAACTGTCATTTCCAAAACATCATAAATATTTTTACCTTTATACTTTACTTCAAGTGTTTCTCTGTTATATCTTGCACCGTTACAAACCTCACAAGGTACATA
>JAFTUP010000023.1 GCA_017466205.1 Clostridia bacterium
GACAGGCTTGCAGAGAAAATAAATCTTAAACGCAATAAAAAGAAAAATGCCGAGTTCAAGCGGAAGATAAAAGGCATATATGCCACGATTCCAGGCGAGTTCGGTGATGAAAAGTTCGTGATGATACTTCCAAAGGCGGTAGATGATTTTTCAAGAGAGGGACAAAACTTAAAAATATGCGTCGGAGGAGAGTATTATGTTAGTAAGCATATAAACGGAAACTCTTTTATATGTTTCATCCGAAAGGCGGAGGAGCCAGAAAAGAGCTTTGTGTGCTGTGAACTGGACCTTACTGCAGGCAAAATAATACAGATACACGGATATAAAAACGATGTAGGAGGTAAATTGCCTGCCGGTACAAGGGCTTTTGCGGAAAAGTATTTGAAGGCGGTCAAAGAATACAGAAAAGAATTGAAAGGAGAAGCAATATGAACAAGGAATTAATTAAAGCTGAGGGCAGAGATATGACAGAATTGAGGTTATCACAGCTTGCAACGGAGATAAGGATATATTCAAGCAATATGCTTATTAATATCATCGAAATAGGGCGGAGGTTTGAGGAGGCAAAAAGCCTCTGCCCTCACGGGGAGTTCGGGAAATGGTGCAAGGAATGCGCCGGTTATGAACAGAGCATGGTTGAGAATTACATAAAAATCTACAAGGAGTATGGTGGCGGTCAGCTTAATCTGGGCGGAGATTTTACAAATTCCCAATCAATTGCGACATTAGGAGTAACAAAGCTTCTTGAGCTTGCAAAGGTTCCTGCAGACGAAAGGGTTGCTTTTGTTGAAGAGAACAATATCACAACTGATACTACCGTGAAAGAACTCAAAGAAAAAATAAAGGCTCTTGAAGTGGACAATGAGCGTCTGGTAGTTGAAGCTAAACGGAACGAGGACCTGAGAGTTAAAGAAATAAAGGAGCTTACCGAGGAAAGGGATGAGGCTAAAAGAGCGATAGAAAACAACGAAGAAACTATTGCAAGCCTGAAAGAACAAATTGAAACTCTGAATAACGCTCCGGCTGTGGACGCAAACAGTGAAGAGCTCGCAGAAATGATATACGCTGCTGATGATGAGGAAAAAGAGAAATTAAAGGCGGCAGTTGAAAAACTTGAGGATGAAAACACCAAGCTTAAGGACAAGCAAAAAAAGAACAACGAAAAAATAAAAGAGCTTGAGGCGGATATTAAAGCTTCAAGAAAAAAGGATGCTGAACTCACAGAAGAGCTTCTGCAGGCCAAGAATGAAATTTCGAAATTGAAGAAGGCGGCAGAAGCTTCCGGGGATACAAGCATTGCTAAGATTGAAGTTTTATTTACTTCTGTTCAGAATGACCTGGCAGAGCTTGCCGGACTTATACGTGTTTCAGGTAAGGAAGAACTTCTGCCGAAAATTAAGGCGGTTGTGGAAGGTTTATTGGAGAAAACGAGGTAAGTGAGAATGAATAACACAAGAAAAGCTATAACAAAGGTAATTAAAGAATTAGGAATACCTGCTAATCTGATAGGCTATCACTATATTAGATATGCTATCGAAATAACATTAGATGATTTCAATTTAGTTAATCGTATCACTAAATTGTTATATCCTGCAGTAGCTAAAAAATTTAACACAACAAAGACAGGAGCGGAAAGGGCTATAAGACACGCAATTGAAGTAGGCTGGTTAAATGCGAATGAGGATTTCGTAATGGAATTGTTTGGTTATAGCATATCTGCAGATAAAGGCAAACCGACAAACAGTGAATTTATTGCGACGGTAGCTGATTATATCTCTTTGAATGAGGAGGAAAGATAGATGTTTGAAAACGAAAAAGAAGTAAAGAAAATTACCGTTACATATACAGACGGTAGTGAGAAAATTATTGACCGGGGTGTTTGCTTTTCGGTTTATGAGGAAGGCGGCATGATGAAAGTGTCTTGCGCCGGCCGTGGTTCCGAAGAGGATTGTATTGCAGTGTTGGCGATTATATCACAAGCTGCAAAGGAATGCGGCATTACAGATGATTTGGTAAACAAGGTGGTACGAGCAGAATGTCAAAACGAGAACGGTTAATAAACAGCATAAAGAAATCATTCAGCGGCAGACTTACGGTAGCAGCTTCTGAGGTACTTGCGCCTGTAGTTGCTGACAGGTTGATTGCTGATGGGGTAATACTTGCCGACCACTCAACAGAGAAAGGCGGTGTTGAATAATGGATACCAGAGAAGAAATATTGAAGAGAGATTTTTCAGAAGCATTCATTAACAAAATGAAAAATGCTATTGAGATGTCGCATTACAAATATGGTTGGGTGAACAAAACCTATCCTGAACTTGCCCAGGCATATAAATGTATTCAGGAAAGGCTTGACTTGTATTTAAAAACACACAACAAAGAATACCTTGTGGATGTTGCAAACTTTGCAATGATAGAGTTTATGATACCGTCTTTTTCTGATGCTAAATATACCCCGTCTGATAGCGACAAATCACCTGGGCTTGCGGGTGGTATATCGTATAAAGAACTGATGGAGGGAGGCGTGGAGTGATGCTTGATATTTACATAGATGATGTAAAATGCATAGAAATCGATGACATCAAAGAGGGTTACAGAATAGACCTAAAAAATTCAAAAGAAGAAAGCCTTATGCTTGTTTTGACAGAGGATAATTTTGTTGACCTTTACAATCGAATTAAAAGGCGATGCGAAACACGAGGACTTATTCCAATACATAACAAAGGCGGTGCAGAGTGATGGCAACTTGTAAGGATTGTATTCATTATTTTGCTTGCAGTGCAAAAGGTGGGTTATTCAACGAAAAAGATGAAACCAAAGAAATGCTATGCCGACATTTCAAAAACAAAGC
>JAFTUP010000244.1 GCA_017466205.1 Clostridia bacterium
CTACAAATTATAATTTGTAAATTTATCCTACACATTCAAAACATAATTCTGCACAAAAAATCCATCACATATTTATACATCCCGTCAAGTGACTTTTTTTGCTTTTTTAGTTATACTTAAACGAAAGTTTTGTTTTTTAATATCATCGCGGAGGATAAAAATATGGATTACGCAAAACCGGCAAAAAGTCAAAGCGGCAAATATCTTTTTGCATATTTTGTAGGAAATGAGCCCGAACAGGAAAGAATTCACTTTGCAGTAAGCGAAGACGGATATAATTTTGAGGCTCTCAACAATAATCAGCCTGTGATTATTCAGACAAAAGGTAAACAATGTGTCCGTGACCCTTATATCGTTAAAGGTCAGGACGGATTTTACTATATTATCGGCACAGATATGAAATGCATTGAGGGCTGGACATCAAACCACGCTCTTGTTACCTGGAAATCAAAAGATTTAATCGAATGGACTGACGAAACAATTATTGACATTCGTGATTTTGGGGGCGATTTTGCCACCACCACAAGAGCCTGGGCACCACAGGCAATCTGGAACGAAAAAGAACAGATGTATATGGTTTATTGGGCACATTCTGACTTGAAAAATGATGTTGCACAGATGTATTATGCACACACAGCTGATTTCAAGACAATGACCGAGCCAAAGCTCTTGTACGAAAGACCCGGAATTCAGACCATTGACGGTGACATAGCCTACAACAAGAATAACGGAAAATATTATCTTTATTTCAAGCACGACGAGGACCAGACTATTGCTTATGTTACATCCGAAAAAATAACAGGACCTTATGAAGACAAACCTGTTGTGGTTTCTCTCGCAAAAACAGGTGTTGAAGGCAGCGAAATCTATAACATCACAGGGACAGACCAATGGGTTATGGTGATGGACGAATACAGCACAGACAGATTTTTTATGCAGCAGACAAATGATTTTGAGAATTTTTTACCTGTAAATCCTGATGATTACAGTATGAATTTCAATCCTCGTCACGGTGCAATTACACCAATCTCCGACAAACAATATGAAGCATTGATTAAACATTTCGGAAAATGAAAAAAGCCGTTGCTGAGCTGATTGCTGCCTGCAACGGCTTTCGTTTATAAAGAATTGAAAATGAAATCGTAAATCGACTTATAATGCCTTTATTTTTGCGATACAAGCATCACAAATACACATTTCTGTATTTATGTTTTCTTCTGTACCACATATTTTACATTCAGGTGTAAGCTTCTCAATAATAATTTTGCCATTATTTTCGGTGATTCTGACTTCACCGCAAAGCTCGATTCCTGTGTTTTTTCTGTATTCTGCGGGAATAACAATTCTTCCCATGTGGTCCAATTTTCTAACAAACTGCGTCATTTTACTTCCTCCTCTTTTATAATTTGACATATTTTACCATAAATTTTATCATAAGTTTGTCGAAAAAGAAAGAATTTTTATGAAATTTAGTTTTTATTTTCCAATTTATTGAAATAGACTGTTCATTGTGCTAAAATATAACAAATATTTTTTCTGACAGGTGATATTATGGATTATTATTTTTCAAAAAGAATTTCTGAACTTCAGCCATCAGCAATTCGTGAAATTTTAAAAGCTACTCAGGACCCTGCAATCATTCCTTTTGCAGCAGGTAATCCGGATGCAGCTGCGTTCCCGATCGATGAGGTTAAGAAAATTTCTGCAGAAATATTTGAAAACTCTCCTGTTACAGCTTTACAATATGGCGTAACAGAGGGCTACAAGCCTCTTATTGACAGACTTACCGCTTTTGTAAAGGACAGATATGATATAGGTAAAGATTTTGACTCTCTTATTGTCACATCAGGTGCACAGCAGGTTATGGACCTTGCAACAAAAGCTCTTTGTGATTTTGGTGATACAGTTATCTGCGAATGTCCGTCATTCATCGGCTCACTTAACTGCTTCCGCTCTTACGGCTGTAAGCTTGCAGGTGTTCCTGTCGAAGCAGACGGAATGAACATTGAAGCATTGGAGGAAGCAATTAAAAACGCTGAAAACCCAAGATTTATTTATACAATTCCTAATTTTCAGAATCCGTCAGGTGCTACAATGAGCCTTGAGAAAAGAAAGGCTGTTTATGAGCTTGCAAAAAAATATGGTTTGCTTATTCTTGAGGATAACCCTTACGGTGATTTAAGAGTTTCAGGTGAAGACGTTCCGTCAATCAAAAGCTTTGACGAAGATGGCATTGTAATTTATGCAGGCTCATTCTCAAAGCTTTTAGCTCCCGGTATCCGTGTCGGCTATATCGTTGCACCGTCACAGATTGTTGCAAAAATGACAGTTGGTAAGCAGGCTGCTGACGTTCATACTCCTGTTTTCTCACAGATGCTTGTTGACAAGTGGATGGAACAGAATGATGTTGAGGCACATATCGAGAAAATCCGTAATATTTATCGCGAAAAGTTAAATCTTATGTGTGACCTTATTGACTCAGAACTCGGTGACTTTGTTAAATATGTTCGTCCTGAAGGCGGTCTTTTCGTGTGGTGCGAATTGCCTGAAAATGTAAATATGCTTGATTTTGTAAAAGAGTGTATTGCAAATAAGGTTGCAGTTGTTCCGGGAACAGCATTTATGATAAATGATGAACAGACAAATTGTTTCAGAATGAATTTCTCAACACCTTCAAAAGAAAAAATTGTTGAAGGTATGAAAATTTTAGGCAAGGTTAAGGAAAAATATATTGGATAAGAAAAATTACACACTCACCGACCTTTCTGTTATAAAAAAGGTTATGGGTGACCACGATGTTACATTTTCAAAAGGCTTGGGACAGAATTTCCTTATAAATCCAACTGTTTGTCCTCGTATGGCTGAAGCTGTACGAGAAAGTACAGACGGTAAAATCGGTGTACTTGAAATCGGTGCAGGTGTGGGGGTACTCACAAAAGAATTGCTCGAAAGATGTGACAAGGTTGTCTGTGTTGAGCTTGACACAAGACTTTTTCCTGTGCTTAACGATACTCTTTCAGGGTATGACAATTTGACACTTATAAACGAAGACATTCTGAAAGCTGACCTCAAAAAAATCGTAAAAGAACATTTTGACGGAATGGAAGTTTTCGTGTGTGCAAATCTTCCGTACTATATTACCTCACCTGTTATAATGCGACTTTTAGAGGAAAAGCTTCCTTTCAGTAAAATTATTGTTATGGTACAGAAAGAAGCAGGCGACCGACTTTGTGCAAAAGTTGGCTCAAGAGAAAGTGGTGCTGTAACGGTCGCAGTAAATTATTATGCTGAGGCTAAAAAGCTTTTTGATGTTTCACGCGGTTCATTTTTCCCGAGTCCTAAGGTTGACAGTTGTGTTATTCAGCTCGACCTTACTAAAAAAGGTGACTATAATGTAACTGACGAATCAAATTTCTTTAAAATGGTAAAATCCGCTTTTGCACAGAGAAGAAAGACAATTCTCAATTCCGTTTCAAGTGGTATGGGTATTCCAAAGGAAAAATTATCTCTTGCAATTGAAAAATCAGGTCTTTCCCCAACAGCTCGTGCAGAGGCACTTACAATGGAAGAATTAGTAACACTTTCAAATAATATTTGTGAGGTTAAATAAATGAGTTATAAATATAAAACTCGTGGCACTTGTTCACGAGAAATTACTTTTGAATTAGAAAACGGAATAGTAAAAAATGTTTCCTTTTATGGTGGTTGTAACGGTAATCTCAAGGGAATTGCAGCACTTGTTGAAGGAAGAAAAGCAGAAGAAGTAATTCCGATTATTAAAGGTATAAAATGTGGTTTCAAACCTACATCCTGTCCTGACCAATTAGCAAATGCACTCCAAGAGGCATTGAATGAACAGAACTAATAATTTTAAACCTGCCTCAAAAGTTGCCATTGAAATGCTGAAAGCAAATGGTTTTGAGGCATTTTTAATCGGTGGTAGTGTGCGTGACTATATTATGGAGTTGCCTATTGGTGACATTGACATTACTACAAACGCTACACCTACACAGGTTAAAGAGGTTTTTGAATGTTTTCGCGTTATTGAAACAGGCATCAAACACGGTACAGTTACCGTTCTTATTGATAATGAGCCTATCGAAATAACCACATACAGAAGTGAAAGCACTTATTCTGACAATCGTCATCCAGATAGTGTTGAGTTTTCAAAAAATCTTTCAGATGATGTTATCCGTCGTGATTTTACAATGAATGCAATTGCTTTTGATTTTAAAGATGGCTTTTGTGACCTTGTAGATGGACTTAAGGATATTGAAAACAAAACAATTCGATGTATTGGTGATGCTGAAACAAGATTTCGTGAGGATGCGTTGCGAATTCTCCGTGCCTTACGCTTTTCTTCAGTTTTGGATTTTGAAATTGAAGAGAATACAAAAATTGCAATCCACAAATGCAAAGATTTATTAAGTAATATTTCAGCTGAAAGAATACAAGTGGAATTTGTAAAGCTTGTTTGCGGAAAAAATGCTTATAATGTCTTACAGGAATTTTCAGATGTTATTGCTGTTTTCATTCCGGAAATCAAAAAATGTGTTGCCTTTAAACAAGAAAACAGGCATCATTGTTATGATGTTTATACTCACATTTTAAAGGCTGTGGAGAAAAGCAAGCCTGAGCCGATTATTCGCCTCTCACTCTTTTTTCACGATATTGCAAAACCAATTGTGGCTCATTTCGATGAAAAAGGAGAACAGCATTACTATGGTCATCCGAAAAAGAGTGCTGAAATCACAGAAAAGATTCTGACACGACTTCGTTTTGATAACGATACGAAAAAGAAAGTTGTAACTCTTGTTGCCTTTCACGATTCACCCATAATGGTTAATGATAATATTCTTCCTGACAGAAAAAGATTAAAGAAAATAATGTCCCAAATCGGAAAAGAGCTGATTTTTGATTTAATTCACATTAAATACTGTGACAACTCTGCTCAAAAACCAGAATATTACCGCGGTGATGAATTTTACGAAAAAACTTATGATACGATAAACGAAATTCTTAATGAACAAGAATGTTTTTCTGTAAAGGATTTAAAAATTAACGGTAATGATTTAATCAAAATGGGATTCAAAGGCAAGCAAATCGGAGAAATTCTTGATACAATTCTTGAGCTTGTCATTTGTGAGAAATTAAACAACGAAATCAACGAAATCACAGATTATGTTCAATCTCAATTAAATCCTTGACTTTGATTTGTTATTTTTCTATAATCATTATATAAACATAACCCAAAACGATAAGGAGCGAAAATAAAATGAAAAAGATTTTATCAGTAATTTTAGCAGCACTTATGCTTTTTGCAATTGTGCCCACTGTTTTTGCAGCAAGCACACCTGTAATCACAACAACAGTTGACAAGACAAGTGTTATGGTTGGTGATATTGTTACTGTTACTGCAAAGGTTTCATCAAATTCAAAGCTTTGTGCATTGACTTATGAAATCAGATATGACACTTCTGCATTTCAGATTGTAAGCAATTCAGGCTCCTGCAAGGGCGTTTTCGGAACAGAATCCTACAATGCTTCAACTGCAGGTACAGTCAGATACCTTGGTGCATCTTCTACCTCTATCAGCAACACATCACAGAACATTTTCTCAGTCCAGTTAAAGGCATTGAAGACAAGCGGTACAATTTCAGCAGCTGTTACTGAGGCTTATGTTCAGAACGGTGTTAATGAAGATGATGTCACATCAGCGGTAAATTCAGCATCAGCAAAGACATTTACTTTTGCAGCAAGCTCATCATCCTACTACATCAGCATCAGAACTCCGTCACAGACAAAAATCCGTTATAAGGACGGTATCGTTCTTCACGCTGATGCAAACAGAACACTTCCGTCAGGCTCATACATCAAATGGACAACAAGCAACAATAATTTCAAAACAACTGCTTCAAGTGACGGAAAGAGCTTCACAATCATTTCAGATTCTAACGGTACAACTGAAATTACAGCGACACTTTACAGCTCAGCTAACGTTAAATTAGACTCAGTTACAATTGAAATGACATCAAAAGCCGGCTTTTTTGATATAATCGGCGGCTTCTTCCGCAGTCTTTTCGGTGCAACAAAAATTCACGCTGAATAACTCCTTTTAGAATATTACAGGGCAGAATTTTCTGTCCTGTTTTTTGTTTGCATTTTGTCGTAATTGGTATTATAATCGTCTTATAGATTATGGTGGTGAGCTTGTGAAGAGAATTTTTTCAATAATACTTGCTTTAATATTGCTTTTATCTTCTTTTACTATGGCTTTTGCGGAGGACAAGCCAACGGTTGAAAAGGAGTCGATTTTGTCTGCTCTTTATGAGGCTGATATCACAACAATCCGTACTGCAATTGAAAACTGTGTAATCTCCTGCGAGGAGCTTACATCATACTACATTGAAAGAATTGAAAAGTATAACAGTAAATACAACTGCTTTATAACAATTTGTTATGATTCACTTGACGTTGCCAAGGAAAGAGACACAGCGCTTGCAAACGGTGAAAATAGCGGCTCACTTTTTGGTGTTCCCATTGTAATTAAGGACAATATGGACCTTGAGGGATATTACACAACAAACGGACACAAATTTGAAAACAGCGAAATTGCAACCGATAATGCCAGAGTTGTTTCCTTGCTTTTAGAAGAAGGAGCTGTAATCGTCGGCAAAACAAATATGAGTACCGATGCACAGGATGCGAGAACATCCTACAGTAAAGTTAAAGGTGAAACAAAAAATGCATATAGCACCTTACTTTCTGCAGGTGGTTCATCAGGCGGCACAGCTTCTGCAGTAAGCCTTAATTTTGCCGCTGCAGGGCTCGGAACAGACACAAACTCCTCATTGAGAATTCCCGCAATCCTCAACGGTTGTTATTCGCTTCGTCCAACACTTAACAAAATTTCATTTGACGGTTGTACTCACCTTAACAACAGTCGTGATGTTGTTGGTGCTGTCACTCGTTCGGTTTATGACCAGGCTATAATGCTTGATGTTTTGACTGAAAACAAGTATTCTTATGAGAGAAATCTTAACCCCAATGCTTTGAACGGTATGAAATTCGGAATATTGTCAGAGCTTACATATCCTGTCAGCACTTCACTTATTACAGAAACTGACGAAGAACTTCGCGAAAAGAAAATCAAGCAGTTTGACATTCAGTATCGTACTGAAAACAATATTGACAGTGAAATTTCATCAGCCTTTAACAAGGCTGTCAGCAATCTTCAGTCCTGCGGTGCGGAGGTTGTGACGGTTTCAATGCCACAGCTTTTTGAGTCAGCTTATAAAACCTTTGAAAAACATGATTTTTCAATAAAAAAGGAATTTTACAATGAAGTAAAAGCATTTATGGATAAGAATGAGCTTGATGCTTTAATCTTCCCGACCTACCTTTCAACTCCGCTGAAGAGCGGTACTGATTCCTCAGGAAAATATTGGAATGTGTGGAATCAGGTGTTTCTCAACAACTGTCGTGTCCTTTCTCCGTCAACGAGTATGCCTGAAATGTCCTTACTGATTGGTTATCATTCATCAGGTGCAGGAATAGGAATGGAAATCCTCTCTGACAAGAACACAGAGCAGATGTTACTTAATATTGCCTACTCTTATACATCACGATTCGAGTGCAGAAAATCACCCACAGGTGCACCTGATTTATATTCAAAATGGAATATTGGCTCAATGGAAAACATACTTGAAAAGTACAATATCCCCGCACTTTCAGACAGAGTTATTATAATCGAAACAACCACAAAGCCAACTACAACCCAACCTGTAACAGAAGAAACAACAGTCACAGAAACGGAAACTGAGTCAATTACTGAAACAACATTCTCAACCACAAGCGAGACAGAAGTAACAACAAATGAAAAAATTGATGAAGACGAAAAATCTCCATCAATTCTACCAATATTGCTCATTATTGCAGGTATTGTAATGATAATCGGCGCAACAGTTTTCCTTATAATTAAAAAGAGAAAAGAATAGCAGTGTCACATAAATTTGATGACACTGCTATTTTTGTTTTAATATTGAGCATTAATTTCTTTCATAACCGCTGATGCAACAGGCACAGCACTTTTTATTGCAGATGTTGTATTTTCAACAACGACAATAATTGCAAATGGTGTTTCTTCGTTTTGCGAATATCCGACAAAAAGTGCGTTTGGCTTTGCATCCTCATCATCACTGATTTCTGCAGTACCTGTTTTTCCGCACATATTAAGATTCGGAAAATACCAATCACCATATTGATTTACTACATTTGAACGAAGAAGATTATCAAGACTCTGTGCAACGGAGTAATCAAAATATTCTCCTAATCCTCTTGTTTTCTCTGTAAAAATCACTTCACCCTCCGGGTTTGTAATTTCACTTACGAGATACGGAGTATTTGCACCGCCACCGTTGGCAATTGCCGAAATGATTGTAAGCATCTGACAGGGATTGATAAGAGTTGTGTATTGTCCAATACCTGCCCAGCCAATATCAAGTGATGTTGACTCACTTAAATTCAGCTTGCTTTTTGCACAGGTGATTTTATTACTGACAATAAGCTTTTCTGTATTAAATCCAAGTCTTTCTGCAGTTGCAGTAAGTTTCTCTCCACCAAGCTCGTCTGCAAGCTTTGCAAAAGCACAGTTACAGGACTTGTTGAGTGCAGTTTCAAAATCAATTTTTCCGTGAGTATCGTTACAGATAACATAGCCCTCACCAATCAGGATTTTTCCGTCACATTCAAAGGTACGGCTATATAAGTCAGGAATATTTTCGATTGCGCATGCTGCTGTAATCACCTTAAAGGTTGAGCCCGGAGTGTAAAGTCCGGAGAAAAACCTGTTCATATAAATACCGTCATACTTACCGCTTGAGTCTGTTGTAATGTCATCAGGCTTATTTTTTATGTCATAAGTTGGAGTTGAAACAATACACACAAGCTCACCTGTCTTGTAATTCATAACACCAACTGTACCTTTCTTGTCACCAAGAGCCTTATATGCTGCTGCACAGATTTTTGAATTGAGTGTCAGCTTAACATCATTTCCCTTGCCATAGCGTTTAAGATTATACACACCGTCAACAAGAGTATAGCCTGTCAGCTCATCCTTGAAAGAGGTCTGAATACCGCTTGCAATAAACCCTGCACTGTCACCAACAGTATGAAGTGTTGCCATTCGTACATTTTTGCTTTCGTTATATACACGCTGACCGTTTTCACTTGTTGCAAGAATAACATCATTTATATCGGTAATATCACCTGCTGTTGCAAGCGTACCTGATGAATAAAGGTGTTTGTTGACTCTGTTCATAGCCCATTCTGATGAATTTGAAACAAGATTGTAGAAAAGAATTCCACATCCTACAAGGAACAATAGAATGATAGCATAAAGGGACAACGCTCTTCTTGAAATAGACTTCATTGACGAACACCTCCGTAATTGTAGGTGCTACGGTCAACAGCCTTAATAAATGCAAGAAGCATCCAACAGCTGATTATACTTGAGCCACCTCTACTGACAAAAGGAAGTGTCACACCGGTAAGTGGTAAAATGTCGTTGACACCGAAGACATTAAGTGCAGCCTGAAAAAGCATAAGTGCCGATGCTGCACAGGCACAGATTGCGTAAAATGATGAACGGGCATATTTTGAATGACGGATTGAATAAACAAGCAATGCAACATAAGAAAGAAGAATTGCACCTGCCATAATCATTCCGAACTCCTCGCACACAACACCGAAAACCAAGTCCTCTGTTGCCGCAAAAATGTCTCGTAATTTACCGTTGCCAAGTCCGACACCAAAAAGTCCGCCACTTGCTGAATAAATCATTGTTCTTGTCTGCTGATAGCCTGATGTGTCAAAATATTCCCAAACGTGACCGTAAGCCGCAAAACGATTTGCAACGTAAGGTCGGAACATAAGCACCAAAAGTCCGCCCATAAGTGCTATTGTACAGACTAAAATTATTGTTCTTATGTCACCGGAACGCATAAATGAAATAACAATAAATGTAAAGAAGAAAATCAGTGCTGTGCCAAAGTCATACATAAGGAACAACAATCCTACACAAGCAAAAGCAAAAATAACAAACTTGGTCAGGCTTCGATTGGATTGCAGCTTTTCAAGTGTTGCCGCACCAACGAAAATGAATGCCACCTTTACAAGCTCTGACGGTTGAATTGACAGTCCACCGATATAAATCCAGTTTTTCGCACCGTTTGTCACTTTCGCAAGAACAAGTGTTGCTGCTAAAAGTCCCACAGCGATAACAGCCACAGGCACGCGTACTGCAATACAAAGATTTATTTCCCGCATAAACCATTGTAAAATCACAAATCCTGCAATACCGATTACAACTGCAATAAACTGCTTCACGATTCCGTCAGGATAAACACTTGCAGTTATGGAAAGGCCAATGGAAGTGAGCAAAAATGCAATTAATTCTACCTCAAAGCCTCTTCGTTTTAAAATCATTCTCGCACCGATAAAATATGCATATTCAACCAACAGATAACCACCGAATGTCATAAGAATGCCATTTCTGTATTCCTCATCAACTGAAGTTACAAGAGTAACAAAACAAATAAGCTGAAAAAGAGTTATTATGAAAAGCATAATATACGGATTAACATTTCTCGCCTTTATTTTTTGCATATTTCATCACCTGCCTTTTTAAATTCTTTTACAATTATTTTTCTTCATAAAGAAAAGCAAAATCACCGATTGCAATAACATCTCCATCTTTCAGCGGTGTCACTTTTCTGATAATCTCACCGTTCAGAGTGGTTTTTGTCACACCACCAAAATTCTCAATGTACCAATTACCTTTTTCCTTAAAAAGCTCTGCCTGTTGTCGCGAAACATAAGGTGCTGAAATTTCAATATTGCTTCCTTGCTGCCTACCGATAGTGATATAATCACCGTCAAGCTGAAATTCACTTCCGTCAACAATATTTACAAGCCTTGTCTTAGCATATTTCTTATCTTTTTTGTGTGAATAGTCGTTGTTTCCGTCGTTACCAATGTAAAATTTCATAATTGCCGTACCGAATGCAACTATATCACCGTCAGAAAGCCTTGCTTTTTTCTCAATTTTAGTTTCATTCACGTGAACGCCTGATTTTGATTCTGTATCAAAAACATAAAATCCGTCTTTTCGCAAAGCCACAACAGCATGAAAGCGAGAAACAGTTGAATTTGAGAACATAATATCACAAAGCTTGCTTCTTCCGATTGATGTTTCGTAACAGGTTATAGGATATTGCTTGTCATTTGACATGTCAACAAGAACAGCGTAAACCTTTTTGTCAGGACGCAAACGGATAAGAGACCATACACAGTTGAGAATTACCGCAATAGCAAGAAAACAAAGTATATATCGCATAGTGTATTCAATTACTTCCATTCTTGTCCCTCCTTTTTATTGATGAGTATAGTATTACCAATTTTATACTATTAGAATAACTTTAAAATTTTTTATTGTCAACAAAATGTTAAAAAAGTAATAAAAAATTAATATTTGAGCAACAAAAAGAGCAGAAAAATTGGAGGTTGTAGGGATGATACAGAATTTATTAATGTCATGGTAGGGCGGGGTCTTGACCCCGCCGTTGTCATTTAATATGCAATTTCATGTTATAGGTCATTCTGAGGAGCTTGTGACGAAGAATCTCTACAAAAATACATATCAACTAACAAAGATTTTCGTCACAAACTTCTCTTAAAACAATTCACATTGTCTTACATAAAATAAGAACCTCCCAAGCACAAGCCTGAGAGGTAAAATTAAAAACTACTCACTATATCTTTTTTCAGCATAAAGATTAACCCACATATCATAATATGGATTTTCCCAAGTTTCGCCTTCAAATGTTTCATACGAAACGACAATTGCCTTGAATTTGTCAATATTATTATTCTCATCAATAGCTACTCCACTTGAGCTACCGTATGTTTTTCCTGGCACAAGGTTTATATCAGAATAATTACTTTTCTTGACATAATGACCTCCATTATAATCATATTGTCCTACAATTTTTACAGGAAGGTTGTTTTCGTCCCACGCAACAAAAGCAACTACTGCATTTTTTAAATCAAATTTTGAATTGTTTATTATAACTGCTTGAAGCATATCAGGGTAAAGTGCCTTGTATTTATCATCTTGTATTACATATTTCGTTGACGTTATTTTTACTTCTTGCTTATCAATAGCTTCTTCTAATTCTGCAACAGTCATTGCTGCGGTTGTGGTTTCAGTTGCAGGTTTTGTTGTGTCAACTTCAGTAGAGTCATCTGCTGTAGTTGTGGTTGTATCCTCTTGTTTTGTTGTCGTTATGTCCTCTTTTTCTTCAAATTCAATGGTACATGCACATATAGAAAGCAATAAGACTAAAGCAAAAATCGCACAAATAACTTTTTTCATCATTCATTCTCCTCTTGTTCTAAATGTTTATCAATCATTTTACCGACAATAGGCATTGAAGAATCTTTACCCTTAATTGCCATAACTGCATATATTAAAAACATTACAGCTTTCATTATTTCTACAGCATATAAAACTATATAATAAATACTGTCTATTATCGGTGCTGTACAATTACCATTAAACAAGCCAACAAAATTATCAACAAAATTAATAATATCCGGTAATATTCCAACAACAGAAACTATAAGTGAGAAGCAAATTAACATAGCAAGTGCATTCAATACATACTTTTTTAATATGACAGAATTTTCCTTTAAGAGAATATAGCCGGCTAAAAGTAGTATAGGAACATACCCACCTACCAACGCAAGAACGAAACATAATCCTCCCATAAAATTCTCAGAAATTCCAACCTTTGTTTTACTCATCACAAATCCTCCAAATAAATCATCATTTATAATATCCCAAAACGGGATATAAAAATTATACCAAAAGGGTATAATTTTGTCAATAGAATATTTTTGATGAGGTAAAAATAATGAGATTGAGGGCACTACGTAAAGAAAGAGGTATTTCTCAAGTTAAGCTTGCAATGGATTTGAATTTGTCACAAAATACCATAAGCAGATATGAAACTGAAATCAGAGAAGCTGATTACAAAACTTTAATTTTAATTGCAGATTACTTTGATGTTTCAATTGATTATTTGCTTGAAAGAACAGATAACCCTACATTTTTGCGTTCAAGTATAAAGTAAACGGATTAACTTTGTGCACATACAAAGCTAATCCGTTTTTTCAATATCAAGAAATAAGTATGTCAACAAGACAAAATGCAGGCGTGGAAGCCTGCCACTACGCGTCGTTAAATCATCCCGACAAATTATAATTTGCATATAGACATAAAAAACGGCGGGAGCAAGCCCCCGCCCTACTGTGTGTTATTTCATTTCTTCTGCTAATTTCTTAATTTGCTCAATATTTTCTTCTTTTACAGCTGAATGAATTGTCACAATATTTTCTGCAAATTCTATATTTTTGCTGTTTTCAAATGCTTTTGTGATTTTATTCTTTACAACAGGTGCCCAAGAGCCATTTTCAACGATACCGATTTTACGGTTTCTGTATCCTCGTTCAGTAAGCTCGTTAATAAACTCTCTCATAAATGGGAATATATCACCGTTATAAGTTGTAGTTGCAAGAATGATTTTTCCGTAACGGAAAGCATCTTCAACAGCCTCTGCCATATCACAACGAGCAAGGTCATTTACAACTACTTTCGGACAGCCTGCATTTTTAAGCTCCTCTGCCAAAAGCTCAACTGCATTTTTAGTGTTGCCGTAAACAGATGTATAACAAATGAGTGTACCCTCACTCTCAACACCATAAGATGACCAGATGTCATAAAGATTGAGATAATATCCAAGGTTTTCATTAAGAATTGGTCCGTGTAAAGGATAAATTGTCTGAATATCAAATTCAGCTGCCTTTTTAAGAACTGCCTGAACCTGTACACCATATTTACCAACGATACCAAAATAATATCTTCTTGCTTCGCAAGCCCAGTCTTCTTCTACATCCAATGCACCGAATTTACCGAATCCGTCAGCAGAGAAAAGTGCCTTTTCGTGGCTTTCATAAGTCATCATAACTTCAGGCCAATGTACCTTTGGTGCCATTACAAATGTAAGTGTATGCTCACCAAGATTTAATGTGTCACCCTCACCTACTACAAGTCTTCTGTCAGCATAATCTGTACCGAAGAACTTTTTCATCATTACGAACGCTCTGTCAGTTGCAACAATTGTAGCATCCGGATATTTCTTTGCAAATTCATCAATATTTGCTGAATGGTCAGGTTCCATATGCTGAACAATAAGGTAATCAGGTGCTTTGTCACCGATTTCTCTCTTAATATTCTCAAACCATTCGTCACCAAAATTAGCATCAATTGTATCCATAACTGCGATTTTTTCGTCGTCAATTATATATGAATTGTATGCCATACCGTTTGGAACAATATACTGTCCCTCAAACAAATCAATATTATGGTCGTTTACACCAATGTACTTAATTTTTGAACTTCCCATATTTATCTTAACTCCTTTAGTTTAATAATACATCAAATACTATCATAAGGCAGAAACCTGCCAACAATGAATATGTTGCTCCTCGTTCACTACCGTGAGCATGGGTTTCAGGTATCATTTCGTCACTTATTACATAAAGCATTGTGCCACCTGCAAAGGCTAATGCAAACGGCAAAATTGCAGTTGAAACAGTAACCGCAAAATAACCTAACAATGTACCGATAATTTCAACAATGCCTGTAATTATTGCAATTACAAATGTTCTTCTGTGGCTTATTCCTGCAGCAAGCATTGGGGTTATAATCACCATACCCTCAGGAATATTCTGCAACGCAATACCACCTGCAATTACAATGGCATCTGCCATATTTCCTGTACCAAAACCAACACCTGCAGCGATACCCTCAGGCAGATTATGAATTGCAATAGCAATTACGAAAAGCAAAACCTTATCCAACTGTTTTTGTGCATCAGGATGACTTTCAATATCGACACCTGTCATTCTATGCAGATGAGGCACGATTTTATCAATCAGATTAACACATAACGCACCGCAGAATATGCCCACAATAGTTACAAGCAGAGGAAACCTTCCGCCATACTCCAAAGATGGCAGAATAAGTCCAATCACAGATGCTGCAAGCATAACTCCTGCTGCAAAGGACAATATAATATCGCTGAATTTATGGCTGATTTTCTTGAATACAAAACCAAAAAGCGCACCGATAATTGATGCTCCGCCAACACCAAGAGCAGTCAGCAAAACAACTTTCATATTATTCACTCCTCTCAAAGAGAATGATAACTCTGCAACATTATATTCATTCTACCACAACTTTGTGAAAATATAAAGAGGATAATTTATGAAAAAACAAAATCCTAACCAATAATAAAGTTAGGATTCTAATAAATAATATTAACATGTTTTTCCACAAGTTTCAGAAATGATATATCGTGGTCTATCTTTAATTTCCTCGTATATCTTTGCGATATAGTAGCCAATAATGCCTAAACTGATCATTATAATACTACTTGAGAACAGTTGAATCAGAATTACTGTGGTAAATCCCTCCATAGCTTGTCCATAAATTTTTTGAACCAAAGCAATACCACCAAGAATCAATGAAACAAAAAACATAATCACACCCAACACTGTAACAATTTGCATTGGAACAGTTGAAAATGAAGAAATATTACTGAGTGCATATTTTATAAGAGAATATGTTGACCATTTTGATTCACCAACTTCTCTTTCCTGTACATTAAATTCAATATGAGTAGTCTTAAAGCCAACCCACGAAGAAAGTGCGCGAAAGAACGCATTCTTTTCTCTCATATTTATCAAAACATTTACAACTTTACGGTCAAGAAGTTTAAAATCAGAAGCGTTCGCCATATCAAACCCAGTAACAGCACCTATCAGAGCATAGAAGGTTTTTGCTGCAAATGTATGTAATTTTCCTTCTGTACCTCTACTACTTTTTTGTCCTTCGACAATTTCATATCCATGTTCCCACAGACGATACATCTCCACAATTTTTTCCGGTGGATGTTGTAAATCACAATCAATAACTACGCAACAATCACCCCTTGATTCCGTCAAGCCAGCCATAATTGCTGCCTCTTTTCCAAAATTTCGCGAAAAATGTATTCCTCGCACGACAGTATTTGCATAAGATGTTACTGTGATTCTGTCCCACGTTTTATCTTTAGAGCCATCGTCAACAAAAAGCAATTCACAAGGTATATCAGCATCTACCAGAATTTTACTAATGACAGATGCGGTCTTATTAATTATAGCCTCTTCATTATATGCTGGGATAATTACGGAAAGCATCTGATACATCCTCCCTTTAGTTACTACATATGATTTCATCAACTTCATAATATTGAGCAATTGCAGTGTTAGGCCACTCGTTACTGTCAGCATTCAAATCGCCGTGTGCACTGTAACAAGAATAACCGGATTCTCCAGAAACGCTTGGTATTTCAATACTTTTTTCTCCATTTAATACAGCGTTTTCTATAATATGAATTCTTTTATCATAAAAACTATCTACATTTTTCAATTCAAAAAACACATTAACATATGTTGCCAAGCTTAAAATTAATATAAAACTGATTGTCATTGTTTTTCCTATTTTCAACTTAATATCTGACATATCTATCAATGAGTTCAGACTAATTAAAGATATCAAAGACAAAATAATGGGACCACTCCATGCTCTTTCAGGAAAAAGTGGTGATACAATCATGGAGTAAACTGATACTAAAAAACTAATAAGATAAATAAATACGATCCCACTCTCTTTGAGAAAATTAAATATATCCTTTGTAAGCCTACTCTTGAATATTTCTTTTTTCTGACACAGA
>JAFTUP010000245.1 GCA_017466205.1 Clostridia bacterium
AAATGCAAAAGGATGGATAAATGAAAAGGAATTACGTGCTGCTATTCTTTCTCTTCGTGAACTCGAAAAGAAAATATCGGCTGAGTTTCATTTAAGTAAGGAGGATGAATATTGGCAGTAACAAAAATATGGTCGGTTAAAGGTACACTTAAAAGTGTTGTTGATTACGCAATGAATCCCGATAAAACACTTAATGACTATTACAGTAATTCTGAATTGCAATCACTTAAAGATGTAATTGATTACGCAGTTGAAAGTGAAAAAACAGAAATGCAATATTTTGTAAGCGGAATAAATTGTAATCCTGAGTTTGCCCGTGACCAGATGACGGAAACAAAAAAGCTGTTTCATAAGCAAGACGGTATAATAGCATTTCACGGTTATCATAGTTTTAAACCCGGCGAGGTTACACCTGAGCTTGCTCATGAAATCGGAAAAGAGCTTGCACAAAAATTATGGGGGGACCGACACGAGATTATTGTAGCAACTCATCTTGACCGAGGACACATTCATAATCATTTTGTTGTGAACAGTGTTTCAATGGTTGACGGAAAAAAGTTCAATGCCTGCAAAGAAAGTTATGCACTTATGAGAAAAGTTTCTGATGAACTTTGCCTTGCTCACGGTTTATCAATAGTTGAAAAACCGCAGAAGGCACCGAGAAGAATGACATATCTTGCAGAGAAGAACGGAGAAAATCATCAGTATGATTTATTAAAATTTCACATTGATGATTGCTTATCACGCAGTTCAAACATCAGAACTTTCGTTTGGCAAATGGAAAGGAAGGGATATTCTTTTGATTTCAACAGACCCGAGCCGACAGTTTATCACAAAAGATTTAACCGTCCCGTATGGTTTTGCGACCTTGATGAAAGTTATACAATCAATGATATTGAAGAAGTAATACTGACTAAAAGACATTACACGAGAAGAGTTACACACGATTCAATCACTTTCAAAACCTTATTCTTTGACGGCAATCCTTACAATTACAAAAGCGGTATCAGCAGCTCTTACACTTGTTTGTGTAAAGGGCTGTTAATGTTTAAGGAGCATCCCCATTGTAACGAGGTTGAAAATTTTCTTGAACAGGAGCTTTTGAAATTTGACCAACTTTGTGAAGAACAAAACTTGTTGCTTGATAATGATGTTGAAAGTTATGAAGACCTTGAGACACTTTTTGTAAACATCGAAAAAGAATTACAAGAAATGGACGAAGCGAGAAATGTATTCAGAAACAAACTGAAGTGTGCTGTCCGTGCAGGTGATGAAAATCTGCAGAATGAAATCCGTGAGGATATCGCAACTCTTACTGCTGCTATGAGAGTTGCAAGAAAGAATCTGAAAATTTTGAACAGAGTTAAATTCAGGGCTGAGGATGTAGTAAACAGAATGGACAGCATCAACGGGTATTCAAGAATGCATGAGCATTATGCACGTGATGACTACAAAACCAAAACAAATACAAACAAAACACAAGAAAGAAATTATGAAAGATAATTCAGGAGAAATATTTTATTATGATTAATGTAAAAGAAATAAAAATTAAAGATTTAGTTCCCTTTGAGGACAGTCCCTTTGAATTCAGAGAGGACGAAGGCTTTGCACAGCTTTTTGACAGTATATCTGAAAGCGGTGTATTTTCACCGATTGTTGTGCGTGAAAGAGACGGCAAGTTTGAAATTGTAAGCGGACACCGCAGAGTTGAAGCATGTAAGAGACTTCATATTGATGTTATCCCTGCAATCATCAAAGAACTTACAAGAGAAGAAGCTATTGTTATGCACGTTGATTCCAATCTTCAGCGTGACAAGGTTTTGCCGAGTGAAAAGGCTTACGGTTACAAAATGAAGCTTGAAGCAATGAAAAGACAAGGCTTCCGTTCTGATTTAACCTCCGACCAAGCTGGTCGGAAGTGTGAATCGGCAGAAATTATTGCAAGTGAATCAGATGACAGTAAAACACAGGTCAGGCGATATATTCGTCTGACTTTTCTTATTCCCGAAATCTTAAAGCTTGTGGATAGCGAAAGAATTGCATTTACCCCTGCTGTTGCGTTGTCTTATTTATCGTCTGAGGAGCAGTATATGGTTTACAAATTTTATGATGAAATGGAGGTTACACCTTCATATTCTCAGGCGGTTGAGCTTAAAAAGCTTTCCTCGGCAGGTAATCTTAACGGAAGTGTGGTCACGGAAATTATGTCCAGTGACAAGCCTAATCAGCAGGAATTCTTCAAGGTACCGATGGAGCGTTTAAGAAAAGTTGCACCAAAAATCAGAGATAAGGATTTTGAGAACTTTGTTATTAAAGCCTGTGAACATTATTACAGATACCTTCAGCGACAGCGAAACAGGGATGCGAGGTGATGAGTATTGATTAAAAGAATTATTGATTTATATGAAGGCTTAAAGGAGAATTTCGTAAGAACCATCAGTGATATAAAAGGAGAATGTGCGTTTAATATTCCGGATGTTTCTACTTTCACTAAAGAACAGAAAATAGCATTTGACCAAATGATTGATTTTCTTGCAGATATGATTGAGAAATATGGCGACAAGATACCGAAAAGTGATGAGAAATCAGAAGCAAGAAGACAGCTTAAAAGTATTGTGAGGCAGGTCACTCCTGCCTCACACATTTGTCGAATATGCGAAAGAAAAATATAATCAAAATGAAAAATTACAAGGAGTTGAAAATATATGAAACGACAAAATTGTTATATCTACACCCGTGTTTCAACATCAATGCAGGTAGAAGGCTTCAGCCTTGATGCACAAAGAGAAAAGCTCCGTAAATATGCCGAGTATCAGGAAATGCATATAGCGGGTGAATACCGTGACGAAGGTAAATCAGGTAAAAATATCGGAGGAAGACTTGAGTTTCAGAGGATGCTTAGTGATATTGCAAGCGGTAAAGACAGTATAGATTATGTGTTAGTTTTCAAATTATCACGTTTTGGCAGAAATGCTGCTGATGTACTTTCGTCTTTGCAGATTATGCAGGATTACGGTGCTAATCTTATCTGTGTTGAGGACGGTATAGACAGTTCAAAGGACAGCGGTAAATTGATGATTTCTGTTTTATCTGCCGTTGCTGAAATTGAGCGAGAAAACATTCTTGTTCAGACAATGGAAGGCAGAAAGCAGAAGGCAAGAGAAGGTAAATGGAACGGTGGTTTTGCCCCCTACGGATATTATCTTGAAAAAGGCGAATTGAAAATTGCCGAGGATGAGGCTGAAACCATATGCATCATATTTGATAAATATATAAATACAAACATGGGTGCAAACGGTATTGCTAAATATATCAACCAACACGGAATTGCGAAAAAGCCAAGACAGA
>JAFTUP010000246.1 GCA_017466205.1 Clostridia bacterium
GACGGTGTTGTTCCGAAAACTTCTGTTGAAAGCCCTCTTAATGCCATATCAATAAAATCACGAAGAACTTGTTTAGGTGCTACACGAAGAGCAATATTTACAAGATAGCCCCAAGGCTCACCGATAAGGTCGCCGATAATACCGTTGTAGAAAAGGTCTGCTGACATGGGCTCACAATAGCTCTGAGTAAGCATATCAGCGATAATTTCCGTACCGTCCCAAGCACCTACAATACCAACTACTCTTTTAAGGTGATTCTGGGCTTTTGTAGGATATGCATCAATATAAGCAGTTGTGACAGATGCACCCATACTCATAGGAACAAGTACAACATCCTTTGCACCGACTTTATTGTTTGCAAGGATTGTTTCAATGAAATCGTGAAGTCCCTCAACGTTCTTTGTTGTGTATGAAAAAGCGTTATAGTTGAAAACATAAAGATAATCTTCATAGTTTTCACCAAACTTTTCTCTCGCTATATCCTCACAGGGAATTGATGAGAAAAAGCGTTCTCTCGCTTCACTACGCATTTCACCGTCTTCGCCCTCAGCCCAAGGAAATTCGGAAACAGGCATTGTATATCTTGGAGTTACAACTCTCGGATGCGGGTTACCTTCTCCATCAACAAGGTTAAACTTAAAAAGATTGCGAAGAATCGTATTGACATCATCCTGCTTTATTGAGAATTTTCCTGTAACAGAAGAAGCAATAAGATTAGCAACAACCTTGACTATGGCACTGATAGTTGATTCATCTGAAAATGCTTCATCCATTGAATTGAAAAGGTTCCATCTTGTCTGATATTTTCCTTCTGCAATAAGAGGAGCATAATTTTCATAATCCTGAAGAGTACCGCTTTCAAAAGCACCTTCTTCTGTATAACTTTCATCGAAAAGATAAGAATAGCTCTGTCCGATACCTGTTACAAAAACGATCAGGCTGTTTTCACCGTCTGCAAAAACACTTTCCATATCAGATACAGTATCAATCTGAGTTTTTTCGTTTGCTGATGCCGGAATCAATGCTACGGACACGAAGATAACAACAGCAAGAAGAACGGCAATAAACTTTTTCATTTCCTAATCCCCTTTTTATTTCTTTTTATATATACTATCACTTATTATTTTTCTTTTCAATATTATTTTTTATAACTTAACACCTGTAATTAAGAAAATTATATCGGTAAGCTGAAGATAACAAGTAAAGAACGCCTTTTCAAAAACACCAAGAACAGCATCACACTTTGTATAATCGCCATATTCGGCAAGATATTCTCCGTCACCAAGAACATAGTCTGATAATGTAAGCAACTCAGACTCATAAACAGATGTATCTGCCTCATTGATTGTCAGCATACGGATACCTCTTGCTGCAGGGTCTCCATAAGAACCAAGGGTACATCCGGGTGTGTTTACAATATCAACACCATCTTTTTCTACTGTGAATGAGTTCAGATGGTCGTGGCCGGAGAAAACAGCAACAACATCACCTGTTTCTACAAAAGCATCAAACTGTCCGTAGTTATAGTAACCGGGACAAGGTGCTTCCAGAAGAAAACCATCCTTGATATTATATACATACGGTAAATATGTGTATGACCGTCCGTCAAAATTCAGGGTTACTTTTCCAATAGCAAAAGGAGACTCGTAAAACATCATTTCATAAATATCCTGAACAATAATATGCTGAAAAGCCATAGATTTTACAGTTTTTCCGCCGTTTGCGGTCTTAACTGCTTTTACTGTGTTTTTATACCATTCTATCTGGTCAGTATGGACACTGTCGTATCCAAGTCTATTACCCTCGTCATCATAGGTGTAAGAATTCGAATCAAACATATAAAGGTTATAGGCAATCTCGTTTCCGTCAGAGCTTTTTACAGTAAGGTTATGTGTACCTACACCTGTAAGCTCAGGAACAGCATCATACGCGAGACAATATTTTCCACCATAAAGCTTATACATCTTAAAAAGCTCTTCACGGGAAACGCCCTGCTCATCATCGTGATTACCGAAAACAAATGTGAAATATGTTTCAGTATCAACGAAAATATCACAAAGCTCTTTAATAGCATCAGCCTTAACTTCCTTTGGTGCTGTTGAGTTATCACCACCGAGAACAACGATATCAGGGTTATGAAGTTTAATCATATCCTTAATAAATACGACGATTGTTTTGTTTATAGGATAATCGTCCTGTATATCACAGATATTAAAAATTTTAAACTCACCGTTTTCATCAAATTTAAGCACATCATTTTCTCCGGAGATAGCCGCAAAACCGATAATGGAATTAGCGAAAACGAGAAGTATACTCAAAACAATTGCAATTACCTTTTTCATATTCAATCCTCCTAAAATAATACATAATAATTTTACTACCAAAAAAGGATGTTGTCAAACCTATAGAGCATAATTGTCAAAAACATCTTAACAAATTACAATTTGTCGAGGTGATTAAATAATTTAATATATGTTGGTAGGGCGGGGTCTTGACCCCGCCCTACCGTGACACCAATGGTTTTACATTTATCCCTACAAACTCCGATTTTACACAATAAAACAAGAAAGGCGGGAGCAAGCTCCCGCCATACTGTTGTACTAATTTTTTAACCTTCAAGCATACCGTGATATCTGCCCATCCAATATGGAAGTGAGTATGTTGTTGAGCCTTCCATTTCATAAATATTATGAGCATCATTAAGGTCATAGGATGAACCGTTATACTTGTGGAATGCTCTTTCATCAGGTGCTGCAACAGTCTGCTCAAGCTTAGTAATTCCGCATATCATGCCGGCTGTCTTGAGAATCTTGCTGTTTGAATCCCAGAATGCAGGTGTATATACATCAGGGTCAAATGAAATCTCATTTGTTCCGCCAATACCAACATCATCAAGGTCAAATTCATAAACGTCATCACGATTTTCGTTTGTTGCAAGGAATCTTCTTAAATCCATAGGATGACGTGAAAGTGACCAGGATGCAGTTTCTATGAGGCTGTTGCCATAAGCATCTGTCTTTTCTTCATCAGGATATGCAAGCTGATAGACATAATACCAAAGAGGATTTTCACTGTTTTGCATTGAGAACCACCAATCATCAAGTGCTTCTCTGTAATACTTAAGGAGTTCTTCATCATCTTCAAGCTGGAAGAGAGTATAGAATCCGAGCATAGCCATTTCTTCGTCAGAATGATTAAGAATTAATTTGTATGCCATGTCAAATAACTTTGTTCCAACTGCATGGCGAAGAATTTTGCCCAAAATCGGAGTTACGCTGTTTACATATTCAAGAATTGAAAGCTGGTATCTTTCAAGCTCCTGAGTCATAATTTCAGCATACTCATACTGCTCATCAAATGCAGCCATTCTGTATTCGTCTTCCCACTTTTGATAGCCTGTAACATGTGCTGCAACCTTGAATGCAGTAAGAAGAACCAGAGCATTAAGCGGTGCACCACCAAGAACCTGACCATTATGGAAATATGTTCTTGAGAACTTTGCCCAAGTTGTCGGCTGACCCGAACCGTCAACCATATTGTATGAGTTATCAACAAGGTGCTGTGCAAACTTATCCATTGTTTCTGAAATAAGAGCAGCAAGCTCAGGGTCTTCAGGACCAAGAATATCATAAGCAAGCTTATAAAGGAATACGTGACCTATGATTTCGTCAGAGCTTGTATCACCTTTATAAACAATGTCTTCAATAACTTTGCCTTCAGGGATGAGGTCATTCCAAAGTCTTTCAGGAATTTCGCCTGATGCATCAACCTCAAGACCACGATAGTTTTCACCGTGAAGAAGGAAGTCGCTTCCGTCTGAATATGTCTTTGTTGAAACACCTGTTGCTGTGCCGTCACCATTATGTGACCAATAAGCAAATGAGTCATAGTCGTTGTTTTCATCTCTGAATGAGTATGTTCTTGCCCAGAAGCCTTCAAGATTTCTTGTACGCATATCATACTCAGCATCAGTATCCTCAAGAGGATTAGCCCAACCTACATCATTGAAAAGCTTAAGATTATCATCAGGTAACTGAAGATATGTAGCTTCACCTGAATCAAGATAATTTGTATACATTGAGTCAAACATATCAGCAGGGCTGTCATAAGGAATATTCTGCGAATAGTCACCGCCGACAAGAGTAGCTTCACTTGTATAGTATTTACCTGTTTCAAGGTCCACTACAGTACCACTTCTCTGTGCACGGTTATAGCTTTCAACTGTTCCTGTACGCATTGAAAGATATGTAAGGAAAAGAACTGCTTCTGTTGAAAGAGTTGCTGTTTTTCTTGCATCTTCAATCTGTTCAGGTGTTGCATTCGGGTCATTCTTGAGCACTGCATAACGCATAAGCTCACCGCCTGCATACATTGATGTCCAAAGACCGTCATTGTCGCTTTCTTCAGGTACCCATTCACCATCTACATAATAAGCGTTTGAAACCATACCGCGTCTTGCAACATTTTCCCAGGTCTGTTCATTAAGGATTTCAGCCTTTTCAGTACCGTCAATTGGGAGCATCTCTATGTGAGAATAGCCTTCTTCCATTACTGTCCAGATACCGTTTTCGCCATCAGC
>JAFTUP010000247.1 GCA_017466205.1 Clostridia bacterium
AATTGAAAGATTGGTAATATAAACACAGTCACTCAGCTCATATTTATCCTGTAAAATCATTCGTCCGATTTGCTCGAGAATACCGTCTTTGCTTTTCGCACTCATTGTGGCTTCGTCTGAATACCAAAGCAAGTCACTATCGGGAATTTCGGTAGCCGCTTCCGAAATTAACTGCACGGCTTTAAACATATACATTGAATTTACTGCTTGTCTGCGACTTGGTGCATGAGCTTCTGTATGCCGAGTATCAAGTCTTGGTCTGCCACGACCACGCTTTATTTCTTCCATTAACATTCCTCCTTAATGTGTGTGTTTTCGGGTTGTTTTTTGATGATTTTTTCGTCTGTAACGGCTTTAATTTTGTTGGCAGGGTAATTTCATTAATCGACAATAAAAAGCCTTGTTTTGCCGTTTTGCCGGAAATAATTTTGCTTTCACCTATGTATTGGATGTTTTTTCAGGCTTTGGGGAAAATTTTTAGAAAAATATCTTTTCCGAAACAATGATTTTCCTTCTTACAACCAAATGTTTTATATCTCCACCATATATTTCTGACTAAATTTTGATTTTGCTCAAATCTTTTCCACCATATATTTACGACTAATTTTTGAGTTTACCCAAATATTTTTCTTCTCACCATTGTATTGGACGCTTTTTGTGACTTTGGACGAAAAATAAAAAAGCACCGTACGAATTCGAATGGACATAGTTATCCCACATCCAATCGACTTTCGTTACGGTGCTTGGTGGTTTTTCAGCTCTGAGAACAGAGTCCTGCCCCGCTTACTCGATTCAGAAAGTGGGTTCTTTCGTCTCTGCAACACTAATATGTAGGTACTTGCTGTGTGTTGCTATTTTGAAAGATATGTACATTCGACTTCATACGGCGCTCGGAAGATTTTCAGCCTGTAAAGGTCCTGCTCTGCTTGCACGATTTAAAGTCGTTTTATTAAATTGTAGTTATGATTATAGAACAAATGTTTGCTCTTGTCAATGGTTTTTTGAAAAAATTTGAAATGTAGTTTTTATAGAGAGGACATTATTAAAATTCCCGTTGGGAAACAGGAAAACCTGCAATCTCAACGGGGCTTAATTCATATCTGAAATCCATACATTCGACATGAAAAAAATATTACAGTATACTCTATTTGAGATGAGATATTATTTTCGCAGAATGTACCCATTTGCGAATGAGAAAATTTATAGTATTCTGTATTATTTACGCCTATTGTAACACATTTTTCCTGTAAAATCAATCAATCACAGACCACAAAAGCGTACTTTTACCACTGCATCATAACAAATCTCACCTCATTTGTCGTCAGAAATGCCGTCAGAGTAAAATGTTACTGTACATAAATTAAGGGGTGATCATAATGCCAAGGAGAGGCGAAAATATTTACAAAAGAAAAGACGGCAGATGGGAAGCGAGGTATGTAAAAGAAATATCTATTGACGGTGTTAAAAAATACGGTTCTGTTTATGCGAAAACATATAACGAGGTTAAAACAAAACAACAATTGTTTTTATTCTCTGAAAATCATAAACAAAAGTCTGTTAATTGTTCTGTTTCGGATGTTATGTATGTGTGGCTTGAAAGCAATAAAAACCAAGTGAAAATTACAACCTCTCAAAAATACAAATCAACTATTGAAAAACACATTATTCCTGAACTCGGCAGAATACAAATTCGGTTTTTAACATCTGCAACTATTCAACAGTTTACGGATAAACTTTTATCAAAAAATATCAGCAGAACAACGGTAAATGATATTTTGATTGTTTTAGGCATGGGATTGGCTTATGCTGAGAAAGAATATAGCATTCATGTTCCTAAAATCTCACTTGTGAAAAATCCACCAAAAGAAATGCGGGTACTGTCTGTTTCGGAGCAGAATATTTTTGTTGAGCATCTGCTTAACAAAAATGATGTTTTCAGTTTCGGCATGTTGCTTTCATTGTTTACCGGGCTTCGCATAGGTGAACTGTGCGCATTGACTTGGGATGATATAGGAGAAAATACAATAAAAGTGAATAAAACTGTACAGAGAGTGCAACAAAACGGCTATACTGAAATTTTAACTCTACCGCCAAAAACAGTATCGTCAAACAGAATAATTCCTATACCCAAAGAATTGATGTTACTGTTAAAAGGTCGAAAAGAGAACGGAACCGTGATGAAACAAGAAAACGGAAGACACATTGAGCCACGGCTTATGCAGATGAAGTTTAAAAAATATACTGCCGAATGCGGTATTGAAAATATCAATTTTCATTCTTTGCGTCACAGCTTTGCAACGAGATGTGTTGAGGTAGGCTTTGATATAAAAACGCTGTCAGAAATATTAGGGCACAGCGATGTTAAAACTACCCTCAACAAATATGTTCACAGCTCAATGGAACAAAAATCCAAGCAGATGGATTTATTAAAATTTAATATAGCTATATAAATATTAGCCGTCAGATTTTTGGTCACAAAGGCCTTAAATCCGACGGCTTTTCTATATTTACCTGCCTATATTCGCAAATGGGTACATTCTGCGAAAAATGAAGGTGCGATATGAAAAAACAAGTTAAATCCAAAGAAAGGGTTGCTGAGCGTGGCGAAGTTTTCACGGCTGAGCGTGAAGTAAAAGCAATGTGCGACCTTGTGGCAACGCAATGTGACAATGTTGATGCCACATTCCTTGAGCCGGCATGCGGCGACGGTAATTTCCTTGCCGAAATTCTTGACAGAAAACTCGCCCGTGTAAAGAAGGATGCAAAATCTGATGCTATAACTTGGGAATGGCTTTCTGTTCGTGCTGTGGCATCGCTTTACGGTGTTGATATTATGCAGGATAACACCGAGGAATGCAGACAAAGACTCTTTGATAAGTGGAATAAAGCGTATAAAACAGCCTGTAAGAAAAGTTGTAACGAAGAAACAAGGGACTCTGTACGCTATATCCTTTCAAAAAATATTATATGCGGAAACGCTCTGACTATGATGTGTGTTGATGAAAATCAGCAGGATACCCAAGATTATATAACTTTTTCGGAGTTCAAGACTTGCGGAAGAATGTATATGCTCAAAAGACGGGATTACAGACTTGATGTGCTTCTGAAGGCTAATAAAAAACCAAAAAATCAAAGGCAGCTTACATTGGATTCAAGTGTTGATGATATTTACAACTACCTTGATACAAATCCCGTCACAGGTGAATATATGCCGAAGCCACTTCGGGAATATACACCGCTTCATTACAGGAGGTTAAAAGAAAATGGCTGAACAATCATTTTTTGACAGAGTATCTGCTCATGCATCACATGTGCCTGACGTTTTATCTTGTATAGCAAATCTTTCTAATGATGAGGTGTTTACACCGCCTGAGGTTGTGAACAGAATGCTTGACCTTTTACCGCAGGAATTGTTTGCTGACCCGAAAACTACATTCTTGGACCCAGCAACAAAAACAGGTGTATTTTTAAGGGAAATCGCAAAAAGATGCCTCGAAGCACAATTGCCGGGTTACAAGGTACGCTCAGCGGAAATCTCAGAAAAGAAAAGTCTTAGTATCCCACTTGATGAATATGACCTTGCATTTCAGAAACAGCTTCAGGAAAGAATTGACCATATTTTTCACAATCAGCTTTATGCTATAGGTATAACAGAGCTGACAAGTCTCCTCGCACGAAGAAGTGTATATTGCTCAAAATATCCTAACGGACCGTATTCAATCACTCATTTTGATGATTCGGAAGGTAATATCCGTTTTCGCAGAACGGAACATATTTGGAAAGATGGTAAATGTGTATTTTGCGGAGCAGCAAAAAGTACATACGACCGAGGCAAAGAGTTAGAAACTCATGCTTACGAATTGATACATACACGAAAGCCCGAGGAGATATTTAAAATGAAATTTGATGTAGTTATAGGTAATCCTCCATATCAGATGACATTTGGTATTGAGGGTGGTAATAGTGCCAACGCAAAATCTATATACAACCTATTTATAGAACAAGCGATACGATTAAATCCTAAATATTTATGTATGATTACACCGAGCCGTTGGATGACCAAAACAGCACAGGGTATTCCAGAAGCATGGGTTGATGCTGCATTACAATCTAATAAATTCAAAATTATTCACGATTTTGAGAATGCATCAGAATGTTTCCCGGGTGTTTTAATAAAGGGTGGAGTAAACTACTTTTTATGGGATAAAGATTATACAGGAAAATGCTCTTATTACTTTCATCAGGCACAAGATAAAAAAGTTCTCGAAAGATATGATTATCTTGATTCTAAAAATGCAGGAATTGTTGTTAGGGACCCACAGGCTTATTCTATACTTGAAAAAATAGAAAAAGTTGAGGGTAATTATTATCTTAATATGGATAACAATTTTTCTGGCTTGGTCAGTGCGAAACATTTTTTTGATAATAGTGAGTTGTTAACCTCCAACTGGACAGGATATAAATCTCAAAAAGACAATGTTCATAATATAAAATACTATGTAAATGTCAATAGAGAAAGAACATTTCGTTGGATTAGCGAAAAACAACTTCCTAAAAATGCAAAAACCAAGAATATTCATAAGGTTTATATACCAGCGGCTGGCGGTAGCGGATATGATGATCAAATATTAGGTAAACCCTTTTATGGAGAAGCGAACAGTGTATGCTCGCAAACATTTTTGGTTATTGGTTATGACACTGAAAAACACAATTTCACAGAGAATGAGTGCAAAAACATAATAACATATATTCAAACTAGATTTTTCAGATATTTAGTCAGTATTAAAAAGAAAACTCAAAACGGTCCTCGTGGTGTTTATCAATTCGTTCCACTTCAAGATTTCACAAAACCTTGGACTGATGAAGAACTGTATGCAAAATACGAGTTAACCGACGAGGAAATTGCTTTTATTGAGTCTATGATTAAACCAATGGATTTAGGCGGTGACAGTAATGGCTAATACTATTTCATTAAGTCAGATTCTTAAATCCCGGCCTGCCGTCTGTCCCACAATTTATGGTTATATTCTTCCTGATGTTCCTAATCATAAAGGCTACATCAAAATCGGATATACCGACAAAGAAGATGTTGAGCAGAGAATAAAAGAACAGACACATACTGCAGGACTTACACATAAAACTCTCTTTACGGTCTCTGCTATGCGTGATGACGGTACTTGCTTTACTGACAAGGATATTCATGCTGTTTTAAGAAAAAACGGATATACTCAGTTAAATGAAGGCGATGACCGCAACGAATGGTTCAGGGTTTCCCGACAAGAAGCCCTTTCTGTTATTGACTCTGTTCGTAACAACACTAAATATACCGTAGGCAGAACGGCACATTTTGGTATGCGTGCCGAACAGGAAAAAGCCGTAAATGATACTGCCACATATTTCAAGCGTATGGCTAAAGAAGACCCGACCCGTCCGCCGAAATATCTGTGGAATGCAAAAATGCGTTTCGGCAAAACCTTTGCCGCATATCAGCTTGCTAAAAAACTCGGATATAAAAAAATCCTTGTGCTTACCTTCAAGCCAGCTGTTGAATCAGCTTGGTACGAAGACCTTGAAACACATATCGATTTTGATGGTTGGCAGTTTGTATCTGACAAAGAAGCAAAGTATGATAAAACAAGCTTTGACCGTTTATATGCTCAATGTGACCAAAGCAAACCTATTGTAGTTTTCGGTTCTTTTCAGAATTTGCTCGGCACCAACGAAAGCGGAGGTATTAAGCCGAAGAACGAATTTATACATACAACCAATTGGGATATGGTTATTTTTGACGAATATCACTTTGGTGCCTGGCGAGAGAATGCTAAAAAGCTCTTTGAAAATGTGGATGAAGAAGCCGAAGCAGCATTTGACCCTGAAAAATATCAGGCAACAGAAGCCGGTGATGCAATCAACGAAACATGGATTGATATTACAACAAAATGTTATCTTTATCTTTCAGGCACACCGTTCCGTGCTCTATACACAGGTGAATTTCTTGAAGACCAGATTTTCAACTGGACTTATTCCGATGAGCAGAACGCAAAGGCATCATGGCAGGGTGAAGGTGAAAATCCGTACGGCGCTTTACCTCGCATGGTTATGCTTACATATAAAGTGCCCGATAGCATAACTCAGGTTGCAATGGGCGGAGAATTTGATGAATTCGACCTTAATGAATTTTTCAAAGCCGAGCTTCAGGAAAAAGGTAACCTTGAAAGTGCCCACTTTGTGTATGAGGACTATGTTCAGAAATGGCTTGAGCTTATTCAGGGGAAAGGGAATGTTGTTGACGGTTTAAAGCTCGGCAATGACAAACCACCTATGCCGTTCTCTGACTCAACACTTAAAAATTCACTTACTCATACAGTTTGGTATATGCCTTCTGTGGCATCCTGCTTTGCTATGGGTAATCTCCTGAAAGCACCGACAAACAAATTCTTTAGCGATTACAAGGTTGTAGTATGTGCCGGTACAAAGGCAGGTATTGGTATTGATGCTTTACCGCCTGTAAAAGCTGCTATGGATGACCCGCTTAAAACCAAAACAATCACATTGTCCTGTGGTAAGCTTATGACAGGTGTTACCGTCAGACCGTGGACGGGTATATTTATGCTTTGCAATCTTAAGTCGCCTGAAACATATTTTCAGTCTGCCTTCCGTGTTCAGTCTCCGTGGATAACAGTAAATAATGAAGGAAAAACAGAAATCATAAAGGAAGAGTGTTATATCTTTGACTTTGCTCTTAACAGAGCTTTAAGGCAGATTTCAGATTACTCTTGCCGCCTTAATACAACGGAATCCAATCCTGAAACAAAAGTCGGAGAATTTATGAAATTCTTGCCTGTGCTTGCTTTCGACGGAGCATCTATGAATGTAATTTCAGCTCAGGATGTGCTTGATATTACATATGCAGGTACATCTGCAACCCTACTTGCAAAGCGTTGGCAAACGGCACTTCTTGTTCACGTTGACAATGATACACTTAAACGCCTTCAGGAAAAGCCCGAAGCACTTGAAGCATTGATGAAAATTGAAGGCTTCCGTGCCTTGAATCAGGAAATCGAAACCATCATTAACCGAAGTGAAGCTATTAAAAAGGCTAAAAAGGAAAATGATGAGAAGAAAGATAAAAAAGAGAAGAAGGAGCTTACCGAAGAAGAGAAGAAAATTAAATCTCTTCGCAAGCAGGTGCAGGAAAATCTGCTCAAGCTTGCTGCCCGTATTCCTTCATTTATGTATCTTACCGATTTCCGTGAGCAGACAATCAGAGATGTCATTACACAGTTAGAACCTGATTTGTTCAGAAAAGTTACGGGTCTTACCGTTAAGGATTTTGATATTCTTTGTGATATCGGTCTTTTCGACCCTGAGAAGATGAATCAAGGTATTTTTGGATTCCGTCGCTATGAAAACTCAAGCCTTAATTATACCGGTATTGATATGCATGAAGGTGAGGATATCGGTGGTTGGGATACTGTTCTCAAACGAGAAGAATACAATGCTTTATACGCAGGTCAGCAGGCATCGTTATCGTTACAATCTGCTATTATGTCGGTTATTGATGACGAAGAAATCGCACCTGTGAAAAAGGCTGTTCAGAAACCGACTACTACGGTTCAGAAAACGACAATCACACAAAAATACGGTATTGAAAAGCCGAATACAGGTTCTATTGGTACTATTCAGACACCCGTGCAAAAGCCTAAAGAAGAGTTTAAAATTCCTGATGTTAAAGTGGGCGATACTGTTCACCACAAAGTATTCGGCAACGGTACAATATCATTTATGGATAAGGCTCAAAAGAAAATCCGTGTTAAATTCACCGCAGGTGAAAAGGTATTTATATTCCCCGATGCATTTTATCAGGGTCATTTAAAAACTGAATAACAAGCGAAACGGCAGAGGGTATTGGTTATCCTCTGCCGTTTGTGTAGCTTTTAATTATTAGTTTCTTTTTTATAGTCTTCCTTTATTTTATTCATAAAATGATTTGTCCTTCGACCTGCAAACAAAAAAATTACTGCTATTAACAAAAATACGACTGACAATATCCATTTTTTGAAGAACAAAGAAATAATAGATAAAATTAAATACATAATTATATGTGTTCTTGTAACATGTAATTCTATATTTAAACTCTTGAATTTTGAGTTCTTCTCTTCGAGTTGTGAAACGGATATGCCATAGCTTTCCCTCGGCCATATCTTTGATTTTTCAAGTAGTTTACCCAATAAAACTGAGCCTATTTTATTAAGAATGAATCCTATTTCATACATTGCTATTAAAAGAGCGGCACTCACAACAACCGACCAATCTTTAAACAAGCTTGATAATTCGGTTATGCGATTGTTAAAGTTAGGATGATCAAAAACAATTAATATGAGAACAACTGTAAACGCAGCACCTGTAAAAAACATGTTTGCGACTTCATAAAATGGTACTTTATCTTTCATAAACCATGGATTTCCTTTACTCGTTTTTAAATATAGGGATTGCATTATAATCGCCATTTAAATATGATTTACAGATTCTTTTATCAAAGCGTTCACCCAATGTGTCTAAAGAGAAAATCTTTGTTTTTCCTAATTCATCTTTATCGACAAAGTTTATTTCATCTTTTCTTAATAAATCTAAATCCATTATTTTTGATTCATGTGTAGTTACTATTAATTGTATTTTTTTCTTTTTGGCAATCATCAAATATTCTTCTACAAATTTATATGTAAGCAAAGGATGAAAACGTCTATTGATTTCATCAATAATATATACTGTTTCTTGATTTGCGGTTAATAACACTTCTATCAAGTCAAGCAAACGTATAGTTCCATCTGATTCTTCTGATGCAGAAAAAATTGCGTTTGTGTTTTTATGATTGAACTGCAATGTTTTTGCAACTACTCCTGTCTCGTCTGATAATTCGAGTAAAAACATAGCATTATTTTCAGTACTCCTAATCATAATAACCGGAACATTATCATTTTCGCCTTTAGTTTCATTATATTTTTTTTGTTCATTTAATGAATCTATTATTTCTTGCATTAGTTCTTTTGGAACTGCATTTAATACTTTTTCCGTAGGGATATCAACTATATCAATTTTTGATACACCTGTTCCAAAGAATGATAACAACTTTGTAATTTCGGAAAAATCTCTTGAATCCATCAAATAAGGATAGTTTGTTATTGGTTTGTCAGGACAGTTTACACTTAAAACATATTTAAACCAATTAAACAGTTTCTTATAAATTTTCATATCAGGATATGATGAATAAAGTGTATCTTTATTTTGATTCATAAGACGCAAGAATAAAATAGAATCATCCTTTAATATATCTTCTGAATATATTGATAATCGCTCATTTATAGCATTGTTCTTAAAATACGAATTTACTTCACAAATTCCTAAATCAATATCTCTATAAAAAATAGTTTTATATGTATTGCCGTAAGCCCACTCCTTAAGCCACTCTGTTTTAAAAGAAGATGATGACAACAATATCTCAAAACCATAAATATAACACTTATCATCTATTTCTACTTTAAATTCAAATTTAGATGTTTTTTCTTTGTTCGAGTCTTTTAATCTACAATAACGACCTTGGCAGTCTGATGACAAGGGGTTTATAATTAAGTTTTTAGCAAACTCAATCGCACCGACAAGTGTTGATTTTCCCGAAGCGTTAGCACCATATATTGCCATAAATTTCAAGAGCTTTAAAGTTTTATTTGTGTACAATCTATCTGAAAACATACGAGCTTTTCCAGCTTCCATAGAAAGAGTTTGTTCGTCATCAAATGAAGCAAAATTTGAAACTTTAAAATTAACAAGCATAATACTTCCTCCAATTCTTATTCATTATAATCACTTTTTTCACAAAAGTCAACCATCATCAAAGCGTTTTACTTGTAATTTTTTCAAGATTATGTGATTTTTTCACAAAATCTTGAAAAATACTATTGACAACCCATGTTTTTCCAAGTATAATACATGCAGGTTAGCAGTTATGCGCTACGAGTGCTAACACTAAAATTATAAAGGAGGACCTTATATGACATTAAAGGTGCTAAGTAGCAAACATTACAAAGACACCACAAAAGATTACGGGGACTGTTTTGTTTTTATCGACGGCAAAACAGCAATCGTTTACGATTGTGGTTCAGAGGACCATGCATTGAGAGTTATTTCTATATTGGACGAATACAATATAGAGAAGGCAACTGTGATTCTTTCACACAACGATGATGACCATTTTGCTGGAATTCCTCTGCTTATTTCAAAGGGAAAAGTCGATAATTTATTTACAATTCTTCTTCTAAAATACAAGGAGGAGTTGTTGGATGAAATTGATGATGGTAGGATTAATCGTAATTCGATAGGCAACAAAATTACGGAACTTTACGATAATATTGCCTCATTATCAAAAACCGTTTCATTGAAAGATGTGTACGAAAACGAAGACGAACTGCCATCTCAGGTGGAATTTATAGGACCGGATTTTGACTATATGATAAAGGCCGCCGCAAAAGGTCTCGATAACAGAGAGGGCAACACTATTGATGGTGAGACTATTACAAATGCTGCAAGTGTTCAAATCAAACTAAAACTTGGAACAAAGAAAGTTCTTCTTACGGGAGACTGCGCTCCTGAAGCTTTTCCCGAAGGAATAAAGTTGAATAGTTACCAGTATATTCAGTTGCCTCATCACGGAAAGCCTTCTTCCGCAGAAGAAATTTTTAAGAAAGCGTTCCCTGATGTGGGTGTTACATATCTGGTATCTGATAACAAAGGCAATGCTAATGGTGGTTCAGATAACTTGGATACAACAGGACATATAGTCAAAAACACCAAAGATTGGGATATTGATATCAATGAAAATTCCGCACCAAACACATCTTTGTATACAGGAAAAACACTTGGCCAATGAAATATCTACTTCGAAAAAAGAACAGCTACGAACTAATCCACAGAAAAAAATACATTGAAAAAATAACAGGTGTATGGTTTTGGCCTAAAGGAGAAATTGGTGAATTTGTAATACTTGAATCTGTGCCAAATTCTTATTATGACGATATCTGTGTTGTGTACGGACACAATAATGAAGTTGCCGAACTTTTATCTTTTAACATCGAAACATTGAAAGAAAAAAACTTATTTCTTATCTCCTGCTCCGTAAAAAACAAAAAATTACTCCATATCAAGAATAAAGCCATTTTTCTTGCTCCCCAATCAAATAACAGCTTAATGCTTTTAAAAGGAAAAGAGTTAGGTTTTCCTTTTGATATTACAGAAACAGAACTGAATCTTTATAACTCTCCCGAAAAAGATTTATACCAAAAACTAAGAAATTGCTTTTCTATTCCTAATACTATTCTCTAATACTACTTTTCTTCTAATAACTAAAAAACTCAAGGGACCAGTTATCTGGCCCCTTATTCTATTATACATATAAGAATTCAGCATACACCATCTCTCTTGCACTTGCCTCAATGTTTTGCATACGGCATATCCACTCCAGCTGATTATTTTCTTTCAGTTTTTCAGTTACATCTTCTTTGTTTTTCATTTGTTCAACAAGAATATCAAACATCTGCTGTGCCTGATTTTCAATCTCTGCACAGTGCTGGTAAAGTTTGCCTTGGGTAAGTAATGTTGCAAATACCACTTTCTTGTATTTCAGAAGATACTCTTTATGTAACATTCCCCATTTGCTGAGGCGGATTGCTGTTTCTTCAGGTGGTAGGGTGAGATTAGGTATCGTATAATCGTTGACTTTTCTGTATGTAATATTTGTCATGATTTTTCATCCTTTCTGATTCTTAATAAACATGTCGTATGTGAATCTCGCTCCCAGTCTGAAGCCTGATATAAAGCTATCAGCATTACTTGTTGTTGAAAATTCAATGTAGGAACTTATATAGTTTTGAAACAGCTCCTTATCTTCACCGGTCAGCCTTGTTGTGAGCTGATCTTCCTTTTCTGTAAGGTTACTCAGTTTCTTTTTGAGCTTAAATGTTAATTCTGAGTTGACTTCTTGTGGCTCGATGTTGCCATAGTAAAAATCTTCAATGATATTAGCCATAATAATACCACTCTCAATTTCCGCTTTTATCAATGATTTTCAGTAGTAGTTCGTCAACATCTTCCGTGGGTAAATCCACTGCCAAAAGCATATTGCGAAACTCATTCATACCATTGATAAGCAAATTGCACTCAAAATCTGTAAACTTAATTTTTGTTTTTCTTTCCATAACAAAACCTCCTGTTATTTGGTAATATCATTTTATCGTATAACAAGAGGTTAGTCGAATGTGCAATTTATTTTCGGTAGCCGCTACCGAAATTATTGTTGCTTAGTGCTGCACCTGAATATCAGATATAAACAAAAAATCCGAAGCAATCGCCGATTGGCAATAGTTTCGGATTATTTGCTTTTGGTGGAACAATGTCCGAGGTGTTCGAACATTGCTCCATAGCTGATTTTTCGCCGTTAAAGGCTGCTTCAATATCATCAAGCGGTATGTCATCTATGGTGACAGGCTTATTGCTTGCATTGATGATAAGTGTCAGGTGGTCATCATAAAGATAAACCGAATGGACAAAGATATTGATGATTGCTCTGCGTTTTGCCGTATCATCACCGGGCATCTCACAGACATAATTAAGAAAGGCTAAAATCTGAGCCTCGCTGAGAATCACTCTCTTGTTCTGCTCAATGGCAAGCTGTTCCTCAAGCTCTTCTTTTTCTGCCTGACGGCGGTTGATTCGTTCTGTAAGTGCTACTGCATCTCCGCCTTTTTCAATTGATAACCACATATTTTCAATGGCTTCATCAATTTCTTTGATCGAGCTTTTGAGATTTTTGATGGAGAGGTTGTCGGGATTTATGTTACACTCTTCCGAAATCTTTTTGGCTATATATTGCATCTTTTCGTCCGTCAGCATTTTAAGACACTCATTAATAACAAGGTCTTCAATCAGTTGTTTGCTGATTGACTTCTTTTCGCATTTCTTTTTCCTTGCACTTTTGCACACATAATAGTGATATACAGCTCCCGACTTACCTGTACCGCAAACACCTACCATCATTTCCTTACAATGACCGCAGAAAAGCTTGGTGGTTAAAATATAGGCATCATCGCCCTTTGTTTTTGCCTGTGCTCGTTTGTTTCTGTTCAAAATCTCCTGTACCCGATAGTATAAATCATCTTCGATGATTCTCGGCATACCACCGGGAGTATCCTTTCCGCTGTACAAATAATAGCCGATATAGCGTTTGTTACTTAAAAGTCTTGTAAGGCTTGTGAAGCTAAACTCATTGCCGATCGAGGTTTTAATGTGCCGTCTGTTAAGGTCTTTGATTATTTCGACTTTAGGCTCACCACGGGCATAGCGTTCATAGATTTCTCTGACGATTGCCGCTTCATCCTCATCAACATAAAAGGTTCTGTCTTTTTTGTTTACCTTAAAGCCGAGTCCGGGATTACTGCCGTTTGACAGACACTTTTCCGCATTGATAGCAAGACCACGGTTTATTTTCTGTGCCAATTCTACAGAATAATACTCTGCCATACTTTCAAGCAAACCCTCAACAAGGATGCCCGAAGCATCTTCGGTGATATTTTCTTTAGCTGAGAACACCCTTACACCATTCTTTTTCAGCTTTGCCTTATAAATTGCACTGTCGTATCTGTTACGTGCAAAACGGTCAAGCTGATAAACAAGCACACCCTCAAAGGTGTGTTTTTCACTATCGGTAATCATTCGCTGAAAATCCGAACGGTTGTCGGAAGTACCGCTTTGTGCTCGGTCTATATATTCGCCGACTACCGTATAATTATGAGCCGCCGCATATTCATAACAGATTTTTAACTGTCCTTCAATTGATTGCTCCGTCTGTCTTTTACAAGAGAAACGGGCATATATAACTACATTCATTTTAATCCTCCTGATTTTGTTATTTTAATTTTATTTAGATTTATTTTCTTTGTCGAATGTGTGAAGCTCCCCGATACTGTGAAATATCGGGGAGCTGTATATTAAGCATACTCGGGATGCTTTTCTAACCATTTATTAAAATATTCCTTGCCGAAATCGCTTTCGTAAAACTTTTTGATTTCGGGAACCATAGCCGAGACAAAAGAATCAAGCACCTCTTTCGGTAATTCAATTTTGCTGTAATCAATAGGTTGAAAAGAAAACTCTCCACGGGTATCGGTAGCAAGATAATAAATAATATATTTGATGGTATCAATAAACTTCATTTGCATCACCTCGCATCCCTGTCACGGCGTCGCTGTCGCTGCAAAGCCTTATTGTAATACTCGCAGGCTTTCATAACATAATCCTCAAGCTGCTTTTTGTCGGCATTCGGATAGAATTTCTGCACCTGTTCAAGCGGAAGCTTGAACATAGCCTTCTGATTCGGCTTTTCAGACATAAGCATATTTTCAATGCTATCGATAGTAAGCGTGCCTGAATTAAAATCTCTGTGCATATGCCAAGCCTGAGAATATGAAGGTGTGCAATCCTGCTCCTCAATTACACGGAGTAAATCATACTGCAACTGCTCATCAAGGAACGAAAGCTCAACACCGACGGAGAATGCAATTTTATCTTCGTCCATCATTTCAAGAAGTTCAGGGATGAGATAGGTCAAACGTATATATCTGTAAACTTTGTCTCTGCTTTCACCTGCGATATTGCCTATTTCAGTGGCGGAGTCGAACTTTGTCGCAACTTGCGACGAAGTTAAGTCTGTTCTTTCACCCTGCTTTTTGATTGCTTCGAGCTTCAGCTTGTAAGCAAACGCCTTTTCCGACGGCAGAATATACTCACGGTGCAGATTACTGTCAACGAGCATAATTGCCGCTTCATCTCTGCTCACGGCATAAATTAAAGCAGGTACTGTTTCCAGTCCTGCTTTCACTGATGCTCTCAGGCGTCTGTGTCCTGAGATAAGTTCATATTCATCTGTTGTGTTTTCTAAAGGTCTTACGACAATAGGTGAAATAACACCTTTTTGTTGTATGCTTTCAATAAGAGTGTTCATCTCTTCATTGTCAAGAACTTTATACGGATGTCCCTCAAAGGGATGAAT
>JAFTUP010000248.1 GCA_017466205.1 Clostridia bacterium
AGTGGATGTGTAGTTTCAATATAATCATTTTTCCCATAACCGTCTTCACTTACAATAAGCTGAACATCAAGAGGATAGTTCTCAATAGGATAATGACGGTAAACATTTATGCCAAGGTTCTGAAGCTTCTGCTCAAATGCAGCAACTGATGGCTGATTTGAATACTGTGTAAGCACAACACCACCTACAAAAAGACCAAATCCGTGATAAATATCAATAAGACGAAGCACGTCAAGGTCATAAGTAATGCCTAAGTCGCTGCGGATTTTATTCTTTTCAATGTCCTTTGCACAGATAGCAATAATGATTTCAGCATCGTCTTTGAGCTGAAGAAGCATCTTCATTTTACTGTCAGGCTTAAAGCCCGGAAGAACTCTTGCAGCATGGTAGTCGTCAAAAATCTTACCACCGAATTCAAGATAAAGCTTACCACCGAATTTGCTTATTCTGTCCTTGATATGCTCAGATTGCATACGGAGATATTTGTCATTGTCAAATCCTAACTTACGCATAATTTACACCTACACATTTTATATACATTTATTAATTTTCGTTTTCATTTTCAATTTCTTCTGTAATTTCAACAGGGACATTAACAGGTTCACTCTTACTGTTAAGCCAAGCAATCATAAGTGCATAAACTGCCGATGCAGTAGGCACACCTAAAAGAATTCCTAAAATACCACCAAAATTACCACCGATAATAACAGCAAGAAGAACAAGGATTCCCGGGAGCCCAACTGATTTACCGACTATTTTCGGATAAATAAAGTTGTTATCGATTGCTTGAAGAATCAAGACGAATATAAGGAAGAATAAAGCCTTTAACGGACTTTCCATAAAGATTATGAAACAACCGATAAACTCGCCAACAAGAGGGCCAATCACAGGAATAAGTGCCGTAACACCAATAATAACTGAGATGACGATAGCGTTCGGAAATCTGAAAATGCTCATTCCTATAAAGCAAAGTACAGCTAAAATTACAGCATCCGTAACCTGTCCTGTAATGAAACTTGAAAAAGAATCTGAAAAAACAGAACACACATTCAGTAATTTTTCATTGATTTTTTCAGGTAATAGCTTTTCAAAAAACTTCTTTGAAAAATTACCGATTTTTTCTTTTTCAGCAAGAATATAAACAGCAATAATAAAGCCGATTATAAAGTTTGATACGCCTGAAATTACTGAAGATGTAACACCCATTGTTGTGCTTAAAATATCACTTGTACCGTCAAAGGTGAATAGCTTTTCCGCCATAGCAGTAATAGTGTCTATATTGATTTTCGGATTGTGGAGAATTTCCGTACTGATGTCAAGTCCGAAACGAAGCACCATATCATCAACCCATAATACGAAGCTTTGATAATAAGCAGGAACTCTCTCAATAATAAGCGAAATTGAATCGTGAAGCTGTGGAATGATGATAAACAGCAAGAGAACAATAAAGCCAATAGAGAGAATAACCGTTGCGGTAAGACTCAAGGGTCGAAGCATCTTATTTGCAAATTTATTTTTTTTGTTTTTCAAGCCTTTGAAAACTTTATTCTCAAGCACAGTCATAGGAATGTTAAGTATAAAAGCAAGGCAAAAACCGATAATTGTGGAGGCAAAAACTGCCAAAGCACCTTTAAAAAATGATGCAATTGACGACAAATTCTGTGAAAGAGTAAAAAGAACAATTCCGAAAGTAATAATTCCAAGAATTTTTTTAATGTTTTTCTTTGACAATTCCATTTATTTTCCTCTTTTTGACGATTAAATTATATTTTCTTATTATTGTTACACATACAATAAATATTATATATGAAATTAAGCTTAAAAGCAATACGACAAAGCTATTTCCATAGGTAAAATTTATTGCTCATTTTATGTTCAAAATATCTAAATTACAATTTGTTGGGCTCTTTTTACGGGTGTCGATACTCGGCTCCCCTGAAAGGGGAGCTGGCGAGCGTATGCGAGACTGAGGGGTTTGTTCCCTTTATTACTTACTAACAGAGAACTTTGCAACCCCTCTGTCAACTTCGTTGACATCTCCCCTTTCAGGGGAGACAAGAAATTTAAAGAGCCCTACAAACTCCGATTTGTATTAAAAAAGAGAAGTCACTTTTTTTGTGGCTTCTCTTTTTCTTTATATAATTATTACACTTTGTGCTTTGCATTTGCACTATCAAAGAAGGTCATCAAAAAGATGGATATTCTTCTTTTCAGCTTTAAGTTCACCGTTCTGAATTTTCTTGATAACTTCAACAATACGGTCATTGATTGGTGTTTTCACATTATATTTCTTACCGAAATCGCAAACAACACCGTTAATCGCATCCACCTCACAAGGCTTACCTTTTTTCAGGTCCTGAAGCATTGACGGTTCAATGTCTCTGTGTTTTTTAAGTGCAATAGGAAGCAAAAACTGTGCGAATGCACGTTTCAATGCACCCTTCCAATAGAAAAGACCAACGATGTTTTTACCTTGAACAGGAGCAAACTCAACACCAGAAGCGTGACCGACATTAATAATTTCCTTCATACAACGGACAGCAACCTTTTGTCCGTCCTTGTCTTCAGTAACATCACCGAAAACACCGCCCATAACCGTACCAAGACCTGAGAATGTAGAGTTGATAAGTAACTTTGACCAACGAGCACCCATAAGATTTTCTTCTTCGTGAACAGGACACATCATCTGGAGCAAGTCCTTGACTTTCTTAAACTGTGCGTCTGTGATACCATCCATTTTACCCATGTGGAATGAAAGGGAATCCTTATCGCTTGTAAGCTCACAAACACCTGGTTCAACAAGTGCTGCGCCCCATTCAACAGCACAGCCCATTGTGTGCTCTGTACCGATAATTTCAGCAATTCCGGGTTCAGGAATACCGTTCTGAAGTGTTACAACAACACCGTCATCAGTAAGATAATCTTTAAGCATTGTCACAACCTCTTTGTTGAACAACTGCTTTGTAAGAAGCACGATAACATCGTATTTACCTTCCATCATATCAGGTGTAATTGCCTTAACAGGTACTGTCATATTTACAGTACCGATAATTTTAGCACCTTTTGTATTAAGAGCTTCAACATGAGCCTTATTTCTGTTAATAAGGTCAACCTGACCGCCATTTTTTGTAATAAATGCACCGAGTACAGTACCCAAAGACCCTGCACCGTAAATTGCATATCTTGCCATAAATAAACCCCATTTCAAATGTGTTATTTTTTATCAAAGTTATTATAAACTTTTTAGTATTAAAATTCAATAGATGAAATGATAAATTATAATTTGTTGAACTCTTTTATATGACGGTATAATTCTGTAGGGGCGATTCACGAATCGCCCGAATGAGTTTTGTTGCACACTTTGGAACGGGCAATTCGTGAATTGCCACTACAGTTCAACCATATTGGTTGTATTTTATAATTAGCAACGCAGACCTAATACGGACAGACAAGGATGTCTGTCTCTACGCGATAGCGTTTTGCATTTTGCATTTATCCCGATAAACTCCAATTTAATATCAAAAAGCAAAAAAATCAGCAGTAAGAAGATCCTACTGCTGACTAAATTATTCTGTTATAATTGTTTCTTCAAAATCTTCATCTGTTTTCAGATTTTTGCGTAGTTGATTTAATATTGCCATCATGCCAATACAAACAATAACAAAGACTATTCCGAGAGCAAGAGTAATATAAGTCAATACTTCATCAGGAATGAAATTAAAAGCTGTGAAAACTGTAAAGAATGTTTGCAATACGGTAAGTATTGTTCTGTATGTGAGCAGTTTTTTATCATATACACAGCCTTCTTGTTGATGCTTTGTTGCAATTGAAGAAAGATTTGTTATGAACTGGAAATGAAAATACAGATTTAATAAACCTATTATCAGGTTCACGAATTGCCATTTCCCACCAAAACTATATCCAACGCAATTAGCCAACCACTCTATTACTTCCCGGATTCCCAAAATTATACCTAAAGGTTTTAACAAAGAAAGTTCTCGTTCTTCATCAATCAATAAATCAATTGCTTTAAAAAACATAATAAATCCAACAAAACTGGGAATAAGTGAAATTTTACCGTTACCAACATTGATATAGAAATCAAAATACAGGAAGAAATAACCCCAGATTGCCTTTGAAATACCGTTATATACTTTTGTATAATCTGTCATTTTTTATTCCTCCTCTTGTAAATGCAATTCCATTTGAGTATATAACTCATTATTGATATACAAATCTGCGACATAGTATTCAGGTGCTTTAGTATTCAGCAGTCCATCGAATGGTCCGCCACCTCCACCGCCTGAAAGTGAAAGCTCAGGTCCCCAACCGACAGTAACGTCACTGACTGCCCGACTGCTTCCGTCACTGCTTGATGATGAAAAATTGTCACAACCGACAGCAGGAGTTAATTCATCAGGTCTTTCCTGACCCGGATAAACAGGAGCAACGGAAATACCAATTTTGTTAATCAAATCTCTTTCTTCCTGTGTGCCAAGATGTGTCAGGTTAGTTTCGTGGTTATCGTATGCGTCACTGAATTCTGCATTTGGTTTAGGAATATAGCTATATGAGTTACCACGTATTGAAGAAAAAACATCATTATTCTCAATTTTATTATCTACCATATAGATTGTTTGGAAAAGAATATCCACCTTATAATCAGAAACAGTATCTGTATAAGTTGTTGCAGGCAAATCTATACAACCATATCTGCCTAAATTGTGTCCTGTTGCAACATAATTGAATTCACTTAAAGGAATTGCAATCCAACGACCGTTTTCTTTTTCTACTCGAACTTTCTGATATGCGAGATAAGACAT
>JAFTUP010000249.1 GCA_017466205.1 Clostridia bacterium
ACGAAGTTGACTGAGGGGTAGTAAAAACGTTAATTTTTATCTCTCCCTCCGTCATTTTCTTGCGAAAATGCCACCTCCCTCGTCAGAGGGAGGCGTTCTGCGTTCTGCACTTTGCACTCTGCACTCATCTCGATAAACTCCGATTTGTTGCTGTTTTGTTTTCGGTATACAAAAACAGAGAGGCACTTCTTTGAGAAGTGTCTCTCCGGGAATTTTATGTATTCAATTCTTATTTAACCCATTTTGCTATTGCTGTTTCAACAAGTTCAACAACTTTGTCAACGATAACCTCGTCACCGTCCTGAAGATTAAGGAGAGGCTCTCTTACACCGCCCAATTCAAGTCCTGCTCTCTTTTTAAGAGCAGCCTTAGCTGTTGCATACATATTACCCTTTGTGCTGCACATCGTATAAATAACCTCATTAATGTCATCCTGTAATGCTTCAGCATCTTTAATATCGCCTGATTTAATCATATTGTTAAGAGTAACAAAAAGTTCGGGCATAACGCCATAAGTACCGCCGATACCACCTTGGGCACCAATCATTCGACCGCCGACAAATTGTTCGTCAGGACCGTTGAAAATTACAACTTCACGATTGTTGAGTTTAGCCTGACGCTTAAACATCTGAATGTCCTGAATTGGCATTGATGAGTTTTTAACACCGATTACTCTTGGGTTTTTAAGCATTTCATCAAAAAGACTCAATGTGAGTGAAACACCTGCAAGCTGAGGAATGTTATAAATAACATAATCAGTGTTTGGAGCAGCTGCAGAAATATCATTCCAATACTTCGCAATTGCTGTTTCGTTGAGTTTAAAGTAAATTGGTGGGATTGTAGCTATAGCATTAACACCAAGGCTTTCAGCATGACGAGCAAGCTCACAGCTGTCCTTTGTGTTATTACAAGCAACGTGAGCAATAATTGTAATTCTGCCCTTATTTGCTTCCATAACTGCTTCAAGTGTCTTTTTTCTGTCATCAACGCTGTGGTAAATGCATTCACCTGATGAACCACCAACATAAAGACCGTCAACACCTTTTTCGATAAGGAATTCAACTAGTGATTTTGTACCGTCAACTGAAATTTCACCGTTTTCATCATAACAAGCATAGAATGCAGGAATTACACCCTTATATTTTTCAAGACTCATTTTAATCAACCTCTTTCTTCAATTTCTTCTAACATTTTATCGAGCATAACAAGACATCTCGGCACATGAAACGGTCCCTTGAATGTTGAACCGATACAAGCGGGAAGTGTAGGATTACCGTCGCGACGGAGATAACCGTACCATTCACCACAAGGAGCAGCTGCAAAATGGTCTTTTGTGTATTCGAGTAACTGATTGAAAATATTGAGATATTTCTCATCTCTTGTATCTCTGTAAATCATAAGAGATGCAATAAGTGCTTCATTATGTGGCCACCAGAGCTTCATATCGTGTTCATAAGCCTCAGGCGGATTTCCGAGACAGTCGAAGAAATAGAGAATACCGCCGAATTCCTTGTCCCATCCTTTTTCATAAGCCATATCGAAAATCTCAATAGCCTTTGCGTGTAATTCCTTGTCGCCTGTCTGATTTGCTCTTTCCATAAGAAACCAGCTGCATTCAATATCGTGACCCGGGTTTACAACTCGACCTTCGGTAATGTTAAGTCGTGGTGTACCGTCAAGAGAAACTGACTCGAGTGTACAACCTAAATCCTTCTTAACGTGATATTTGAAAATATCCTCAACACATTCGTCAGCACGTTTGTTGTAAAGGTCAGCATTTTCAGGGTCAACACGAAGAAGAACAGATGTAACATTGAGTAAAATCATTGGAATACCGAGTGCTCTGCCTGTTCGTGTAGCAGGTTCAGTTTTTGGACCGAGACCTGTCGGGTCAGCCATACCGTGATTAAGATTCCAATACATATCATAAGCTTTTTTTGCTCTTTCAAGATGCTCTTTTTCGCCTGTAATGCCGTAATATTCAGCATTTGCGATACAATAGAAAGCTTCTGAATAGCAATATCTACGCTGACGAAGCGGCTTACCGTCTTCAGTAACTGTGAAGTAAAGTCTGCCCTCTGCATTTTTGTTCACACAGTAGTTTTCAAGGAAGTCTATACAGCTCTTACTTGCATCGAGCCATTCCTTTTTAACACCATAAATATGGCAAAGATAAGAGAAAATCCAACCACATCTGCCTTGCATCCATACGCTTTTATCTGTGGAAAATACCTTTCCGTCTTTGTCGAGACAAGTGTAAACACCACCGTGTACTTTATCCATACCGTTTTCGAGCCAGAAATCTGCAACGCTCTGAAGCTCATCGGCAATCCATTTTCTTGTTTCCTTGAGATTCATTTTTACATCTCCTTTATAGTGTTTAACAGAAGGATTGTATCACGGAAAATGTTCTTTGTAAACAAAAATAAAAAAAGTTAAAAATATTTTCAAAAAAATGTTGACAAATCGCAAGTCTTATATTATAATAACAAAGCCGTCGCAATGAACGGCAACTATGGCGGCATAGCTTAGTTGGCTAGAGCGTCCGGTTCATACCCGGAAGGTCACAGGTTCAAGTCCCGTTGCCGCTACCAAGGGACTGAACAAGTCCCTATATATGGCCCGGTGGTCAAGCGGTTAAGACACCGCCCTTTCACGGCGGTAACACGAGTTCGATTCTCGTCCGGGTCACCACGATAACAGTCCACAAGTTGGGCTGTTATTTTTTTAAAATTAAAATTTATAGGAATCGAACTCGGGAGAGTTTTTGCGTTAAGAAAACAGTCCGGTGGACTGTTTTTAGCAAAAAGCGGTGAAGGCGTAAGCCGAGCCAACGGTATGCAAGGCGAAGCCGCAGCAGACGGTCGATTCTCGTCCGGGTCACCACAATAACAGTCCACAAGTTGGGCTGTTATTTTTTTTTGAAAAATAAGATTACAATTGATTAATAATTCCTATTGACAAAAGAGAAATATGATGTTAAAATATACTCACGCTTAAAAACTTTAAAGCATTAAAGCAAAAACATTGACTAAAGAGGCGATCAAAATGAGAAAAGGTAATTTGATGAGTGTTCGTCACGACATTCGATTACTCGATGCAACTATCCGTGACGGAGGACTTTGTAACAATTTTGAATTCACAGACGAATTTGTTCGTGAACTTTATAAAACAAACGTTAAATGTGGCGTTGACTATATGGAATTTGGCTATCGTGCAAGTCGCAATCTTTTTAATGAAGATGAACACGGAAAATGGAAGTTCTGTAAGGAAGAGGACATCCGTGCAATCGTTGGCGATAATGTTTCTGATATGAAAATCGCAGTTATGGCTGACGTTGGCAGATGTGATTACAAAACTGATTTCATTCCTAAAAAAGACAGCGTAATTGATATGATTCGTGTTGCGTGTTACATTCACCAGATTCCGTCTGCTGTTGAAATGATTAACTATTTCAATGAGTTAGGCTATGAAACAACTTGTAACATTATGGCGATTTCACAGGCAAGCTTTAATCAGATTGATGACGCACTCGAAATGCTTGGTGAATCAAAGGTCGACGTTATTTATCTTGTTGACAGCTACGGTTCACTCTTTCCTGAAAATGCTGCAGAGCTTGCAAAGAAGTACCTTGAATATGGTGAAAAATACGGTAAGCAGATAGGTTTCCACGGTCATAACAACCAAAATCTTGCTTTTGCAAACACAATTGAAGCGCTTTCTTATGGTGTTTCTTATGTTGATGCGACTGCTCTCGCAATGGGCAGAGGTGCTGGAAACTGTGCTATGGAGCTTATGCTTGGATTCCTTAAAAATCCTAAATACAGCATATACAGTCTTTTAAGATTTATTGAAAAGTATATGATTCCACTTAAGGAATCAGGTGTCCAGTGGGGATTTGACCTTCAGTATATGTTCACAGGTCAGCTTAACCGTCACCCAAGAGAAGCTATGAGCTTTACAGACAAGAAACGAAACGATTATACTGAATTCTATAAAGAATTACTTGATAACTATTAATATTATTTATAAAGCAGGTGCAGAAATGTACTTGCTTTTATTGTTTCTATTGCAAATATATTAAAATTAATTTATAATATTTTCAGTAAAGGAGGTTTGGCAATGGGTAAGATTAAAAGTTTGATTTGGAATATAAAGAAACACTGGAACACTCCTGCTGAAGGGAATTATGTTCCTTACAAGGAAGTTGCAACAATTGGTATTGCCGGATTTGGTATTAACTGGGCGTCAACACTTGCAAGTGCGATAGGGCTCAGTGCTAATAATTTCATCGTAGGTGCAAGTATCGGACTTCAGCCGATGCACTTACAGATTATGTTGATTCTTGCAAATATTGTAGGACTTCCTGTTGCAGTTTTCAGAGGCTGGTTTTTAGATAATCATAAATTACCCGGTGGAAAATTCATACCAATTCTTCTTCGTACTCCTATTCCAATTGTACTTATTTCAACTATCTTTGTATGGTTGCCTTATGAGCATTGGGAATACCGTACAAAAGTAATTGTTGTATGGTTCATGTTCGTAATTCTGTCTGCTTTTTTAGGCTTTTACAATGAATCATTTACATATTTGAAACAAGTCGTATCCCCAAATGCTCAGGAACGAGCACATGTAATGAGCATTTCACAAATTTTATACTCAAATGCTCCGTCAATTACAAATTTTGTTATTCCTACAGTTGCGGGACTTACCTGGGGTATGGATAACATCTGGACTTATCGTATTATTTATCCGGGATTTACCGTTGTCGGTCTTATAGTTCTCTTTATTTTTGCTCCGAAAATGAAAGAGCGTATTATTGTTCCAAAGCGTCCTGTGGAATATGTAAGCATTATGGACTCACTCCGTGAGGTTGCAAAGAATAAATATTTCTGGATAATCAATTCTGCAACTTGGCTCGGTTTCCTTGAGGGTTCAAGTGGCGTAATAATAAACTGGACTTTCAACTATGCCAATAACGGTGACAACAAGGTGTATATGGGACTTGCCAATACAGTTATTGCCAATGCTGCTCTTTGGTCAATGCTGTTAGCACCATTTATGATTAAATGGCTGGGCAAACGAAATCTTTTGATTTTACATAATTCAATAAATGTTGTTTTATACGGTTGTCTGTTTTTAGTAAGAGATAATCTCGTGCTTATGTGTGTGATTTTCTATCTTACAACATTTGTTAATACATTCCAGAATGTTTATATTCCTAACATTCAGGCAGATATGCGTGATTACCACCAATGGAAAACAGGTGTTCGTGTTGACGGACTTTTCACTCCACTTACTTTAATTGGCACGATTTTAGGCTTCTTTACAGGTCTTGTTATTCCTGCAATTTATGAGAAAATGGGACTTTTGGACGACTACACTGTGCTTTATAATGACGAATTGAGAAACAACCTTTTTACAGTGCTTATTATCTGTTCCGTTATTGGCTCAATTATGAATCTTATCCCTTATCTTTTCTATGATTTGACTGAAAACAAGCACCGTGGATATGTTCAAGTCCTTAAAATCCGTGCAATGTTTGAGGATTACGGAAATGGTGAGCTTGATAACGACCAACTCATTGATGCAATGAAAATCATTGAGGCAGCAAAGAGTAATGCAACTAAGAAGCCTGTTGACAAATCTTTGAGTAAACAGGAAATTCGTGAAATAAAGAAATATAACGAGTTTGTTGAAGGCTTGCCTTTCGTGGTTGAAGAACTGGGTAAATTCAATACTGAAAGATATAAAGCAAAACTCGTTTCAGCAAAAGAAACTGTTGTATCAGGCGAGATTTATCTCTATGATAATTGGAAAGCAGAAAAGAAAATGGCAAAACAATTGCCAAAATCCACAAAGGAAGAAAAACTCATCCGTGCAGATGCTCTTTCGCTTGCCCGTGAGAAAAAACGCTCTGCAAAGCTTCTTAGTAAATACGGAAAAGATAATCTTACAATTCCAAATGATGAAATAAGAAAAGAAATTCAGCGTCGCGAAATAAATACTGCACAAGAACGCCGTCAGGCAAAAGCAGAGCTTAAAGCATATACAAAAGGCGTTTCAGTTTACAGACGAATCACAAAACCATATAACGATGCCCGAAATCTCATAATCCAAGCAGAAAATTATACACACCTTGCAGAAATTGAAAAAGTGTATGAAAGTGTAAAGTTGAAAGTGGAAAACTGAAAACGTAGGGTCTGCGACGCATTATAATTAGGAAGTGGAAAACGGAGAGGGTATGAAAAATGAAAGAAAGTGTAATAGAAAATAAAAGTTTTCAATTTGCTATAAGAATTGTAAATTTATATAAATATCTTGTAAATGTGAAAAAAGAATTTGTAATGTCAAAGCAACTTTTGAAAAGTGGAACAAGTATTGGTGCCAATGTATCAGAAGCAGAACAGGGTCAATCTACAGCTGATTTTCATTCAAAAATGTGTATAGGTTTAAAAGAGGCTAATGAAACATATTATTGGTTGCGACTCTTATATGCAACAGAATATATAGGTAAAAAAGAGTTTTGTTCAATGGAAAATGATATTAAAGAGTTAATCGCTCTTGCAACTTCAATTTGCAAAACCACTCAAGAGAAAATGGCAAAATAACTTTAAGTTTTCCGTTTTCAGTTTTCAACTTAAAAATGCTTGACATTTGACAAGTCTTCTGTTATTATATTTAAGCCGCATATTAGGGGGTAGTATGTCTAAATATGCTGAAAGTGGTGTTTTCCCACCCTCGATAGCGAGTCTATATTTAAGGTAGGTTAGAAAAATGTACGCAATCATCGTAACAGGCGGCAAGCAGTACAAGGTTACAAACGGCGACGTTGTATTCATTGAAAAGCTTGACGTAGAAGCAGATGCAGAGATTACTTTTGACAAGGTTCTCGCAGTTGGTTCTGAAGACGGACTCAAGGCAGGTGCACCTTATGTTGAGGGTGCAACAGTAACTGCTAGGGTTCTTAAAAATGGTAAAGGTAAGAAAATCACAGTATTTACTTACAAGCCAAAGAAGAACGAAAAGCGTAAGAAGGGTCATCGTCAGCCATATACAAAGGTTGAGATTACCGGTATTAACGCATAATGACAACAGCAAAATTTCTGTTTTCGGATGACACAATAGTTTCGTTTGAAGTCAGTGGTCATAGTGGTGCAGGGGAATATGGCACAGACATTGTTTGTAGTGCAGTTTCTTCAGCAGTTTATATGGCAGCGAATACTATAATCGAGATTATGGAATTAAGTCCTGAAGCAGAGGTCCGTGACGGGTATTTCAAATTCACAATGAATTTAAATGATGCTCGTAAATCGAAGACGATTACTGACGGTTTGTATTTACATTTAAGTGAATTGCAAGGTCAGTATCCCAACAACTTGAAACTTGAAAGAGGTGTTTTTAATGCTTAAATTAAACATTCAGTTATTTGCTCATAAAAAAGGTATGGGTTCAACTAAGAACGGCCGTGATTCAGAATCAAAGCGTCTTGGTGTTAAGAGAGCTGACGGACAGTTTGTTCTCGCAGGTAACATCCTTGTTAAGCAGCGTGGTACTCACATCCACCCGGGTAACAACGTAGGTCGTGGTTCTGATGACTCACTCTTCGCTCTTGTTGACGGTAAGGTTAAGTTCGAAAGAATGGGCAAAGACAGAAAAAAGGTAAGCGTTTATCCTGTTGAGCAGTAATTTTCGACTACTTCATTCCCATCGGCACACGGTGGGAATATTTTTTTGTAAAGATATAATAATAAAAGAGTTGGAGTGATACTCATGAGAACATTCAATAAAAGCACAAAACTTGATAATGTTTGTTATGACATCCGTGGCCCTGTAATGGAGGAAGCTGTCAGAATGGAGTCTCAGGGACAGCGAATCTTAAAGCTTAATATCGGTAACCCTGCACCGTTTGGATTTGCAGCACCCGATGAGGTGATCCGTGACCTTATGTATAATCTTCGTGAATGTGAGGGTTATTCGGATTCAAAGGGTATGTTCAGTGCAAGAAAATCAATAATGCAGTATTGTCAGCTCAAGGGGATTAAAGGTGTTGATATCGGTGATATTTACACAGGTAACGGTGTCAGCGAATTGATTACAATGTCAATGCAAGGACTTCTCGACAACGGTGACGAAATTCTTGTACCATCTCCTGACTATCCACTTTGGACTGCATCCGTAACTCTTGCAGGCGGTAAAGCTGTTCACTATATGTGTGATGAACAGAATGAATGGAATCCTGATATTGACGATATAAAAAAGAAAATAACACCAAATACAAAGGGTATCGTTGTAATTAACCCCAACAATCCAACAGGTGCATTATATAGTGATGAGATTTTAAAGGAAATCGTTGAGGTAGCCCGTCAGAATGACCTTATTCTTTTTGCTGATGAAATCTATGACAGACTTGTTATGGACGGTCACACTCATACAGCTCTTGCATCTTTAGCAC
>JAFTUP010000024.1 GCA_017466205.1 Clostridia bacterium
AACATCATTTGAGGGTGTTGAAAAGTCATTTGCTATTCAGGCCGGTCGTGAAATCAGAATTATGGTTAATCCGGAACAGATTTCAGATGAAAAGATGGTAATTGTAGCTCGTGATATTGCAAAGAAGATTGAAGAAGAGCTTGAATATCCGGGTCAGATTAAGGTTAATATTGTGAGAGAAAACCGTGTTGTTGACTTCGCAAAGTGATATTTTCAGCGATTTTTCACTTTATACACTTTAAAAATAAACTAATAAAGAAAATGCCCCGATGTTTGTCTGACCTCGGGGCAAAACAGATTAAAAATCTATATATAGAAACGGTGTGCTTATGTCACGCAAAATAAATATTTTATGCGTAGGAGATGTTGTTGGTCAAAAAGGATGCGATTTTCTACGCAAAAAGCTTCCTGATTTTAAGAGAGCAAATAACATTGATATTTGTATTGTCAATGGAGAAAATGCTGCAATCGGAAATGGTATGCTGCCAAATTCCTGTGAGCATATTTTCACAAGTGGAGCTGATATGATTACGGGAGGCAATCACTCCTTTAAACGAAGAGAGATTTTTGAATATCTGGATAAAAAAGAGAATGTTATAAGACCGGCAAATTTTGGTGATGGAGTCTGGGGAAAGGGCTACGGAATTATCGACAAAGGTTCGTATAAGGTAGGCATAATTAATCTTTTAGGACGTGTATGGCTTGAGGGACACTGTTGTCCTTTTGAGACTGCAGAAAAAATAATAAAGGAAATCCAAAGAGAAACTAATATCATATTAGTTGATTTTCACGCTGAAGCGACAGCAGAAAAGAAAGCTCTCGGATATTTTCTTGATGGCAAAGCAAGTGCTGTTTTCGGTACTCATACTCATGTTCAGACCGCTGATGCACAAATTCTTTCAGGAGGAACAGGTTATATTACCGATTTAGGCATGACAGGCCCTGAGGAGTCAGTTTTAGGAGTCAAAAAAGAGATTATTATAGAAAAATTCAGAAAAGGCTTCACAACAATGTTTGAAACTGCAGATACACCTTGTTTTATGCAAGGCTGTATATTTACTGTTGATAAGGAAAGTGGAAAGACTGTAGAAGTAACTCCTGTTAATGTGAGGTGAGCAAATGAAAAAAACAATCAGAATAATTTCATTATTGCTTTGTATCAGTCTTCTCCTCTCGTCTTGTGTTAACAAAAATGCTGTTGATGAAACAACGCCTGATGAAGATGCTTCAAATGGCGAAAATATAACTGAAACAGTAAACAAGATGGGTGATGGAAGGGTTGTTCTTCCATATAATAAAACAGACGGATTGAATCCGTATTTTGCAACAAGCTATGAAAACTTATACCTGAGTAAGCTGATGTATGAGCCGTTATATTCAACAGACAGCACCTACACCGCAACTCCTGTTGTTGCAGAAACAATTTCTGTGTCTGATAATATTGCTACGGTAAGGCTTCGTCACGGAGTTTCCTGCCGGGGTTCAAGTGAAATAATTGCAGAAGATGTAGTTTATTCATTCAATATGGCTAAGGCTTCTCACGGATGGAGCAATTCACTTAAAAGTGTTATTTCAGCTCAGGTTGTGGGACAGTATGCGGTTGAATTTAAGCTTGAGTATAAGGATATTTATGTTGCGGGAAAGCTTGATTTTCCTATAGTTAAGAATGGTACTGCTGACGGGCAGACGAGTGTGCCGACAGGAAGCGGTGATTATTACTATTCTGAAGGCAAGCTCATAAATGTAATCAGTAATGAAAAAACTATTGCTCTCTCCCCTATCGGTACAAATGAAAGTGCGGAAAACGCTATGAATATTGGTGAAACAGATGTGTTTTTCAGCGATTTATCTGATTGTGATTACACATCAGTTGCAGGAACAATGAATGATGTTCTTCTCAATAATATGGTTTATCTCGGGCTGAACAGCTCAAGGGGTGCATTAACAAATTATATCAGAAATGCTATTGCTGCAAAGCTGGACAGTGAGAAGATTGTGTTATCATCATATCAGGGACACGGAACAGCCATAAAATTACCGTTGAATCCTGAAAGCGACCTTGCAGGACAGGTTATAGAAATTAAAACTGAAGGTGATGCGGTTCTTGCTAACGATATTATCGACAGATGCGGATATACAGGATATTCGGGTAAGGCAAAGTCCAATGGTGCATATACTTTATCCTTATCGCTGATTGTAAATAAGGACAATAAGTACAGAGTTGCTGCAGCATATAATATTGCCGACTCATTGAACGAATGCGGATTTTCAGTTAGAGTTCAGGCGATTTCTTACGCAGAGTATAAGCAGAGGATTGAATCAGGCAATTATGATATGTATGTTGCTGAAATTAAGCTTGACAGCACAATGGATATAAGTGACTTTTTTAAGGAAGGAAGTCTGTTATCGGCAGGTATTGATACAAACTCACTTGTTGCAACAGAATATTTCCGCTATCGTGCAGGCGAAATTACTCCGGAAGAGTATTATGAAATTTTTGTTGAATACTATCCGTTTGTGCCTGTGCTTTTCAAAAAAGGTTATGTTGCAACATCAGATGATGTAAAATTAACATTAAAACAAATGCCGTATAGTTTATATGGCGGAATATAAGGTGACTGAAATTATGAGGTTCTCCGATGATATTAAGAACATCAAGGGTGTCGGCGAAGCCCGTGCAGCGGCGTTTCGTTCTGTTGGTGTGTCAAATGTCGGAGAGCTTCTTCGTTTTTATCCTCGTGCTTATGAGGATTGGAGCAATATTACACCGATTTCACAATGTATAATCGGTGAAAATGTGTGTGTAAAAGGAATTGTAATGTTTCCTGTTAAAAATGAACGTGTCCGTGGAGGAATGCTTATTGCGAAGGCTACCGTTACTGATGGTGATGATGTCTTTGCTGCAACGTTTTTTAACAACAAATATATTGATAAAATGTTGAAAAGCGGAGAGGAATACCTATTTTTCGGTAAAATGACTCTTGGCAAGTTCTCTGCTCGTGAAATGGTGTCACCAATGTTCATTAAGGCATCACAGAAAATGGAAATCAGACCGATTTATCCGCAGAATAAGAATATTACATCAAGGACAATTCAATCAGCGGTTCAGTATGCTTTAAAATCAATTGATGAAATTCCTGAATATCTGCCAAAAGGTATTCTTGAAAGATATAATCTTGTTTCTCTTGATAAGGCGATAAGAAACATTCATCTTCCTGAAAATGACGAAGACTTACAACGAGCAAGAGATAGACTTATTTTTGATGAATTGTTCATTTTACAGTTAAGCTTGCTTTGTCTTAAAAATGAAAATACGGAGGTTACAACTAAAAATATAATTAAAGAAAATTATACAGAAGAGTTTTTTGATATTCTACCATTCAAGCCCACAAATGCTCAAAGACGAGCGGTCAATGAGGCTGTGACTGATATGCAGAGCGGTAAGCAGATGAACAGACTTCTGCAGGGTGATGTTGGTAGCGGTAAGACTGCAGTTGCAGCTGCAATAGTTTATACAGCATCAAAAAATGGTATGCAATCAGCCTTGATGGCACCAACTGAAGTGTTGGCAACACAGCATTTCGAAACATTTACAAAGCTTTTTGAAAACACCGGAATAAAATGTGAATTACTTGTTGGCAGTACAAAAGCAAAGAAAAAGAAAGATATTAAACAACGTCTTAAAAACGGAGAAATTGACCTTATAATCGGCACTCACGCTATTATTCAGGAAGATGTCGAATTTAACTGCTTAGGACTTGTAATCACTGATGAACAGCATCGCTTTGGAGTAAAACAAAGAACAGGACTTTGCAGTAAAGGCGAAAATCCTCATGTTTATGTTATGTCTGCAACACCTATTCCGCGGACACTTGCTTTGATTTTCTTTGGGGATTTGAAGGTTTCTATATTGGATGAATTACCTCCCGGAAGACAAAAGACAGACACTTATGCTGTAAGAACAAGTAAAAGAGGCTCTATGTTTGAATTTGTCAGAAAGCATCTTGATATGGGTTACCAGGCATATATCGTCTGTCCTCTTGTGGAGGAAAGTGAGCTTATACAAGGTGTTATTTCGGCAGAAGAATATTACGAAAAAGCACAGGTTCCTTTTAACGGATATAAACTTGATTTACTTCACGGAAAAATGACTCCAAAGAAAAAAGATGAAGTAATGATGAGGTTTAAAAGCGGTGAAACACAGCTTCTTATTTCAACAGTTGTTATTGAGGTTGGTGTTGACGTACCAAATGCTGTAATTATGATTATTGAAAATGCAGAACGATTTGGTTTATCACAGCTTCATCAGCTCCGCGGTCGAGTTGGCAGAGGTAAGGCAAAATCCCATTGTATTCTTGTGACAGATGCCACAGGTGATGAGGCAATTGCCCGAATGAAAATTATGTGCGAAACGACAGACGGCTTTAAGATTGCTGATGAGGATTTAAAGCTTCGCGGTCCCGGTGATTTCTTCGGCACCCGTCAGCACGGTCTTCCAAAGCTGAGGATTGCAGATATTCTTACTGATACAAAAATTTTGATGCAGACTCAGGAATTGGCAAGAGAACTTATAGAAAATGATGGCTTCAATAACCCTGAAAACAAGCAGATTGCGAAGCTTGTAAGCAAGAAAATAAATAGTTTACAGGTTTCTAATACAGCAAACACAATTTAGTAATATTTGGAAAGTATAATGTCGTTATATAACATAATCAAAGGAAAAGGATGTTGTTTATGAACGAAATTAAAGGCTATTTAAGGGATTTCAGAATTGATGTGCCTGAGGTCATATATGAATGTAGAGGACTTAAGATTTTTGGCAGGAGAATTAAATCTATTGTGTTTTCAACAGATGTGAGTATTATAAGAAATTGTAATGCAGATGCTGTGATTGCGGTATATCCGTTTACACCTCAACCCGTTATAACTCAGGCAGTAATGATAGCTGCCGATTGTCCTGTTTTCGTAGGTGTTGGCGGCGGACTTACAAAAGGTGAAAGAGTAATAAACCTTGCAAGACACGCGGAATATCAGGGTGCAACAGGTGTTGTGCTTAATGCTCCCACATCAAACGATACTATCCGTGAAGTTGCAAAAACAGTTGATTTGCCGATTGTTGTAACAGTTGTAAAGGAAGATGATATTCAGGCAAGACTCGATGCAGGTGTTCAGATTTTCAATGTTTCAGCAGCAGCAAAAACACCTGAATTAGTCGCAAAAATCCGTAAGAATTTTCCCAATGTGCCTATAATGGCAACAGGCGGTCCGAATGATGAAACAATCAAGGCAACTATTGAAGCAGGTGCAGATGCAATTACTTGGACTCCGCCTACAAATGGTGAGGTTTTCCGTGACATAATGGAGGCTTATCGCAAAGGCGAGCCGCATCCGTAAGATGACAAATTTCAGGGAGAATGACAATGTATATTTTTAAACCTATTTTAAAGGCAAATTGGAAAAATACAGAAAAAATGGATGCAAAGAGAATTGCTTCACAGACAGAACCTGAGGGATTAGAACAAATTCTTGATATTCCATATATTGATGATGGTGAAAAAGCGCATCTTCTTGATATTTATTATCCACAGGGAACAACAGAAAAACTTCCTGTTATAATTGACATTCACGGTGGTGGCTGGATGTATGGATACAAGGAAATTAATAAGTATTTTTGTCTTAAACTTGCACAAAAAGGTTTTCTTGTAGCATCTATAAACTATCGTCTTGCAGGTGATGTGTTGTTTGAAGACCAGATTCGTGACATTTTTGCAGCACTTAAATGGCTCGGTGAAAATCTCAAGGACTACCCTGCTGATGTGAATAATATTTTTCTTGTAGGTGACTCTGCAGGCGGCCATTTTGCTTGTGTCACAACTGCTGTGAACCTTAATGAAGATATGCAAAAAGATTTTTGTGTTGACTACATAGGATATAAATTCAAAGCTGTTGCGGCAATTTGTCCTGCGGTTGATTTGTTAAGTCCGAATTTTGTTATGAATGTAAATGTTCCGATTTTATTAGGTGAAAAATCAAGAAAGAGTCCATTTAGAAAATATCTTGATGTGAGCAGAATTGCTTCGGCTGATTTCCCTCCCTTTTATGTTGTTACTGCTTCAGGTGATTTTTTAAGAATGCAAGCGTACAAATTGAGAAATATCTTTGAAAAGCATGGTATTGAATATCGTTTTCGCGATTTTACTGATAAGCTTAATGGTAAAAGCCTTCAGCATGTGTTTAATGTTGTTGACCCGTTTTCTGTTTACGGTGATGAGGCAAACTGCGAAATAGCAGATTTTTTCAAGAGCAGATGTAGTTAAAAATATACTCACTTGACAAATGTTATATAATATGGTTTAATTAAAATGACAAAAATTACGGAAAGGTGATATATATGAAAAAAGTTATTTCATTGGTTTTAGTTGTTGTTATGGTATTTTCCCTTTCAATGGTTGCTTTTGCCGCAAAGCTTGGTGACGTGAACGAGGATGGTAAGGTTTCAGCAGCGGATGCTCTTATGGTTTTACAGGCAGCAGCAGGCTCAAGAACACTTTCTGCAGCACAGCAGAAAAAAGCTGACTGTAATAAGGACGGCAAGGTTTCAGCGGTTGATGCTCGTAAAATTTTACAGATGGTTGCAGGATTAATTCCTGAGGAAGAGATGACTACATCAACTCCTCCGAGTATCGGTGGCGGCGATGGTGATGACAGCATCGAATGGGGCGACATTGTCGGCTCATAAAACACAAAAAAGAAAACGACAGTTCCGAGTTTTGGACTGTCGTTATTTTTATATATCCTGATTTGTGATGATTTTTTTTGGAATTTCAATGAGACACCTTTCCACATCCGCCTCAGTAATTACGTCAGGAAGCTCATTAAGCTTCTCAATAAGTCGTGTGTGACGGAAGTCGAGGTCGTGAGCATCGCTGGCGATAATTTGTGCAATTCCTCTCCGCACCATATCAACAGACATATCCTGTGCCAAAGAGCCGTTTGCACCGATAAGACTGTCAAGGTTTACCTGAAAAATTATTCCGCGTTTTAAAACCCTGTCAATAAGCTCATAATCTTCGTGGAACACATAGTATCTTTCAGGGTGTGCTAAAATCGGTTTATAGCTTCTGTCAATTAGTTCATCAAACCAACGGATAACATTTTTTGTATCAAATGGATTTAAAGACATTTCGCAAAGCATATATTTAGTGCCGTTAATTGTAAGCTCATCAAGGTTATCAGCACCAAAAACTCTGTCTGTAAGAAAAAGCTCTGCACCCGGAAGAACTTCAAGGGGAATTCGTTCTTTTTCGAGTGCTTCTTGAAGAAGTGTAATTCGCATATCCCGTTCTTCAATAAAATCCTCAAGATAACTGTACTCAAAGAAATGAGGAGTCAGAACAAGCGAATCGCAACCATTCATATATGAATCACGACAAAGCTCAATTGATGTTGCAAGATCTTCAGCACCATCGTCCATATCAAAGAGTACATGACTGTGTATATCTATCACTTTGCATCCTCCTTGTCTTCTGTTTTATGGAAGATGTTTATAATTCCCTCATCATTCAGGAGCTTGAGCATAACAATGGTAATAGGAAGAATGAAAATTCCTATTACACCAAAAATCTGTGAACCGATAAACATTGATACAATAGTTAAAAATGCAGGAATACCTAATTGTGCCGCAACAAGCTTTGGCTCAATAACCTGACGGATAACTGTTATACAAGCATATATTACAAGGAGACCGATTGCAAGTGAGTAATTTCCTGAAATGAGATTGTATAATGCCCAAGGAATAAGCACGGTACCTGTACCTAACACAGGAACAATGTCAATAACTGCGGTAAGAGCAGAAATAATAAAGATATAACTTCCGTTGTATATTTTGAGAAGGCTCAAAATTGATAATCCTAATGCCAGTTCGCAGAAAGTTATGGTAATAATAATTGCATAAGCTTTTATCATTTTCCCAAGTGACGGAATCAGAAGTCTTTTTGCTCTGACAACTTTTTTTCTTGTTTCAACGCTGAAAAATCCCAATGCGAGATTTTTTACAGATTTGAAGTCAGATGTCATAAAGCAACATGAAACAACAGCGATGACAATGGAAACTATTGTTGTCGGAATTTGCTTTGCTGTGTTCCAGATACCTAAAAGCGGTGTTGAAAGAAATGAGAAATCAAATTTTGACGATTCGGGAAGCGGAGCTTCAGGAGTAGTAGTTAAGGTGTCTAATTTTTCATTAATAAAGTTGAGGGCAGCAACCTCCGCTTTTTCAGGTAAAATTGCGAGAATATTTGCAAGATAACCTTTAATATCTTCTATGAGTGCGGGAATATCCTCAAGCTGAATCATAATATAACGGAAAAAGCCTTTGAATTCTGAACCTAACCAGACAATTATAAGCCCAAAGACAGAGAGAACCAAAAGAAAACTCAAAAGAACAAGGAGTGTTGAGATAATTCCTCTTTTTAACGGAGTTTTCTTACACAAGAAATTTACCGGCTTTTGTAATAGCATAGCAACTATTAAAGAACAGATAATTGGGAATACCGTTCCAAGGGCATATTTAAAAAACAGATAAAAAAGCGCAATAAGAATTGCTGCATAAACTGTATTGACAATAAAATTCTTTTTCTTTTCAATTCCTGTCATAAATCTTCTCCAAACTGATGTAATACTAATATAATAAACCATTTTTTCGCAAGTATCAATTAAAAAGTTGTAAATTATGTAATTTTTTCTAAAAAATTAATGAAAATTTATATAAAAATATTGTATATTACCTCTTTATAAAAGAGAATAATTGTGATAGAATATGTAAAAGTATTTTTATAATGCTTAATTATACCTTGTAACAGGATGTGAAATAAATGTATGTTGCAGTAATGGGCTATGGTACTGTTGGTTCAGGCGTAGTTGAAGTGCTTACAAAAAACCACGATAGTATTGTAAAAAGAAGCACACAGAAAGAAATGGACGTTAAATATATTCTCGATTTAAGGGACTTTCCGGGAGACCCTCACGAGGATAAAATGATAAAGGATTTTAACATAATTCTCAATGATGATGACGTTAAGGTTGTAGTTGAAACTATGGGCGGACTTCATCCTGCCTATGAGTTCGTTTCATCTTGCCTTAAGGCCGGTAAGAGCGTCGTAACATCAAACAAAGAGCTTGTTGCAGCAAAGGGCTGTGAGCTTTTACAGTTTGCTGCCGAGAATAATGTAAACTTCTTGTTTGAGGCATCTGTAGGCGGCGGTATTCCAATTATCCGTCCTATTTCACAGTGTCTTGCAGCAAATGAAATTGATGAAATCGCAGGTATTCTTAATGGTACTACAAACTTTATTCTCACAATGATGATTGAAAAGAATATGAGTTTTGAGGATGCGTTAAACCTTGCTCAGGATAACGGATATGCGGAAAAAGACCCGACAGCAGACGTTGAAGGTCACGATGCTTGCAGAAAAATCTGTATTCTTGCATCTCTTTGTTTTGGTAAACACGTTTATCCTGATTCTGTTTATACAGAGGGAATTACAAAAATTACTCTTGATGACGTTGCATATATCGGTGCATTTGGTGGCGTAATTAAGCTTTTAGGTCGTGCAAAGAGAATGGACGACGGAAAGATTTTTGCAATCGTTTCTCCTGCAATCGTTATGAACGGCAGTCAGTTGGCAAGTGTTAATGATGTTTTCAATGCAATTCTTGTTCGTGGCGATGCAACAGGTGATGTTGTATTCTATGGCAAGGGTGCGGGTAAGTTGCCTACTGCTTCAGCAGTTGTGGCTGACGTTATTGACTGTGCAAGAAATATGGACAGAAAAAAACCACTTGGCTGGAGTGAAGCAGAGGAAAATTACGTTGTTGATTATAAATCAGCGGTTAATCCTCTTTATATCCGTGCTGAGGTTACTGATAAGGCAAATGCTTTACAGGATGTTGTTGCAACAATCGGTAAGGTTCAGGTTCTTGAGTTTGCAGGTTGTAAGTCAAACGAGCTTGCTTTTGTAACAAATGCTATGGCAGAAAATGAGCTTACAGAAAAGCTCAACAGCATTTCATCAATTAGCATAAAATCTCTTATCAGAGTAACAGATTATTAATAAATAACCTTTATAGGAGGACATATATGGGACTTATAGTTCAGAAATTCGGCGGTTCGAGTGTTCGTGACGCTGAAAGAGTTATGAATGTTGCCCGGATTGTTACAGACACTTATCGTGCAGGTAATGACGTTGTTGTTGTAGTATCAGCTCAGGGTGACACAACAGATGACTTGATTGAAAAGGCTTATGAAATCAATGCAAAGCCATCAAAGAGAGAAATGGATATGCTTATGGCATCCGGTGAACAGATTTCAATAGCTCTTCTTGCAATGGCTATTGAAAAATTAGGCTGTCCGGTAGTTTCACTTCTTGGTTGGCAGGCAGGCTTTAACACAAGCTCTGCTTATGGTACAGCAAGAATTAAAAATGTTAAGGCAGACAGACTTCGTTCAGAAATCGACCGTCATAACATTGTTGTTGTTGCAGGCTTCCAGGGAATTAACAAATATGATGACCTTACAACTCTTGGCCGTGGTGGTTCAGATACAAGTGCGGTTGCAATTGCAGCAGCTCTTCGTGCTGACCGTTGTCAGATTTTTACAGACGTTGAAGGTGTTTATACAGCAGACCCGAGAAAGGTTGACAATGCTAAAAAGCTTCAGGAAATTACTTATGATGAAATGCTTGAGCTTGCAACTCTCGGTGCTCAGGTTTTAAATAACCGTTCTGTTGAAATGGCTAAAAAGTATAATGTTGAGTTAGAGGTTCTCTCAAGCCTTAAGAGAGTTCCCGGTACAATTGTCAAGGAGGTTACCAAAATGGAAAAAATGCTTATAAGAGGTGTTACAAAGGATACTGATGTAGCACGTATTTCAGTTACAAATATTCCAAACACACCCGGTGTGGCTTTCAAGCTTTTCGATGTTCTCGCAAAGCATAAAATTAATGTTGATATTATCTTACAGTCTGTTGGTCGTGACAACACAAAGGACATTACTTTCACAGTTGCAAAGGGTAATGCTGATGAAACTGTTGAATGTGTAAAGAACTTATTTGATATTGAGGACAAAGACGTTATTTGTGATACTTCAGTTGCTAAAATCTCAATTGTTGGTGCAGGTATGGAATCACATCCGGGAACAGCATCAAAAATGTTTGAGGCTCTCTACGAGCACGACATCAACATTGATATGATTGCAACAAGCGAAATCAAAATTTCAGTTCTTATCAACCTTGAGGATGCTGACCGTGCAGTCAGCGCAATTCACAAGGCATTTTTCCCTGCGGAATAATTGTGACTAAAAAGAGAGACTTTTAGAAGTTTCTCTTTTCTTATAAAGAATTTTAATGTGAAGGAGATATAAATTATGAAAGATAAGTTTGAAAAAGAAGTACTTAACTTTGATGACGTGCTTCTCATTCCGGCAGAAAGCAACGTTCTTCCAAGTGATGTTGATATTTCAACTCAGCTTACAAAAACAATCAAGTTAAATACACCTGTCCTCACAGCTGCGATGGATACAGTTACTGAAAGTAATATGGCTATTGCTATTGCTCGTGAAGGTGGTATCGGTATTATTCACAAGAATATGTCTATTGATGCCCAGAAGGCACAGGTTGACAAGGTTAAGAGAAGTGAAAACGGCGTTATCAATAACCCATTCTTCTTATCTCCTGAAAATACAGTTCAAGAGGCTGACAACCTTATGCATCGTTATAAGATTTCAGGCGTTCCTGTATGTGATGCAAATGGCAAGCTTGTTGGTATCCTCACAAACCGTGATATGAGATTTATTGCTGATTACAGTGGTAAAATCAAGGATTATATGACAAGTGAAGGTCTTGTTACTGCTCCTGTTGGCACAGGTCACGACGAAGCAAAGCAGATTCTTATGAAGCATAAGATTGAAAAGCTTCCTTTAGTAGATGCTGACGGTTATCTCAAGGGACTTATTACAATCAAAGATATTGAAAAAGCTGTTAAGTATCCAAACTCAGCTCGTGACTCAATGGGCAGACTCCTTTGCGGTGCTGCTGTTGGTGCTACTGCTGACGTACTTGACCGTGTAGCTGCTCTTGTTGAAGCAGGTGTTGATATTATCACTCTTGACTCAGCTCACGGACACAGCCAGAACATTATCAAATCTGTTGCTAAGGTTAAGGCAGCTTATCCTAATCTTCCTCTTATCGCAGGTAATATTGCAACTGCTGAGGCTACAAAGGCTCTCATTGATGCAGGTGCAGACTGTGTTAAGGTTGGTATCGGTCCCGGTTCTATCTGTACAACTCGTGTTGTCGCAGGTATCGGTGTTCCACAGATTACAGCTGTTTATGATTCAGCAAATGAAGCTGCAAAGCACGGAATTACAGTTATTGCTGACGGTGGTATCAAGTATTCAGGTGAAATCGTTAAAGCTATTGCTGCAGGTGCTTCTGCTATTATGGTTGGTTCACTCGTTGCCGGTTGTGAAGAATCTCCCGGAGAAAGCGAAATCTATCAGGGACGTCAGTTCAAGGTTTATCGTGGTATGGGTAGTATTGCTGCTATGAACAACGGTTCAAAGGACAGATACTTCCAGGCTAATAACAAGAAGCTTGTTCCGGAAGGTGTTGAAGGACGTGTTCCTTACAAAGGACTTCTTTCAGAAACAATTTATCAGCTTATGGGCGGTCTTAAAGCAGGTATGGGTTACTGTGGTTGTGCAACAATCGAGGACCTTAAGACAAAGACAAAGTTCATCAGAATCACAAACGCAGGTCTTAAGGAAAGCCATCCACATGACGTTTACATCACAAAAGAAGCTCCTAACTATTCAGGAAATATATAATTTAAGGAATACCAAATAATGTTTGAAAACTTAATTGATTCTATCGGATTTATAAATAATACTGACCCTGAAGTTGCAGATGCAATGGGTCTTGAACTTAAAAGACAGAGAGAAAATCTCGAGCTTATTGCAAGTGAAAATATTGTTTCACCTGCAGTTATGGCTGCTATGGGCAGTGTGCTTACAAACAAATATGCTGAAGGTTATCCCGGAAAGAGATATTATGGTGGCTGTCAGCACGTTGATATTGTAGAAGATATTGCTCGTGACAGACTTAAGAAGCTTTTCGGTGCTGCTTACGCTAATGTTCAGCCACATTCAGGTGCTCAGGCAAATATGGCAGTTTACTTTGCCCTTATTCAGCCGGGCGACACAGTTATGGGTATGAACCTTGCTGAAGGCGGTCATTTAACTCACGGTTCACCTGTTAATATGTCAGGTAAATACTATAACTTTGTACCTTATGGTGTTGACGAAAACGGTTTTCTTGACTACGATGCTTTTGAGAAGAAAGCAAAGGAATGTCAGCCAAAGCTTATTGTAGCAGGTGCTTCTGCATACCCAAGAACAATCGACTTTGAAAGAATGGCAAACATTGCACACAGCGTTGGTGCTTATCTCATGGTCGATACGGCTCATATTGCAGGTCTTGTTGCAGCTGGTCTTCATCCATCACCTGTGCCTTATGCAGATGTTGTTACATCAACAACTCATAAGACTCTTCGTGGTCCTCGTGGTGGTATCATTCTCTGCAAGGATGAGGAATTCGGAATGCAGTTCAATAAGGCTATTTTTCCGGGTACACAGGGCGGTCCTTTAATGCATATTATCGCAGGTAAGGCAGTTTGCTTTGGTGAAGCTTTAAGTGATGATTTCAAGGCATACCAGCAGAGCGTTGTTGATAATGCAAAGGCTTTGGCAGAAGGTCTTACAAAAAGAGGAATCAACCTTGTTTCAGGCGGTACAGACAATCACCTTATGCTTGTTGACCTTCGTTCAGTCGGTATTACAGGTAAAGAACTTGAACACAGACTTGACGAAGTTCATATTACAGCAAACAAGAATGCTATTCCTAATGACCCTGAAAAGCCATTTGTTACAAGCGGTTTAAGAATTGGTACTCCTGCAGTTACAACAAGAGGTCTTGGCATTGAAGAAATGGACAAGATTGCTGAATTCATTTACCTTGCAGCAACTGATTTTGAAAATCAGAAAGAGTATATTACAAATGGAGTTGCAGAAATCTGCAAAAAATATCCATTGTATGAATAATTCATAAGTCATAATCCCCACTGCATAAACTGTAAAAAATGCAGTGGGGGATATTATAATGAAATTTACCAAAATGCACGGTGCAGGTAACGATTATATTTATATTGATTGTTTCACGCAAAATGTTGAAAATCCAAGATTTATGTCGAGAAAATTAAGTGACAGACATTTTGGTATTGGTGCAGACGGAATTGTTTTAATTAAACCATCTGTAATTGCTGATTGTTTTATGGATATTTACAATGCGGATGGTTCAAGGGCTCAGATGTGTGGAAACGCAGTAAGATGTACTGCAAAATACATATTTGATAACAAAATAAAGAAATCTACCATATTGGTTGAAACACTCAGCGGAGTAAAAACTGTTGAGATAATAAAAAAAGACGGAATTGCTGTTGGCGGCAGGGTGAATATGGGAAAGCCTATACTCAGCGGTCATCAGATTCCCACACGATACGGTACAAGTATTGTGAAAAATGAAAAACTGAATATAGAAAATGAAATTTACGAAATCACTTGTGTTTCAATGGGCAATCCTCATTGTGTAGTGTTTTGTAATGACATAGAAAAGCTTGATTTGAATACAATTGGTCCGCTTTTTGAAAACCACGAAATGTTCCCTGAGAGGATAAATACGGAGTTTGTAGAGATTTCAGACAAAAATCATCTTAAAATGCGAGTCTGGGAACGTGGTAGTGGTGAAACTCTTGCCTGTGGAACAGGTGCCTGTGCAGTTGCTGTGGCAAGCGTATTAAATGGAATTTGTTCAAAAAATGAGGAAGTTACCATAAAAACAAAAGGTGGAGAATTAAAAGTTCAATGGAACGAAAACAATAATGTATATTTAAACGGAAATGCGATTAAAGTATTTGACGGTGAAATATAAAAAATCCATTTTGGAGGAATGTATATGAAAATAAATGACAATTTCTTAAAAATTCAGAGCTCATACCTTTTTTCAAATATTGCAAAAAAGGTAAATGCTTATGTTGCAGCAAATCCTGACAAACCGATTATTCGTCTTGGTATCGGTGACGTTACTCGTCCTCTTGCAGGGGCTTGTATTGATGCTATGCACAAGGCTGTTGACGAAATGTCAAATGAAAAAACATTTATGGGGTATCCACCTGAATACGGTCATAAGTGGCTTTTAGATGCTATCAATGAAAATGACTATAAAGCTCGTGGAGTTGAGCTTGATAACAGTGAAATCTTTGTTTCAGACGGTGCAAAAAGTGACTGTGGTAATATTGGTGACATCTTCTCAACTGACAATAAGGTTGCAGTTTGTGACCCTGTTTATCCTGTTTATGTTGATACAAATGTTATGAGTGGTCGTTCAGGAGATAAGACAGCTGAGGGTTGGAGCAATATCTACTATATGCCTTGTAATGCAGAGAATAATTTCTTACCAGAGCTTCCAAAGGAAAAGGTTGACATTATTTATCTTTGTTTCCCTAATAACCCAACAGGTATGGCAGCAACAAAGGATGAACTCAAAAAATGGGTTGATTACGCTAACGAAAATGGTGCAGTAATCCTTTTTGACTCTGCTTATGAAGCATTTATCACAGAAGATAATGTACCTCATTCAATTTATGAAATCGAAGGTGCAAAGAGCTGTGCTATTGAGTTCAGAAGCTTCTCAAAGACTGCAGGTTTCACAGGTGTTCGTTGCGGTTACACAGTTGTTCCTCACGACATTAAGGTGGATGGAGTTGAACTCAATGCACTCTGGGCTCGTCGTCAGGCTACAAAGTTCAACGGTGTTTCTTATATTACACAGAGAGCAGCTGAAGCTGTTTACAGCGAAGAGGGCAAAAAGCAGGTTCGTGAAATCATTGCATATTACCAAAACAATGCAAAAATTATTTATAACGGACTCAAAGAATGCGGTTTTACTGTTTACGGTGCAGTAAATTCACCTTATGTATGGCTTAAAACTCCTGACGGAATGTCAAGCTGGGAATTCTTCGATACACTTCTTGAAAATATTCAGGTTGTTGGTACTCCTGGTGAGGGCTTTGGTCCGAGCGGTGAAGGATATTTCAGACTTACTGCATTTGGCTCAACTGAAAACACAATCAAGGCTGTTGAGAGAATAAAGAACTATTTTGCAAAGTAATTACAGGTAATATTTAACAGTTGCGAAGTAATAAACAATATGATATAATGTTGTTTATAAAAAAGAAAAGGTAGGTAGTTTAATATGAAAAAGGCTATTTCTATTATTTTAGCAGTTGTGATGATTGTTTCAACATTCAGCATTTCTGCTTTCGCACTTACAGGTGACGCCAATAATGATGAAAAAATTACAGCTGTTGACGCAAGAATGATTCTTCAGTATGTTGCAGGTCTTGAAACAGCCGAGGATACCACCGCTTATGATATAAACGGTGATGGCAAAATTACAGCAGTTGATGCACGAATAGTTCTTCAGATTGTTGCGGGACTCACAGAGCATCCTGATGTTGTAAAGCAGAATGAAGAAAACCTTAAAAGATTTGTTGAAGCACTTAACAGTGTAAAAACTGATGCATCAGCAGTTACACTTGTTTCCACAACAACATATAAGTGTCAGGAAACAGTTGTAAGTCCTACAGTTGGTCTCATAATCAGCAAAGAAGAAATTGATGCTTCTATGGAAGATTCCTATGGCACACAGGAAGTAAACGAAACATACACAGGTGAAGATATTGCTTTGGCTTTCCCTCCGACAGGTACTGAATGTACACTTACAATGGATGATATTAAGTCAATTAAGGTTACAGAGGGACCAAAATATTATTCTTGTGTGGTTGTTGTCAAGGGTGAGACAAATCCTACAAGAGGCAAGGGTGTTGGTGCTGTTGCTACAATCATAACTCAGGAAGAATTACAAGCTATGATTGATGAAAATGAGGAATATCAGGGCTTTGTAACCATGGATGCAATTTACGGAGATGTTACCGTTACGGCTGATATTGATAAGGAAACTGGAAAGATTGTTTCTTATAAAGCAGATTCTCCGCTTGTTATCAGCACAAATATGGGAGGAAGCTTTGCATTCAGCATGGGTCTTGGCATTATCGAAAACTGGACAATTGCATATTAAAGATATAAAAAATAAGGGCTTACTCTATTGAGTAGGCCCTTTTTGTATCGTAAATTATAATGTTTTTGCAAGCTCTTTAATGTATGCTTTGAAATCTTCTGCGATTTCAGGGTGATTAAGAGCTACCTCGCAGTTAGCTTTCATAATACCCATTTTGTTACCCATATCGTAACGGGTACCGTAATAATCAAGAGCGATAACACCTTTTGTCTGTGCAAGTGTTTTCATAGCATCTGTGAGCTGAAGCTCTCCGCCTGCACCCTTTGGTGTATTTTCAAGAATGTCAAAAATTTCAGGTGGCATAACAACACGGCCTAAAATTGAATAGTTTGACATAATTTCTTCGGGCTTTGGCTTCTCAATCATATCAGTACAGTTAAAGGCATTGTCTTCAATTTTTTCAACTGCAAGTGAGCAATATTTACAAACATCCTTTTCAGGTACTTCCTTTACGCCGACAACACCTTTGCCGTATTTTTCATAAGCATCTATAAGCTGTTTTGTAACAGGCTCTTTGTCAGAAATAAATACGTCATCACCGTAAAGAATTGCAAAGGGCTCATTACCAACAAAGTTTTTTGCACAAAGAACTGCGTGGCCAAGTCCGCCTGTTTCTTTCTGACGAAGAAAATATGTGTTGCAAAGCTGTGAACATTCAAGGACAGAGTTGTAAAGATCTTTTTTATCGGGATTTTTACTTAATTTGTCCTCAAGCTCATAGGAATGGTCAAAATGGTCCTCAATAACACCCTTACCGCGATTTGTAATGATAAGAACATCTGTGATTCCTGATTTTGCTGCTTCTTCAACAAGGTATTGAATTGCAGGCTTGTCAACAATATTGAGCATTTCTTTCGGAACAGATTTTGATGCAGGAAGAACTCTTGTTCCAAGACCTGCTGCAGGGATAATAGCTTTTGTTATTTTCATATTAAGAACTCCTTAATAAATAATAGATTACATAAATCTTATAATCAGCATTTCCAACCCATAAAATATGGCTTTTTCAAGAAGAACCGCCAGGAAAGCAGGACCGTAAGCCACGCCACCTGTTGCGAACAGTTTTTCTATACGTTTTTCTTTGTCAGGTTCGTCAGATAATTCTTTTACCTTAGCAATTGTATGCTTATAATACCATTTATCTGCATTAAGACTGATGAAAACTGATAAAGCAAGGTTTAAAATACTTTGTGTCATAAGGATTATAACACCTGTTTTGTTTTCGCTGTAGGTTTTTTGCATTGTTTCTGACAATTGAAGAACTGCAGAACGGTATTCATCCTCTGTTTCAATTGTTTGGGAAAGCTCCTCAACCTGTGCTTCCATTTCATAAACTGCTGTTGAAAATCTTACAGCAGGCGGTAAAAAGCTCAATGATGTGAGCAAAATAAATATTGTAAGGAATATTGCACCTAATTTATTAAGCTTTCGATAGAAAAACCAATACGGAGCAAAGAAAAATGCACCCCAGTTCCAGGTTAACTTACCCTCTTTTATTTTTTGAAACTTTTTTATATATCTTGGTGCTTCATGACGGACAAAAACAGCAACATCCTCTGTTTCAACGCCATCATCAAGCTCCTTTGGGAAAAGTGCAAGAGGATTCATCGCTAACGAGGAAATAGGGAAGCCCTCAGGAAGCTCATTTACATTGATTGTCTGACCAAAAGGCAGCTTTATTTCATCGTCAGGATTGATAACAGGTTCATCAGGTGCTACAAAGGTTGCTTCCCATCGGAAATTTTCACCGTGTTTTTCGTGATTAGCACACGCTGTGTTTTCTTTGTAACATTCACGATGATGAGGAGTTCCACATTCAGGACAAACTACAATATCATCGTTATTTTTGAAGGTCTCGTTACATACGAGACATTTTTCATTTATAAATCTGAATTTATTTGCCATTTTACACGTTCCAGCTGTTAATATATTTTTCTTGCTCATCAGTGAGCTTGTCGATTTCAGTTCCCCAGCTGTTAAGCTTGCGAAGAGCAACCTTTTTGTCAATTTCTTCAGGAACATCAACAACCTCTACAGGTAAGTTTCCATTATTCTTTACAATATATTCTGCACAAAGTGCCTGAATAGAGAAGCTCATATCCATAATTTCTGCAGGGTGACCGTCACCTGCTGCAAGATTTACAAGTCTGCCCTCTGCAATAATACTGATGGTTCTGCCGTCAGGAAGTACATAGCCCATAATGTTGTTTCTCTGCGGCTTGATTTCCACAGCCATTTTCTGGAGGTCAGGAATATTGATTTCCACATTGAAATGACCTGCGTTACAGCAGATTGCACCGTCTTTCATATTTTTGAAGACTTTTTCTGTGATAACATCTTTACATCCTGTAACAGTAACGAAGAAGTCACCTTCTTTTGCAGCTTCAGTCATTTCCATTACAGAGAAACCGTCCATTCTTGCTTCCATAGCCTTAATCGGGTCGATTTCAGTAACGATTACCTGTGCACCAAGTGCATTAGCTCGCATTGCAACGCCTTTACCGCACCAACCGTAACCTGCAACAACAACTTTTTTACCTGCAACAATCAAGTTTGTTGTACGGTTAATTCCGTCCCATACTGATTGTCCTGTGCCATAACGGTTGTCAAAAAGATATTTACACTTCGCATTGTTTACAGCAATCATAGGGAATTTAAGCTGACCGTCCTTGTGCATTGAAACAAGACGGATAATACCTGTTGTAGTTTCTTCACAACCACCTAAAACATTAGGTAAAAGTTCAGGATATTCGTTATGAATAAGATTAACAAGGTCACCACCATCGTCGATAATGATGTCAGGGCCTACTTTGATAACTTCACGAAGATGTGACATATATTCTTCACTTGTTGCATTGTACCAGGCAAAGACATTGAGTCCGTTGTACGCAAGTGCTGCTGCAACGTCATCCTGAGTTGAAAGAGGGTTTGACCCTGTAACATACATTTCTGCACCACCAGATGCGAGTACAGTACAAAGATATGCAGTTTTTGCTTCGAGATGGATTGAGAGAGCAACTTTTTTGCCTGCAAAAGGCTTTGTTTCGCTGAAATCCTTTTCAATACTGCGAAGCACAGGCATGTGTGCCTTTACCCAATCAATTTTCTGCTGACCGGATTCATAAAGTTCAATATTTCTTACGATACTCATTTTATTAGCTCCAATGAATTATTTATATGGTTTATAATACCACATTACAATATAAAAATCAACTTATAAAGGCAGCTGCAAAACACAACTGCCTTTTAGTATTAATCAATATTCTTTTCAAGGAATTTTACAATATCCCCTACAGTTTTAATCTTTTTAACAATAGAATTAGGAATATCAATATCAAATTCATCTTCAAGTCCACAGATAAGCTGAATAAAGCTTAATGAAGTAAACTCAAAATTTTTATCAAGTCTTGTTTTTTCAGTAAAGTTAAGGTCATCTTTGCCTGTAACCTCTGAAAAGACTTTTTCTATTCTTTTAATCATATTTTTCAATCCTTTTTATTCATTTCAGCGGTTAATGCCTTGAAGTTGACCTTACCCATTGCTGTTCTTGGAATTGCTTCTTTGAAAATTACTTCTCGCGGCATTGCATATTCAGCCACATTTTTTTTGCATTCTTCAAGAATTCTTTTACGAAGAGTCTCAAGGTCAGCATCCATACTTGTAGGTTGAACAACTGCAATAACTCGCTGTCCCACACTTCTGTCTTCAATACCGACAACGCAGCTTACCGTAACGCCATTACAACCGTTGATAACTTCTTCAATCTGTGACGGGTAGATGTTGTAGCCTGATGTGATAATCATTTTACAATGTCTTTGACGATACCACAAATATCCATCCTCGTCCATATAACCAAGGTCACCTGTATGCAACCAGGTTTTGCCGTCATCGTGTTGTTGTAAAGCAATTTTTGTTTCTGCTTCATTTTTATAATAGCCCTTCATAAGTGTAGGACCTGTTATACAGATTTCACCATCTTCGCCGCGAGGAGCTTCTTCATGGGTACCAACTTTACAGATTTTAATTTTGTTATCAGGGAGAGGAAGTCCCGTACTACCCTGCTTATGTGCAAAGAATGGACTTATACATGCGGCAGATAAACATTCTGTAAGACCATAAGCCTCTGTCATCTGTTCTGATGAACCACCATTTTTCAGGTATCTGTTCATTCTGTTATGAAGCTTGTCACTACATTTGTCACCCGAAAATGCGACCATTTCAAGGAATGATAAATCTTTCTTTTCTATTTCTTCAGTTCTTGAAAGGGCTTCAAATAAAGCAGGAACTGCATAAACGTGATTGATTTTGTTTTTAAAGATAAGCTTTGAGCAAGCAATAAAATCAAATTTCGGAACAAGAAAAACCTGCATGCCGAAATAGAGCATAACGTGCATACACATAGCAAGTCCAAAACCGTGGAACACAGGCATAAGTGCCAATGCTTTTTTTCCTGCTGCATCTTTTGTATTATCTCGCTTGATTTCTTCTGCCTGAACAGCCATACAGTTAAAAGCACGGTTGTGAATCATAACGCCTTTAGGAATACCTGTTGTACCACCACTATAAAGAATTGCAGCAATATCATCGCCTTGTCCGTCGTCAACAGGTAATGGTTCTTTTCTTTGCTTACCTCTTTTGAGAAAATCGTTCCAATAAATAACATCGTGATTTGGATTTGGGTTGATTTCAACCTTGTTTTTTGCTAAATATAAAGGCTTTAAGTAGAACGGCAGTGCATCGGCAATTCGAGCGAGAATCATAACAGGTTTGTCTGTTGTTTCCCAAGTAACTTTTGAAAGTTTTGAGTAAAACATATCAAAAGTGATAATAGCCTTACTATCAACGTGTTCAATAAATCTTTTGATTTCATTTGCAGAAAGCAAAGGATGAATCATATTTGCAACTGCACCTATACGGTTGATTGCATAAACAGAAACAAGTGCTTGCGGAGTGTTTGGTGCAACGACTGAAACAAAGTCTCCTTTCTTGACACCGCTTGCGAGAAGTGATTGTGCAACAAGCTCAATCTGTTTAATCATCTGTGCAAAAGTAGTCTTTTTATTTTGAAAATTCAATGCATAATAATCAGGATATTTTTCTGCAGTTTCCTTAAGCAATGAAACCATTGAAAATTCAGGGTATTCAGGTCTGAAATTTTCAGGTGAGTGGTTATCGCTCCAGATATTTCTTTCTCTTTTCATTAGTTGAAATCACCTCTTTATCGTTGTTGCAAATTATATCTATACTTATTTAATTTCTCCGTGTTTTTCACAATCGGCAATTTCAGTAATTTCGTTTTTATCATTAACAAAAACTACTTTAGGAAGATGCTTTTCGATTTCCTCCGGTGTCATTTGAGCATAAGCCATAATAATAACTTTATCTCCAATTTCGACACATTTCGCAGCAGCACCATTAAGACAAATGCAGCCACTATTTTCTTCGCCTGCAATTATATATGTTTCAAATCTGTTACCGTTATCGATATCAGCTATCTGTACCTTTTCATATTCAAGTAAACCGGCAGCATCCATTAATTTTTTGTCAATTGTGATACTTCCAATATAATTTAAGTCTGATTGTGTCACGGTGGCGCGATGGATTTTGCTTTTCAACATTGTAATATACATTTTAATTACCTCTTTATGAAAATAACATAATGTGCTGTTTAATATAAATAATTTGCTAGCTTTTTGTATATAAGTTATTAGATTATTATATCATACTGTTTTGCAGAAAACAAGAGTTATGTTTGTGTAACAAAATAACAATCAAATGTCATCTGTGCCAATGTGATTATCTTGACTTTATATATAAAAAAATATATAATTACATTATCTATAATTTATTATAATAGGTGAATTGTGTGCACAAAGAGTATCATTAAAGGAGCATCCAAAATGAAGTTCAAATTGACATCCTCACAAATGAATTTCTACAATAAAAATTTCACTCTGGACAGTCAAATCTGGAATCAGGGTGTTATGGAAGTTTTCCCAAAAGTATATTCTTATGAACAGTTAAACACTGCATACAATAAGCTTGTTGAAACTCATGATAGTCTGCGTGTAAAACTTGTAGAAACAGAAGATGGTGTCGTAGCAGATGTTAAAGACCATGAATATATAAACTATCGTTTTTGGCAGGTTGAAACAGAAGAAGAGCTTATGAAAAAGGCTCAGGATTTTCTCAATGAACCTACGGACCGTTATGGCCTTTTAGTTGACTGTGCGGTTTTTCAGACTCCAACGACTTCAGGTATTATGATTAATGCTCATCATATTGTCGTTGACGGCTTCAGTGCCTTCGTTATGTCCGAGCATATTAACAACTTCTTAAAAGATGAGAATTTTGCACCTGTTATTCAAAAGTATGCTGATTATGTTGAAAAGGAAGAAAAGCATAAAAAGTCACGTCGATATGCAAAATCACAGGAATTCTGGCTTAAAGAATTTGAGAGCAAACCTGAGTTTAATATTTTTCCTCCAGCAGAAAACTCGATTGACTATTATTCATCTGAAATAAACGGAAAAATTTCTGCGGAGCTTTTCAGCAGAGTTAAGGCTCTTTGTGATGCAAACGAAATATCTCCCGCATCATTTTTCAATGCAGTGAATGCTATATATATTCATAAAAAGTATGATATGGATAGCTTTACAATCGGTGTTCCCGTATTTAACCGCACAACCTCCGAGGAATTAAACACAATTGGTCTCTATATGCATTTGGTGCCTCTTGTAATCCGCGTACAGCAAGAGTCTTTTATTGACAATGCTAAAAGAATCGAAGATTCACAAATGAATCTTTTCAGACACCAGAATTTCACCCAGGTAGATATTAAATCTCTTTTAACTGAAAATGATATATCTGTAAATCAGCTTTTTGATATAGTTTCGGACTTTCAGGAGTTTTCACGCAATGAAGAATATGAAATGAGACTTCCCTACGGAAATGCTCTTTCTGTTCCGATTGAAATGCATTTACAGACATTTGATGAGGGTAAATATAACCTTAAAATTCGTTACAGAACAGCATATTTCAGCGAACAAGAAGTTCAAACTATGCTGAATTCAATAATTGCTATGGCTGAAGATGCGCTTGAAAATCCTGATAAGAAAATCTGTAATCTTGAAATGGTTTCATCTGTTGAAAAGCAGAAACTTCTCTACGATTTCAACAACACAACACACACATACAACATTCCTGAAAACACAACAATCTACAGTTTGTTTGAAAAGTCAAGTGAAGAAAACAAGGACAAAGTATGCCTTAAAGCAAATGATGAGGAGCTCACATTCAAGGATTTCAAGGAATATGCAGAGAGAATAGACAGTAAAGTTCGTTCTATCACAAATGAAGAAAAGAGCGTTATCGCTGTAATTTGTGAGAGAAGCTTTGAGATGTACGGAGCAGTGTATGGAATAATC
>JAFTUP010000250.1 GCA_017466205.1 Clostridia bacterium
CAGCGATTTCAGCATCAACTGTGGGGATGATTTCACCGTAAATGTTACCGGTAGAACCATCGATAGAAATATAGTCACCCTCATTGTAGGTCTTGCCTGCAAGAGTGAACTTCTTGTTTTCTTCATCCATCTTGATTTCGCCACAGCCTGATACACAGCAAGTACCCATACCACGAGCAACAACAGCTGCGTGAGATGTCATACCGCCACGAACTGTGAGGATACCCTGAGAAGCCTTCATACCTGTGATGTCTTCCGGAGATGTTTCAAGACGAACAAGAACAACCTTTTCGCCTCTTTCGTTCCATTCAACAGCATCTTCAGCTGTGAATACAACTTTACCGCAAGCAGCACCAGGAGATGCGCCAAGACCCTTACCAGCAGGAACAGCAGCCTTAAGAGCAGCAGCGTCAAACTGTGGGTGGAGAAGTGTATCGAGGTTTCTTGGGTCAATCATAGCAACTGCTTTCTTCTCGTCAATCATACCTTCGTCAACGAGGTCGCAAGCAATCTTAAGAGCAGCCTTAGCTGTTCTCTTACCGTTTCTTGTCTGGAGCATATAGAGTTTACCAGCTTCAACTGTAAATTCCATATCCTGCATATCTCTGTAATGGTCTTCAAGAGTAGCACAAACCTTAACGAATTCATCATAAGCTTCCGGGAACTTTTCAGCCATCTGAGCGATTGGCATTGGAGTTCTAACACCGGCAACAACGTCTTCACCCTGAGCGTTTACAAGGAATTCACCCATAAGGCCCTTGTCACCTGTAGCCGGGTCACGAGTAAATGCAACACCGGTACCACAGTCATCACCCATGTTACCGAAAGCCATCATCTGAACGTTAACAGCTGTACCCCATGAATAAGGGATGTCGTTGTCACGACGGTAAACGTTTGCACGAGGGTTGTCCCATGAACGGAAAACAGCCTCAACAGCACCCATAAGCTGTTCTTTTGGATCTGATGGGAAATCTTTACCAATCTTTGACTTGTATTCAGCCTTAAACTGAGCTGCAAGTTCTTTAAGGTCTTCAGCTGTAAGCTCAACGTCCTGAGTTACGCCTCTGTCCTCTTTCATTTCGTCGATAAGCTGTTCAAAGTACTTCTTACCAACTTCCATAACAACGTCAGAATACATCTGGATAAATCTTCTGTAGCAGTCATAAGCCCAACGAGCGTTGCCTGACTTAGCAGCCATAACTTCAACAACTTCTTCGTTAAGACCAAGGTTGAGGATTGTGTCCATCATACCAGGCATTGATGCACGAGCACCTGAACGAACTGAAACAAGGAGTGGATTTTCCTTATCACCGAATTTCTTACCGGTGATTTCTTCCATCTTATCGATGTACTCCATAATTTCTGCCTGAATGTCATCATTGATTTTTCTGCCATCCTCATAGTACTGTGTACAAGCTTCTGTTGTAACAGTAAAGCCCTGAGGAACCGGGAGACCGAGACTTGTCATCTCAGCAAGGTTAGCACCCTTACCACCGAGGAGCTCACGCATTGATGCGTTACCCTCTTTGAAAAGGTAAACAAACTTTTTGCTCATTTTTATACCTCCAAAAAAATTATTAACAAAGTAATGGTTATGTCAAAGACATAATTAACCTTATAAATTGTAACAAAAAAGTATTTTATTTTCAATAGTTTTTCCCTATTTTTTTCCATCATTCAAATTTTGTTTGTTTATAGACAAAAATAGTTGTTTTTCTTGATAGACTTTTGGTGTTTTTTGTGATATATTTTATTTAGATATCTACTGACGGGTGATTATTTTGGAATTATTGAATTATGAAATACTTAACGCAAGTGGTGAAGCAAATAAAACTGCTGTGCCTATGTTTGTTTTTGACACTTACCCTTGCTTTATTGATTTGGCTTTTCCGAAGAGTATGAGCATTCATGATGTCATTGTCGTTTTTCCTGAAAATACAGACGTAAACTATACTGTATATTCAAGTCTTGACGGTGTGAATTTTCACAGAAAAGGTAAAAGCCCGAAAATCGCAAGATATTTAAGAGTTTTCGTGAAATATTACAGTGGTGAAAAGGTAACAATCAATAATATTGAAGTGCTTGGTGAGGACTGCAGCTTCCCATCGAAAAAGGCTATTTTTCGCGAACCTGAAATATTTGAAAAGACAGACTTTGCCCGTCCTGTTACTGATGAGGATATTTTTGAGGACATCAAGGGAATTATCGGCAGAACAATCGGCGAAGAATATGTTGAGCAGTTTAACTTACGACTTGACCGACGACTTAAAGATGAATACTATTCCGTAGCGAGTCTTCAAGGCAAAATCGTACTTACATCAAATACAGGTGTAGGTCTTGCAAGTGCATTTAACTGTTATCTTAAAGAGGTCTGTAACTGTCATATTTCACGATTCGGAAATCAGGTTAAGCTGCCTAAAATACTTCCGAGTGTGAACGGTAAAATTGACCGAATGACCACATTTAAACACAGATATGCATATAATTACTGTACACACTCATATTCAATGGCATTCTGGAACGAAGAACAGTGGCAAAAGGAAATAGATTTTCTGGCTATGAATGGTGTAAATCTCGTACTTGACATTCTTGGTATGGAAGAGGTTTACAGAAGATTTCTGACAAAGCTTGGCTATCGTCACAGAGAAATCAAGAATTTTATTACCGGTCCCTCCTACTATGCTTGGTTCTACATGGGAAATATTTGTGGAATCGGTGGTCCTGTCCACGACAATTTTTTCTATGAAAGATGTCAGATGGCACGAAGAAATCACAGAAGAATGCAGACTCTTGGTATGAATGTAGTTTTACAGGCATACACAGGAATGGTGCCTCGCGATATAAACAAGAAAGACAAGGATATTCCTACCGTCGAGCAGGGTAAATGGAAAGGTATTGAACAACCGCTTATTGTAAGTCCTGATAGTGCATATTATGTGAAGCTTGCAAAGCTTTTCTATGAATGTCAGAAAGAGGTTTTTGGTGACATCACCCACTATTATGCAGGTGATATTGGTCACGAGGGTGGAAAGTTAAACAAAGCCACAGCAAAGGAAAGCTATAAAAATGTTATGGAAACAATGCTTTCCTTTGATAAAGATGCTATGTGGATTATTCAATGCTGGGCACTTAATCCTACCAAGCTTTTCACAAAATCAGTTAAGGATTATCGTGAAAACCACATTATTATGATTGACCTTAACACAGAAAAGATTAACCACAATGCAAACAGATTCAGTCGTCTTGCAAAATACGGTAATGTCCTTTGCGGACTTCTCAACAATTTTGGCGGACGAAACGGTCTTTACGGTGATATTACAAAAATTCCTGATATGATTAAAAACGCATCAAAAAGACCTAATTTCAAGGGAATTGCATTAACTGCCGAAAGCATAAATGTCAACCCTATTGTAACTGATATATTCTTTGCATATACATGGGAAAATATTACTGATATCAAAGAGTGGGCAAAAAAATATGCAATTCGTCGATATGGCAAGGAAAACGAGAATATCAATGAATGTATGGAAATTCTTTTGAAAACTGTTTACGGTACTGACAACGGAGCATTGAGCTTTGGTGCTACTGAAACAATGGGCTGCAGAAGACCTCTTGACCCTGAAGCAAAGTCATTTTCAGCTCGTGGAACAATCAAAATCCCGTATTCAACCGATGATTTTGACAAAGCGGTTTCACTCTTCCTTAAGGATTTTGATAAATTCAAGGACAATGAGTGTTACATTTATGATGCAGTTGATATGTTAAGACAATCAATTTGTAATAAGCTTACTCCGCTTGTCAAAAAAACTGTTTCAGCATATAAAAGTAAGGATTACCTTGTATGTGTTGAGTATTGTGAAGAGTTGATTTCTCTCCTTGACACACTTGACAGAGTTTTGCTCAACTCTGAGTATTTTTCATTCAGCTCATATATCAAACCTGTTAAAGAATATACTGACAAGCTTGATGACTTTACAAGAGAGCTTTATATGATTAATGCAAAGGCGTTGATTACAACCTGGTATTGCAGATTGTTGTGTGATGACGGTAATCTTCACGATTATGCTCACAGACAATTAGGTGACCATATAAATTCATTCCACAAAATGCGTTGGGAAAAGTTTTTGGAGCAGGTCAAGACTGAAATGGACGGTAAAAAATCAGCTGATGTTGACTGGTTCAAGGTTGAGTGGGATTGGGTACTCGCAAATGTATCTTTCACTGAAAAAGTCCGTGAGGACAGTTTAAAGGCATTAGGTAAGCAGATATTGAATTAAAAAAGTTAGAGTACGGAATTCAAAAACTCCGTACTCTTTTTTTGATGTAACAAATATTTATCGGGATAATCGTAATTGAAAGTTGAAAACGGAAAACGTCGGAACTGCGTTGCAATTGTAATAAAATCAGTGTCGCAGATACTCGCCTACCGGCTCAGACAGTGCTAATTCGGCATCCACTGGATGCCCGCACCCCTTCATTTTACACTTTCCATTTTACATTTTACACTTCATCGATAACCTCCGATTTGGTGGTTTATTAAAAAGCAGAGTCGAAAGACCCTGCTTTTGGTTATGCTTAATAATGTGCTGCACCACATTCGCAATATTGATTTGTTCTGAAAAGCCTATTGAAAAATCTTGTGATTTGCCAGAAGAAGCCTGCAATTCCTGATTTATGACAAGCGTGGTCACATTCCTGTTCGTCATTATTATCAGCTAAATCGTCGTTACAGTCGTCGCAAATATCGTCATTATTATTGTCTGTATGCTCTGTTGCCTCAATAATTTCTTCTTCAATAACAGAATCGCAGACAGTACACTTCTTGATATTTTTACCATCGGCTGAACAAGTCGCTTCAGCTACTGTTTCCCACTCACCTGCTGTGTGTCCGAGCGGTGAAAATTCTCTTATTTCTGCAAATCCGCAAGAACAAGAGCGTGTTTCTTCACCTGCTGATGAACAGGTAGGTTCTGCTGTAACTGTCCACAAATCAAAGGAATGATTGAACATTGGGATTTCTCTTGTTTCAGTTGCACCGCAGGCACATACACGCTGTTCTTGACCAACCTCTGTACAGGTTGCGCTTCTTATAAGCTCCCAGCTGCCGTAATCACAGACATGACCATATAAATAATGAATGGTTGTTGTTTCATTTAATATATACTCTTCCTCACGACCGAATACATTTTGGATATTATTCCATTGCTCCTCTGTACCTGAATAATATATATGGTTAAGATTAGGGCTGTTTTGAAAGGCACTGTACCACAATGTGCGGACTGTATCCGGAAGATTTACGCTTTCTAATTTATCACAGCCGGCAAAGGCTTCGCTCCATACCAGTTCTAATCCAGAATGAAATTCAAGGCTTGTAATGTTATCACAGCCGGCAAAAGCCGCGTTACCGATTTCCTTAATACCTTTTCCCATTGTTATGCTCTTTAGATTATTGCTTTTATAAAAAGCATGCCACGCAACATATTCTACGCTGTCAGGTATTTTATAGCTTTCATAAGTGCTTGCACTCGGATAACGCGCAAGTGTTGTTTTATCCTTGCTGTATAACACACCGTGATTATCGTTTAAATAGCTTTTGTTATTTTCACTTACTCTTATCTCAGTGATTACATCACAAGCCTCAAATGCTCTCAACGGGAAAGAATCAACGCTGTCACCGATATAAATCTTTCTTATGCTATAGCAGTGGCTGAAAGCATAATCGCTGATTGTTGTAACATTATCAGGAATAATCAGTTCCTCTATTGCTCTCAAATGTGAAAAAGCAAATTTCCCGATTGTAACAAGTTCTTCGGGAAGTACAAGCTGCTCCAAATTATATGCACAATAAAATGCATACTCCTCAATGGTTTTTACATTGGCACCCAAGCTTAATTTTTCAAGACCGGTCATACCATAGAAGGCATATTTACCGATTGTCTCAACAGTGTCTGAAATAGTTACTTCAGAACCCGAGCAACTCTTGAAAGCATGATTTCCCACTGATGTAACGCCTTCTCCTATAACGATTTTTTCAACACTGCTGCCGAGTCCGTACCAAGGAGTTTTTAACCCACCATCATAATCATACATTTCGCCTGTACCTGAAACTGTTAAGACACCTGTAGCTTCATCAAGCTCCCAGACGAGATTATCCCCGCAAGTACCTGAATATGTTTCTGCATTTGCAATTATTCCTGATGTCATTATTAAAATGGCAGCAAGCAGGATTGAAAGGATTTTCTTTGTTTTATTCACAACACCATCTCCAATAAAAAGTATGAATGTATATTACCATATTTTCTCATATTGTTCAAGAAAATGTCACTATGAGAAGTAAAATAAAGAAATGAGTGTATTTTGTTTGTATGACAAATCGGAGTTTATCGGGATGAGTGTAAAGTTGAAAATGGAAAACTGAAAACGATGGGATGCGGGCATCCAGTGGATGCCGAATTAGCACTGTCTGAGCCGGCAGGCGAGTATCTGCGACGCTGATTTCATTATAATTGCAACGCAGTTCCGACGTTTTCCACTTTACGTTTTACACTTTGCACTTTTTTCATCCCGACAATTTATAATTTATTGAATAAAACAATAACAGCGGAGTCGTATAACCCCGCTGTACATTTTTATTTTGTTTTAAGTCTGATACTTGTTACAGAATATGCAGGCATTGTATAGTTGAACTGACTTGAGAATCCGTCAAGTTTGAATTCTTTCATAATGCAATCTTCTTCTGCACCAAGAATGTTATCATTCATAAGTGAGTCACCTGCTACCTGATTGATTACTGCTGTGCTCTGAATATTTGCATTATCAATATTTACTGCAACAGTACTTGCTTTTTCAGTTACATTGACAAGCTTGATGATAATATCGCCATTATCGTCGTTGCTTACTACTGTATAAGCCTTTGAAGTAGCCTTTACACCGAAATCATAATCGAAATAAAGTTCACCATCAATATAACCCTGTACTCTTGCACCATCAACAACAACCTTGATTTCGTAAGTTCTGCCTGTTTCGATTATAATATCCTTAACAGTACCTACAATCTTATCAGTTTTTGCACCTGCTTCAATCTTCTGGAGTGCAGAAAGTGTATTGCCCCAACCACCGATATTCCAGAAGTAGTTGTTATCAGTATCCTTAACTGCAAATGGGATGATAAAGCCTTCGCCACCGTCAAGCTTTGTTGCTTCAACTGTCATTGTGTAGTTATCCCAGCTTGTATCACCGAAATATGCCACACTACCTGTATTTGAATAGTTCATAGCAGTTGTTGTGTTTACAAGAGCGCCTTTTTTAATCTTCCATTCACCGTAAGTTGCGAAGTTCCAATCACGCTTTGCAAATGCTGTGTTGAACTTTTCGTGTGCAAGTGTTTCGCCTGTTTCATTATCTGTTACGATAAGGTTATCGAACTTTGCTGATGTGTACCAAGTACCTACACCAACTGCACCTGAAATTACTTTCTCGTCAGCTTCTGCACCTGTAAATGTATGATTAAGAACTGCTGAACCCTGATTTTTTGAGAAAAGCTTTTGAACATAATAGTTGATTGAGCCTGTTACCTGATGATTATTGAACCAGATAAGGTCAGGTGACCAATGTGTTGCAGTAAGATTACCGAAAAGTGGTGCGTAAGCAGCCATTTCAACAATGTCACCGTTTCTTTCAAGACCTGTCATATATGCAGCCTCTGAAAGTGCCGAATTAAGAGTGTTGCTCCATGAAGCATACTCACCAAGGAAAACTTTAAGTCCGCCACCATAAATAGTGTCTGTCATATTCTCTACATTTCTCTTGTAGTTATTTTCATCATAGTAATCTGCATTTTCCAAGAACCAAGATGGGTCATTGTAGTAATGATGGTCAGTTGCTGCTGCAAAATCAGAAGCATCTGTTGAGCCCATCTTATCAAGCTCGCTCTTTGCATATTCATAAGATGCAAGGTAATCTGCACCGCTGATACCGTCATCTACACCTGAAGAATAGATAAGCTCGAGGCCTTCGTAAAGCTCAGGATTCTGTGCCTTTGCTTCATTGAATGATTTAAGGAAAATTGAGTATCTGTCATAATAATCCTGTCCCCAGTTTTCATTACCGATACAGATATATTTAAGTTCAAATGGTTCTTCGTGGCCTAAATCAACACGAACCTTACCCCAAGTTGTATTTTCATCGCCACGGCAGAACTCAATAAGGTCATGCATATCCTGAACATACTGCTTAAATTCAGCACTATCCATTGAAATAGCACCCTTACCTCTTGCCTGACAGTAAAGACCTGCATTAAGAACAGGAACACCAACAGCACCAATGTCCTCTGCAAGCTGGAAATACTCAAAGAAACCTAAACCATAAGACATAAAGCATGGTAACTCGTCGTCTGTAATACTTACATTGGTCCAGAGGTTTGTTCCCTGTGTTCTTGCAGCAACATCACCGTATTTACCGTTAAATTCAAGTGGAAGACCATCGTCACCTACTCCAAGAGAATCTTTCCAGTTATATGCAGATGCAGCATCATAGCCTTCAATTGCACAACCACCGGGGAAACGAAGGAATTTTGGCTCAAGTTCTTCAAGAAGTTTACACATATCAGCTCTTAAGCCGTTTTCTCTGTTTTTATATGTATTTTCAGGGAAGAGTGAAATCATATCAAAATATGCTTCACCATTATCAATAAGCACCTGTAATGTTACATTTTCATGAGCAGTTGCAGTTGATGTAAGTGTTGTTTCATATTTTGTCCATTCATTTGATGTTGCAGGAACAACACTTGATGCCACAACAGTTCCGTTTACCGCAAGATTTACATAGAAATTACCCTCATAGCCTTTCTTTGACTTTGCATAGAAAGACATATTGTAATTCTCGCCCTCTGTGATGCTCATTCCGTCAAGGAAACCACAATTTTCAACACCTGCAGTACCTTCTGTTGCGTTATTAACAATGAGGTAATGAGGATTGTTTTCATTGAGAGAATGATTTGGAAGATAGTCAACCTTAAGATTTGCACCATTCACTGCTGCCCAACGATAAAGTTCATCATCCTGTGCGAGATAAGTGTACTCAAATGAACGGTTAACAACCATTTCAGCATAAAGTCCACCGTCTGCTGCAAAGTTGATATCCTCAAAGAATGCACCAAAGAGCAAGTCGCTTATATCGTGAATTTCATCACCTGCATCAACATTAAGAGAATATGCATTATTTGTGTCATACGCTGTTACAGTATTAGCACCTGTGTTGTCAACAACGATTTCATACTCTTCTGTTGAACCACCGCCGGTACTGCCACCACCATTTCCGCCAATTGAACAAGCGGTAAGTGTTGTAAGGCACATTGCAATCGCCATTACGACACATATAAATTTAATTTCTGATTTACTCATAGTTTTTTCCTTTCATTTTGGACATTTTTTTGATTATATAATATTTTTAAATTGCAGTCAATAATATAAAAAAATAAAGTTGACAAATCGGTTATTTAATCGTATAATTTGAAACTGAATTCCAAATTCAATTTACGGAAGGTACAATTTATGAGCTACGAAACTAAACAAAGCAAATTAGTTTATAATTTTTTGGAAAGTAACCCTCATAAGCATTTTACCGCTGAAGAGGTTTATTTTTCACTTATTACTCAAGGTGAACATATTGGCAGAACAACTGTTTACCGTCAATTGGACAGACTCTGCGAAGAGCATAAGGCAAGAAAATTCTCTTCAGGTGACAATGATGCCTGTTGTTATCAGTTTGAAAGCGAAAGCTGTCACAATCACTATCATTTAAGATGTTCTTGTTGCGG
>JAFTUP010000251.1 GCA_017466205.1 Clostridia bacterium
ACTGGTTGAAATAATTAAAAATCTTTCAGTTGCTTTCAGTAATCCGTTTAATATTTCTTTTTGTGAGGACAGCGTAAAAACTGTCCTCATTTTCATTTTAGCCTATGCTCTCGGCATCGGTATTTATCTTTCAAATGATAAGAATTACCGAAGACGAGAAGAACACGGCTCGGCTAAATGGGGAAAGCCGACAACAATAAAGAAGAAATATGTGGATAAAGAAGTTACTAAAAACAAGATTTTAACTCAGAACACAGCAATAGGACTTGACGGCAGACAACACAGAAGAAACCTTAATGTTTTGGTATGCGGTGGTTCGGGTGCGGGTAAGACCCGATTCTATGCAAAGCCAAACATTATGCAGGCAAACACTTCTTTTATAGTCCTTGACCCTAAAGGTGAGCTGCTTCGTGATACAGGCGGTATGTTAGAAAAGCAAGGTTATGACATTAAGGTTCTTGACCTCATAAATATGGAAAAGAGCGATTGCTATAACCCCTTTGTGTATATTCATAATGACAATGATATACAGCGACTTGTAACAAACCTTTTTAAAAACACAACACCTAAAGGAAGTCAGAGTAATGACCCGTTTTGGGACCAAGCTGCAAGTATGCTTTTGAAAGCACTTGTATCTTACCTTCATTATGAAGCTCCACCGGAAGAACAGAATTTCTCAACTGTTCTTGAAATGATAAGAGCAGGTGAACTTCCCGATGACGGGGGCGGTAGTCAGGATATGGTAACGATTAGTCCTCTTGATGAAATATTTGAGAAACTTGAAAAAAGAATACCGGACCATATCGCTCTTAAATATTATCGCTCTTATCACAGCGGTTCAACAAAGACGTTGAAATCTATTCAGATTACACTGCTTGCAAGACTTGAAAAATTCAATCTTGATTCTCTTGCAAGTATGACCTGCTTTGATGAACTTGAGCTTGACCAAATCGGAGAAAAGAAAACAGCATTGTTTGCACTTATTCCCGAAAATGATACAAGCTTTAACTTTATAGTCGGGATGCTCTATACACAGTTATTTCAGCAGTTATATTATCAGGCGGACTTTGTTCATACCGGCAGACTTCCCGTTCATGTGCATTTTGTGATGGATGAGTTCGCAAACATTGCTTTGCCTGATGATTTTGATAAATTGCTCTCAACTATGCGTTCCCGTGAAATATCTGTTTCAATCATTATTCAGAATATGGCACAGTTAAAAGCATTGTTTGAAAAGCAGTGGGAAAGTATAGTCGGTAACTGTGATGAGTTCTTGTATCTTGGCGGTAATGAGCAATCAACACACGAATATGTTTCAAAACTCTTGGGTAAGGAAACTATTGACACAAACACTTACGGACAATCACGAGGAAGAAACGGTAGTTATTCAACAAACTATCAGATTTCAGGTAGAGAACTATTAACGCCGGATGAAGTGCGAATGCTTGATAACAAGTACGCACTTCTTTTTATTCGTGGTGAAAGACCTGTGCAAGATTTAAAGTATGACATCTTAAAACACCCTAATGTCAAAGATACAACTGACGGAAAGGGTGAAAATTATGTTCACGGCTTTGAAGATTATTCAAGCCTTGAAATGCTATTTGATGAACTTGAAGATATTAGCATTGATGATTTACCAAAGTCTGATGTTGTTATCTATTCAAGTCAAGAAATTGAAGAATATTTATTAAATAATTTGGAGGAATAAAAATATGAGTAAAAATGTAATCACAAAAACCAAGAAGGCTCCTATGGAGGGTAAAGTTAGAAAAGGCTTTAAGGCTTATGTGGGTATCATCCTTTGCCTTACAATGCTTTTCGTTTGCGGTGTAACCGCTTTTGCTGCAGGTGACCCCGTTGCAGTAGTAAACAATCTTTCAACATTCATCTTCGGACTTATCAGAGCCGTAGGTCTTATCCTTCTCGGCTTCGGTATTGTTCAGGTCGGTCTTTCTCTTAAATCTCATGACCCCTCACAGAGAGCTAACGGCTTCCTTACTGTAGCAGGCGGTATTATTATCACATTTGCAAAAGAAATTCTTGACCTTATTGTTGGATAATATGTTGAATAAAAAGGCATAAATCAACATTTTTGCAGAATATATCGATAGTTTGGATTATTCACTTGACTTTTCTGTATACGCAAATTATATTGTTCGAAAAAAGCAAAGGATTTAAATTGAAAAAATGGGCAGAAATTTGTATATATTACCTTTAAGTAATAAATTCAGTATATCAATATTTAACAATCTTATATCATATGTGTCAAAGGAAAAAGCTACACAGATAAAAAAGCTATATAACAATATGGATAAAAAACTCAGTTTATATGCACAGGTTGCAGTTAAACTTATAATCCAAAAAGAGTTTGGAATAGACATTAATCAGATTTCCATAGTTAACGATGACTTGGGGAAACCCTATATTGAAGGACATGAAAATATTTTCTTTAATATTTCTCATACACACAATGTAATTGCGATAGCTTTTTCCGATAACAGAGTGGGTGTTGATATTGAAAAAGAAACAGAGAATAGTACGGGAATAGCAAAACGCTTTTTTACTGAGAAAGAAAATGAATATATTACAAATGTTTCTGTTGACCCGATGAAAGCTTTTTTAGAGATTTGGACAAAAAAAGAAGCCTTCATAAAATATTTAGGATTAGGATTAAGAAAACCTCTGGATGATTTTTGTGTTGTTAATGATTTCTTGAAAGATAATTTTTTAACCCTGCAAAGTGAAAACTGTATCGTTAGTTATTACGATGGAAATAACAAAAACGGAGTTAAAATTATTAAACTTAAAGAAAAAGAAATTGAAGGATTAAATTTAATTTATTGACAGGGAGAGCACAGTTTTGTGTTCTCTCTTTTTTGAAGGGAGGTCTTTGATGGAATCTTCAAATTGGGTAGTGCAAAATCTACAAAATGCACTCGCAACTTGGAATGACAAATTAAGTGAAATTTGGCTTCTTATCACTCAATCCCCGGAAGAATTTAAAGACGGTACTATATGGAATGTAATCACTAACATTCACGGAGCACTACAGGCGATAGGATATTCGCTGTTAGTGCTCTTTTTTGTTGTTGGTGTGATGAAAACCTGCGGTAATTTCGCAGAAATGAAACGACCTGAAATAGCTTTAAAAATGTTTGTCCGTTTTATACTTTCAAAAGCAGCTATTGACTATGGTCTTGAATTGATGATGGCATTATTTGATATAGTTCAGGGCATTGTTGCAAAGATTATGGCAACATCAGGACTTGCAAGAATCGATGAAATGGTGCTACCTGAGTCAATAGTAACTGCAATCGAAGATAGCGGTTTTTGGGAGAGTGTGCCACTATGGGCAGTAACTCTTATAGGCAGTCTGTTTATAACTGTTCTTTCATTCATTATGATTATGACGGTTTACGGACGATTCTTTAAGATTTACCTATATACAGCGATTGCCCCTGTACCGTTATCAGCATTTGCGGGTGAAACTTCGTCATCTGTCGGTAAGAGCTTTATTAAATCTTATGCGGCAGTATGTTTAGAGGGTGCAATCATTGTACTCGGTTGCATAATCTTCTCGTTGTTTGCTTCATCACCACCTGTTGTTGATGAATCGGCAGCAGCAGTAAATCAGGTATGGACTTATGTCGGTGAGCTTATATTCAATATGATTGTACTTGTCGGAACAGTAAAAATGAGTGACAGAGTAGTTAAAGAAATGATGGGATTATAAAGGAGTTGATTAAGTAAATGGAAGTAAAGATTAACCGTGAAATACGAGATTACAGTGAAGCGGTATATTTCGGTCTTAATCTCCGTCAGTTCGTATTCTCGGTTTTAGCCTGCGGTGTTGCAGTTGGATTGTACTTTCTTCTTAAACCGTTCTTCGGTATTGAAACACTCAGTTGGGTGTGTATTGTAGGTGCAGCTCCTTTTGCAACCCTCGGCTTTTTTAAGTACCACGGAATGACGGCAGAAAAGGTTTTAATCACTTATCTTAAGAGTGAAATCCTTATGCCAAAGGAATTGAAATTTATTTCAAAAAACTATTATGACGAAATTGAAAGGACTGGTGACGATGTTCGACCTCATAGGAACAATAAAAAATAAAACAGGACTCGATGACTTATTTGGGGATGGAATGTCTGTCCCAAAGTCTGTTCAGGATGTTATAAAAATCGATGCCGTCTATTCAGACGGTATCTTTTTAACAGGTAAAGACAGATATTCAAAAACATTCAAGTTTACCGATATAAATTATGCGGTATCAAGTAAAGAGGACAAGGAAGCAAACTTCCTTCGATACAGTGAGATTTTGAACTCACTTGAAAACGGTATTTCAAGTCAGATTACTATCATCAACAGAAAACTCAAAAATAGTGAGCTTAAAGAAATTGCTCTTCTTGAAAAAGCAAATGATGATAAAGACAAGTACCGTAAAGAAATCAATGATATGCTCACAATGATAGCAAACGGAGCAAATGCTATTGTTCAGGATAAATATGTAACACTCACAATTCAGAAAAAGACGGTGGAAGAAGCACGAAGTCACTTTAACCGTGTGGGTGCAGATTTGATTGCTCACTTTGCAAGGCTCGGTTCAAAGTGCTCCGAGCTTGATTTAACTGAAAGACTTCGCATTATACACGATTTCTGCAGACCTAAAGAATCAGCGGACTATCACTTTGATTTGAGAGATACAATGCAGAAGGGGCAGAGCTTCAAAGACTATATCACACCTGATGGTTTTGAATTTAAGTCAGACTATTTCAAAATCGGAGATAGGTTTGGTAGAGTTCTGTTCATTCGTGATTACCCCTCATATATCAAAGACAGTGTTGTATGGGAACTCACAGATACAAACAGAAATATGGTCTTTAACTTTGATATTATCCCGGTATCAACAGAAGAAGCACAGAAGTTTGGTGAGAAACAGGCACTTGGTATTGAAACCAATATTGCAAACTATCAGAGAAAGCAGAATGCCAATAATAACTACACTTCTGTAATTCCTTATGATATGGAGCAGCAGAGAAAGGAAATCAGAGAATTCCTTGATGACCTTACAACCCGTGACCAAAAGATGTTTAAGGTTGTTATCACAGTTATGCACACAGCCGATACACTTGAAGAACTCAACAGCGATACAGAAGCAATTCAGGCAACAGGCAGAAAGCACATGTGTCAGCTTGGTGTTCTTAAATATCAGCAGTTAGATGGCTTTAATGCTACACTCCCAATAGGTATAAATAAGATTGAAGCAAGGCGTACTCTTACAACGGAAAGCCTTGCTGTTTTTATGCCCTTTAAGGTTCAGGAAATTCAGCACGATGGCGGTGTATTCCAAGGAGTAAATGTTATCTCAAAGAATATGATTATCGTCAATAGAAAGTTCCTGCTTAACGGTAACTGCTTTATTCTCGGTGTTTCGGGTTCAGGTAAATCCTTTACTGCGAAAGAAGAATTAGTACAGTTGTTACTTTCAACTAATGCAGACATTATGATTATTGACCCTGAACGAGAATACTCTGCTCTTGTGGAAGCAATGGGCGGTCAGGTTATCGAACTTTCTGCAAAGAGTAAAAATCATATCAACTGTCTTGATATTAACAAGGAGTATGCAGACGGTGCAAGTCCTATTGCATTTAAGGCTGAATTTGTCCTTTCTCTCTTTGAGCAGGTTATGGGCAAAGACGGTATTGATGCAATTCAGAAATCTATTGTTGACCGTTGCCTTACTAATGTATATAAGAACTATATCAAGCGAGGTTATACAGGTAAGGTTCCTACACTTGTTGACCTTTGCAACGATTTAAGAAAGCAGCCTGAACCCGAAGCTACTGAACTTGCAACAGCTATGGAACTTTTTGCTTCAGGTTCACAGAGTACCTTTGCACAGAAAACCAATGTAAACATTGAAAACAGACTTATTTGTTATGACATTCTTGAACTCGGTAGTCAGCTTATGCCTATCGGTATGCTTGTAGTTCTTGACAGTATTCTTAACCGAATTACAAAGAACAGAGCTGAAGGCAGAGAAACATATATCTTCATTGACGAGATATATCTTCTTTTCCAACACGAATACTCTGCGAACTTCCTTTTCACTCTTTGGAAACGAGTTCGTAAATACGGTGCTTATTGTACAGGCATCACACAGAATGTTGATGACCTATTACAGAGCCATACGGCACGAACAATGCTCGCAAACTCCGAGTTTATTATAATGCTCAATCAGGGTTCAACAGACAGAGAAGAACTTGCAAACCTTTTACAGATTAGTGAAACTCAGATGACACACATCACAAATGTAGAAGTCGGTCATGGTCTTGTTAAGGTTGGTTCTTCATTTGTACCGTTTGAAAGAAAGTTCCCGAAGAATACGGAATTGTATAAATTGATGTCAACCAAAATGATTGAATAAATAAATGTAGGCTTCATAGACAAACTCTCTATGAAGCCTTTATTGTTATTTAAATGAATATTTGGAAATCAAGTTTTGAAGAGAATCAATAGAATAGTCGGGTATTTGAAACTCTTTGACAAATGTAAATATTTGGTCTTTATCCCTTTCGCTATAGGCACTAAAAATCCAAGGGATAGGTTGTGTTAAATGTTCTTTAATATATTTGAAGTACGGCCAATCAACTATACCCAAAGAATGTCCTAAAACAACAATTTCAGACACTGTATCAAAATCCAAATCAGTCAGTTTTTCTTTTATTATTTCTTCTGTTGGTTTTCTTAAAGTAAATAACATCATTTCTGTTGCTATCAAGTAATTAAATTCTTCAACCGTGCATTCAAGATTACCGTTCTTTACTATTCCGTATGATTCACACATCTCATCTATCGTAGTTTTGCTGCTATGCCCTATAATTAACTGACTTTTGGGGTCGGTTGCTTGTCCGTGTATATGTAAAACCTTATCATATGGGACTTTATATAACTTTTCAAGAGTATCGGTGTAATTGAAATTTATAAAGAACGAATTTGGAGTGAACACACTTAAATCTTTGTCGTTAGGTAAAGCAATATTGTATATCCATTCTTTGAAATATTGAGATAAAAACTCCTGAAAGTCTAAAACAGTTTCTGATGTTTTTTGAGGAGTTAATTTATTGTCGATGAAATGTTCGGGTGTGAAAGCTGACAGGCACTCTTCAAATTCACACCAAAGACGGTCTGTTTCAAATTCGGCTAAAAAGAGAGAAGCAACAGAATTGAAGAATTCCTCGTGATTGTCTTTGAGAAAATGATAAAATTGCCTATATCCGGTTCGCATACCGTTGCCTATATCAAAACCGTTTCCTATTATAAATAGAACCATACAATCACCCTTAAAGTGTTTTCTTATATTCTAACATATTTAAAACAATTATTCTATATTTGGAGGTGCAAATGAAATATAAAATAAAAACTCGTGAAATAGTAAAAGACATTAGGGTTCACGATACTGCGGTAAATGTCGGTAACAGAATGAAAAATATCGGTGTCAAAACCAAGGACACTGTTAATGAAAATATCAATCAGACAGATAATGTATCATCCGAACAGTATGCAAGTGATAAAGTGTCAGAATCAATGCGTACAAGTAGTGAAACTGTTGCTGTCGGTACAGAAAAAGCAGTTCGCAAAGGTGCAAATAAAGCCAAAGAAAAGATCAAAGAAAAAAGAGAAGATAAAAAGGAAAAGACAGAAGAAAATAAGCCTTCGGAAGAATATGCTCCTAATGATGAAAAACCTGAACTTGAAGAAAAGCCAATAGATAATCAACCTGAAACCACAGAAAGAAAAGTTGAACCTAAACAAAAACAGAATGAGAATAAGACTACTCAGGCTAAAAAAGAAAATGGCGATGTAAAGGGTAAGCAAGATAAACCTACCGTTAAAGAAAAAACTCAAGCACCGCCTAAATCAAAACAGCAGACGGAAATTCCTGTTGATGAAATAAAGAAACCTCGTCAAAGGAAGCAAGCTGCCCCTAAAACTAAAGGTAAAACAACAATTAAAAAGGTCGGCGCAGAAAAACAAACTATTAAGACGGTTAATAATGAAGCTCATAAAATAAAGCAATCAAAGAGAAGTCTTGATGCAACTGCAAAAGGAATTAAAAAGGCTGATAAGACGGTTAAAACAGCAAAAAATACTGTTAAAACAACTGCATCAACAACAAAGAAAACAGCCGAGGTTGCAAAGAGAACAAAACAAACGGCACAGGCAACTGTAAGAGTAACTATAAGAACAGTTAAGGTTGCAGCAAAGGTTGTTGTTGAAGCGGGAAAAGCTGTCGTAGCAGGTGTAAAAAGTATTGGAGCTATTATTGCCGGAGGTGGTGTGCCTGCTGTTGTTGTAATAATCATTATTTGTTTAATCGGTGCCATTGGTGGTACTTGTTTCGGTATCTTCCTTGCAAACGATGAAACAACAGGTACAAATAAAACAATGTCACAGGCTATATCTGAACTCACATCTGAGCATTATGCAAATCTTACTGCTATGAAGGCATCCTACACTTATGATTTACTTGAAGTTAAGGGTAATACTTCTATAAATTGGAAAGATGTTCTCGCAGTATATGCAGTAAAAACAACCTCAGGCGATAATCCGCTTGAGGTTGTAACTCTTGATGATACTAAAATTGATTTGCTTCGTGACATTATGAAAGATATGAACACAATGACAGGTGTTGTTACACCTAAAGTTGTTGCTGAAACTGTCGTTACAACAGATGAAAACGGAAATTCTATTAAAACAACAACTTATGTAACAAAGAAGGTTCTGACAGTATCAATTATTCAGTTGAGTGTAGATGAAATTTCTGCTCTTTACAATTTCAATGATGAACAGAAAGCATTATTGGAAGAATTGATGAGTGAAGAATATAACGATTTATGGGCAGAGCTTCTTGGAGCAAGCGGACAGATTATTCAGGGTAATAGTTCCTTTGTCGGCACAGGTATGTTTACTTGGCCATTTGAAAACGACCAATATATATCTTCCCGGTTCGGAACTCGTGTTGACCCGATTTCGGGTGAAATTAAAACTCACGGTGGTACAGATATTGCAGCTCCTCTTGGTACGCCTATTCTTGCTGCTGCGGATGGTGTTGTTGTAACTGCAACTTGGCATAATTCCTATGGTTATTTTGTCAAGATTAAACACGATGACACTTACTCTACTCTTTATGCTCATTGTTCTGCTCTTCATGTGTCTGTCGGACAGACAGTAAAGCAAGGACAAGTAATCGCAGATTGTGGTTCAACCGGATATTCAACTGGTCCGCATTGTCATTTTGAGGTTATTCAAAATGGTGTAAGATTAGATGCGTTGTTGTTTTATAAATAGAAAAACAGTTCCGCCTTGAGTAATCAGGGCGGAAATATTTAATTTAAGTGTTAAATTATATTGCTATCAGGAAAGAGTATAACCAATTTAAATTCTTTCTTTTTACTATCGTAATCCCATTGTAACTCACCTTGATATTTGCTTACAACTTTTTGAATACTTTTTGTTCCGAACCCATGAGAATCTTTATTTGTTTTAGTGCTAAGCAATTTGTCGTTATGAGTTTTAGGTTGAATGTCCGAACTGTTTTTTGCTATGATTTTGTGATACGAACCCAAAACTCTTGATATTTCAAGATAAATATTTTTTTTGTTTGAATTTAAAGCGGCTTCATATGCGTTATCAAGAATATTGTTGAAGAGCGAAGATATATCATAGTTACTTATAAAATCAAGATTATCAGTGGAAACATTTACATCAAATAGTATTCCCGTAGTCTCACACATATCAGTATATTTGTTTAAAATAACATCCAGGAATTTGTTTTTTGTTTTGGCTATGCGATTATATTTACTAATATCATCAAACATACCGTTTATGTATTTTTTGACATCTGATGAGTCACACATACCGTTTATTGCAACGAGATGATTTTTATAGTCGTGAGCCATTATATTCATTTTCTCATTTTTTGCTTCAAGCAGTTGAAGATATTGCATATTAATTTCATTCTTTTGATTAGCAAGTTCTAATTCTGTTAGTTTTTGACTGCTTTTTTCAGATCTTTCATAAATTATATAAACCACTATATTGGCAAATAAAAGCATAATAAGAGAAGTGATGCACACTATGTTTTCTGTTTGAGTAAAGTTTTGTTCTTTGGCAAGCATACGTATAACATAGATTATAAATAAACTGCTTATTGGAAGAATAGCGAGTAGCGCCCATTTTCCCCATTTTGCCGCAGGATTCTCTTTATTGGAAAACTTTAAAAATAATCTGCAAATAGAAAAATATATCAACCTACAAACAATAAGGTCAACCATATAAATTAACCGATTTTCTTCATACAAATTATGAGGTGTTGATGTCACTTGTGACATAAGGAGTATTGCAATATATTCAGACAAATACTTAGCTACACACAATGCGACTCCGTGAAAAACTGATGATTTAAAAGTGCTCTTAAAACAACTGAATATACAAAGAATATTACAAAACAGAGTGAAAATTATATTCAATATTTCAGTGTTAGTAATATATTTATATATTATCATAAGAACCAAGTAAAATAATATGGAAAATCCCATAGAAAGTCTTTTCCTTTTTTTATATATCTCTTTTATATATGTATAAACAATCACCCATTCTGTAAAATACATAAAAATAAGCATGGGAATACTTTGCATAAATTACCGCCTTTCTAAAACATAGAAAAATTTTCTTTTAATTTCAACTTGTTTTTTAGGTGCTATAGATATTTCATATTTTTCTAGAATTTTTCCATCTAAATTCTTTTTAGCTAGAACTAGTAGGGTTCTTGTGTGATTTATGGAATAATCCAAATTAACGATGTAACTTGAATGTGGACTGACGAAAGAAATACCATTCAGTTTATTTTTCCATACAGATATTTTATCATTTGAATGATATGTTCCGTTTACAGTTACAACTTTGGTTTTTTTCTTTTCTATTTCAATATAAATTATATCCTTTGTATATATTCTGAGGTTGGTTGCAGATTTTACATCATAAAAAACAATTATATCATTTTTTAGAAGTTCAATAGCGTCATCAAGCGCTTTATAAAGTCTGACAACATCCAATGGCTTTGACAAAAAACGAAAGGCATTAATTTTAAAAGCGTCATCAAGATAACCATCGTATGAGGTAATAACAAATATAATATTATGCGGATTTCTTGATTTGAGTTCTTTGCCGGTATTGATTCCGTTGATTTCTCCCATTTCAACATCTAGAAAAACTAAATCAAACAGCAATTCATTTTTTAATAAGTCTTCACCGCAAGAAAACTGTAAAAAATTAAGAGGTATACTTCTCTCGTCAAAATAATTCTTTAAATGTTTTTCTAAATGATCTCTAAATCCTTTATCATCATCGCAGATTGCAATATTCATATATATCCCTCCCAATATAACTTAAAGACATTTTAATTATACAGCGAGGAATATGATTTGTAAATAGTTGTGGTTTTCTCTTGATTTAACGAAAGCAAAGACATCTTACACGTTTTTATTCCTGTATAATTTTGTGAATTTTATCTAAAATGTCTAAAATCTGGTGATGTGTGTTGTGTGATTATGAAATCTTGCACAAAATTTACTTTGCTCATTTGCTGGTTATAGATTAAAAAAAAGTTGAATAAAAAGCACAAAAAAATAAAAAAATCTAATTATTTGTGCAAAAGCGATAATATTAACCGGAAAATTTATTAATTTGTAAACTATCTTGATAGGTAAGAAAAACTAAATTATTATTATGGTATTATAATAGAAAGGAGCAGTTGAAATGAATGCTAAAAATAGTGTTAAGGCAAAAATTTTAAAGGCTGTAGCAAAAAGTGCAGTTAAAATCGATGCCAACAGCACATCCTGCATTATATTATGGCAGCCTAAAGCACCTGCAAGCTTAAAAAAATTCAGCAAAGTTGATAATGATAAGTAATTTATCATCATATTTGGCTGATAAAATTTTTTTAAGCAAGGATGCAAATGAAGACGAACGAGAACTATATGTATATGGTTTATTTATGTTTTTGTCACATTTTATATATTTAGTTCTCGTTTGTATCTTTGGGTTCATATTAAAATGTGTTGCAGAGAGTATAATTTTTTATTTTGCCTTTTATCAAATAAGAAGATTTGCAGGTGGATATCACGCGAAAACAGAATTAAGATGTGAGATTTGTTCCTTAATGCTTATGTTCTTATCAATAATTACAATAAAATTGTCATGCTATTATAATTTACAAGTTTTATTCTATTGTAGTTTGATTGCTGCTATCACTATATTTATTATTGCACCTCTTGATACTCCGGAAAAACCACTTACAGAAAAGGAGTTACAGTATTTTCGTAAAAAATCAAGAGTGATTTTGATGCTTATATTTTTTGTTGTTGTAACTACATATTTTTTGAACTTGTATCTTCTTTTTGCACCTTGTTGTATGAGTCTGATTTTAGAAAGCTCATTACTTATAGCAGGAAAAATAAAAAAACATCGATAATTTCGCCCTGATTTTCGATAGTTTGGATATTAGTATTTACTATTTTTATTATCGGCAATAAAATTAAAATGTATTTTTTAAAAGCTAATTATACCGAATACAATTAGCTTTTAAAAAATGTCAAAAAATCAAGAACATTTTTGTATATAGTTTGATTTAAATAATTGCTAACTATATACAAACAGTTTAAAGCAAAACATGAGTTGTACATGTTTTGATAGAAGAAATCCGTAAGGCCATGATAATACGAAACAGGAGGAATTACATATGAAAAATAAGATTACAAAAGTTATTGCAATATGTCTTGTATGTCTTTCTTTATTCTCAATAAGTGCATTTGCTCTTACATCATATCAAAGTTATGTAGTTGATGTTCCGGCATTGAATGGTTCTGTAATGACAACAGAGCAAACAAAAAGCAAAACTGCTTATTCCGGTAATATCAATGTTTCAAAAGTCGGCGGTGGTAAGAAACTTGATTGCCGAATGAGAGACGAAGATAAATCTGCTGGTGCCTGGGTAAATAATGTCACTACAGGTTCTAAGGAAACTCTGTTATCTAGAGCTTCTCATGAAGCAGGCGATAAGATGCATGTTTATTTTTCAAACAAACTTACAACTGTTGTAGATGTTACAACATCCGGCACATGGAGATGCGACTCTTAACAATATAAATATTACGATGAATTAAACTAGTATAGGCCTTACGGATTTCTGATTTTAGAGGTGAAAATTTTGAAAACTATTATCCCCAAATATATAAAACCCTTTTTAATGTCAACAGTAGTCGGTATAATTATGAGTACAATATGTGTAATGACTACCTGGGCAAGTTCAGTAATTGAATATCCAATAATGTCGTGGATATATTCTCTGGATATATTTGCCTTCTTTTACCCCGTATTTTGTTCCATCCCATACTGTTGGTTGATGTATTACGAAAAAAGAAACAACTACCACTTTTTTACTCATAGCAGAATTAAACTGAAAAAATATTTCTTTTTCCATTGGTGCAGTGGCTCTTTATTTGCGTTTATGAGTTTATTTATTATTTCTATTTCAGGTGCATTATTAAGTTTGTGCATTACACCAATGTACCAAAGTGAAAGGAATATTGCCGCTGAATACTTATTTGGAAATTTGTTGGTAAACGATCCTTTGGTTTATGCTGTTGCAATTTCAATTTGGAGAGGATTTATCGGCATAATTATGTTCACATTAGGATACATTCTTTCGCATTATTCTAAACATATTTTTATTATTCTTACCGGACCGTTGGTTTATTCGATAATTGAGAATTTTTGCACTTCAATTTTAGGCATCTCAAATATGAGTTTAGTTTCATCGTTTTATCCGGAGAGTGTTAATTGGAATTACTTCTCTATGTCTCCATATGTTTCAATGCTTATAGGTCCTCTTTTATTAATAGTAATATGTTTTGTAATATACTTGTGCTTTTATATCAGAGGAAAGAAAAATGATGGCTAAACTAAAACATTTATGTAATATATATTTTGCACAGAACAGCAAAAAGATAATTCTGTTTATGTTTATCACTTCTATATATACAGGATATAGAATTATGGGAGCAAAACTCTCCAATACTAGTGTCTTAGAGTTTATGCTGGAAATGTTATCAGATTTTCATTTGATTATTTTCGTTATATTGCCAATATTTGGCTTTTGCGTTTTCTCAACTCTATCATCACGTAAAACAATGGAAATAATACGATACAGAAGTTTTCAGGAGTATTTTTTCATTGGGCTTATTCCCTCGATTATTTTTGCATTTCTATTTGTCGTGATTATATTAGGTTTTTCCTTAATTTTTTCGTTGACATTAAATTTTTCAACAATAATGCAGCCAACAGGTTATTTTGATAACACAATTATAGGAGCTATTCTCTCAGATTCCTCCAATGCTATTCTGAACGTACTGTTGTACACGTCTCTATACCTCTTTATAGGATTAATATTTATTGCATTAACTGTAAGCTTTTTATTTTATCTTATTCCTAAAAAAATATTGCTTTTAATAGTTGCCTTCGAATATATATTAAGTGTTCTTGCAGTACAGTGGGGCTACGATGAAATATTTCCTTATATTTTCCTGAACAATTACACAATTCTTCATAATGCAATAAACAATAATTGTGCTTTTATTCAAACTACGATTATTTTTATAACTGTTGCATTTGTTGCTATAGCAACAAAAAGAAGATGGGGGTGTTCCGATTTATGATTAATGGTACATCACTCAGATGGTTTGTTGCAAAAAATTACTCAACCAAACGTATTGTTTTCGTTTTATTTCTAATATTTATTTTTGACATATTATATATTGCATCCAAATCAAAATTGTCCGGAATGGATACGCTAACGGTGCTGTTTTACGGTTGTTCAAGTGGACGATTTGTGCTTATAGATTTACTTTTTTTTCTAATTTTTAACTTTATACCATTATATTTTTCAGCAATCACACTTGATTCAAAGAATATAAATGCTGGAAACACAGTAATGATCCGCTTTAGAAAAAAATCTGAATACTATTTAAATTTGCAAATATCTTTTTGTTTTTTTCTTGTAGTATACTTTGTTGTTCACATTTTAGCCGTAATTATATATAATGTGTTGTTTGTTGAGTCGAATTTATGGTTTAATGAAACTTCACAAATATTATATGGTATTACTGATGGAAATACAAAAATTTTTATTCTTGTATCAGCATTAATTTTGCGGTTCATAGAATTGTTTTTCACACAAAAAGTTCTTGTTCTTATCCACTCTGTATTTGGTAATTTATCTATTGAATTTGTTGCTATTTTGGTTGGATATTTTCTCATCCCCTTTGTTGAGTGGAGTTTGTATCCATTTGGATTGTCATCAATATCAAGAATTCTTTTGTATGAAGATAGTACTGTAAAATACATTATCGCAATTGCATTTATATATGCTACCTGTAGCGTGATAATTGATATATATATAAGCAAAAAAAGAATATATAATTTGTTGGAGAGATAAATATGAAATCTATAATTGAATTATCAAAAGTTTCAAAATCATTTAAATCACATTTGCTTTTTTCAAATGTCAATCTTACAATTGAAAAAGGAACTATTGTTGGTTTTGTAGGACAAAACGGTTCTGGAAAATCTGTTCTTTTTAAATTAATTTCAGGTATCTACAGACCGGATGAAGGACAAATAACCGTTAGAAACAAAGAGCTTGGTAAAGATTGTGACTTCCCTGAAAATATAGGTATTTTAATTGATACTCCCGGATTTATTGATATATATACGGGGTTTCAAAATTTAAAATATTTAGCCTCAATAAGAAATATAATTAACGATGAGAAAATAAAACAAACTCTTGCACTTGTCGGTCTTGATCCTGAAAATAAAACAAAAATAAAAAATTATTCTTTAGGAATGAAACAGAAACTTGCCATTGCACAAGCGATAATGGAAGAACAAGATATATTACTTTTGGATGAGCCATTTAATGCTTTGGATGATGAATCTCATAAAAAAATGTTAGATTTGGTAAAAGCTCTTCAAAATGAAGGAAAAACAATTCTAATCACAAGTCATAATGATGATGATATAAAATATTTATGTGACATCATATATAAAATAAAAAACCAACAGATTATCAAAAATGATTGAACCCACATTACTCAATAAAAGATATTTCATTATAAAGTTTTGTCATATAAATTATGATGCAACTTCAAATGGAGGAAAATAAAAATGAAAAAAGGTATAATTTCTATAGCGATTGCTATTGGGATGTTAATCACTAGTGTTGTCACAGTTTTTGCTGTTACATATACCGTTGGCACAACGGAAACATGGAACTATTCTACATATGAACATGGCTCTTATGTCCCCCAAATTGGTTGGGCTCAACCAACTTTCTATAATACAGATGGTGATGCTCAAAATTATGCCAAAACCTATTGTGAATTTACACTTGACAATAACAATGTGTCAAATATTTTACAATATAATGCGGGTACACATTCTGCTGATTCTAAAAATCTTTTTTTAACGCTTGATATATCAAGTGTTCGCAAGAGTTCAACTGATAAAATGGATGCATATGCAATTTCAACATCCTTGCCTAACCCGAAATCTGATTTAGAAAACGATGATTTATTAGGCAACAGAAATGAAGAATCTGAAGTTGTTGCGTTAGGAACAGTAGAGGCAACAACATACAATATGTCGGTTATGTGGTATGATTATAGAGAAGGAGAAACTAATGATAATGGTCAATGGGAAGTTCAGTTTAATATGAGTGGTCAATATATTGGAAAAGGCAATCTGTGGATTAAAACTAATGGAGATTACAATAATGTTTGGACCTCAGATGTTGTTCAAGCAACTATGGTATATGGTAAAAATGGGGGTTCGCAATAATGAAAAAATATTTAAGTAAACTTATCTTTATTATCAGTTGCATAATACTCTGCGTAACACTTTCTGTACCAGCTGTTGCCGCGATTAATTATTCATTAAATTTTAGTTCTAATGATATTACAGAAACGAAAGTAAAAACTAAAAATACGATCAATAAATATATTGAATCAGTCAATTCAATGAACACACAATTGTCTGAAGTTGTTTTAGATGATGTAGTGACTACAATTACTTTTTCTAAATCGATGGATGCTGAAGAACTTGAAAGATATGTTGATGCTTATAATATTGAAATTGTTCAGTTACAAGCTCGCGGTTATGATAAGGATGGTAATCGCATAACTTTTTTTTCAAGAACGGATAAAGGGTTGGAAGAAACATTTCGTTTATTGAATGAGCTTGCAAACAGTGATGAAGTTGTGTTGGCTGGAGCTATTGGTATGTATGCACTTACTAGTTCATCATCAGTAAGTGATATTCAAAATGACAATAATACTCTTTTAATTGACTCTTCCGCCGACCAGTATCACAATGATAATACTGCTGTATCGGGATACGAACGAAATGTAACATCTTCTCCAGATGAGGAGAAGACATCTTTTGCTAATTCCATAGCATGGGATGCAGAAGAATTAGGATTAGTATATTACGAAGTACAATATTAAAATCAGACTTTGCACCGCAACACTATACTTTCTTGATATAACAAAACCTCCTAAGGTAGTTTCTTTAACTCTACCATAGGAGGCTGTTTGTTTCTATTGTCCGTTTTTATTGTACTTGTTCAAAATATAAAGGGGACTGTTTTTAATTGAAAAAAGTCCCTTTATATTTTTGTAATAGACGCCCCCCCGGCTGTGCCGGGGAGTTCAAAAAAGCTTTAGCGTTCAGCAGAATAAAGAAAAGCTCCTTTTGAAAGTAAAGCGGCTACCAACAGCAATAATAACAAAAGGAGGTTATCAAAAGTGATAACTAAAAAAATATAACACATAATGTTCCCAAATTCAAATATTTAAACAATCAATTGAAAAAAATTAGTAGTAACTAATAATTAAACCATACAAAAGAAGAAAAAAGATACTCCTTAAGGAGTTGCTGGTAACATAGGGTTTATCCAACATATGAAGAACCCCCGGCTTAGCCGCAATGTCATTAAGTTAATGACATTGGGCTTAGCCGGAGGGTTACTATTTACTGTGATAATCATAATTGTATGATTTAATGTTGTCTTTTTTCGTACATAGCTTTAACAAACAATAAAACATTGTTGATATCATTTTCATCACATAATTTTAGATATTCACATATTTGATCTATCTTGCTGTCGTTTCTGTCACTTGTGTTATCAATGCCAAGTAAAATGAAATCAGGAGTTTTCCCAAGAGCCAAAGACCACTTAACAAATTTGTCTAAACGAGTGCAGTTATGACCACTCTCAAACCGAGACATTTGTTTATCAGACAAAAAATCATCATCAGCTTGATTACAATTTTTATTTAATATTTCAACTAATTCTGATTGTGTATATCCAAGTGCTTTCCGCCTGCGTTTTAATCTCTCTCCAACTTCTTTAATGAATAGTTGATAACTCATAATATCACCTCTAATATACTTTATCAATTATCTAACTAATCCAAAACGCATATATTGAGAATTATCTAACAAAACGAGAATATACCTTTAAAATATTAGAATTTTCTAATAACATGTAAAATATCGACATTTTTAGCTGATAATTTTATGTTTTCTGATATTCTCTTGAATAATGAAAACGGTTTGATTATTATAATTGAAAGAACAAAAGAGACTGTAAAAGCATCAAAAGTTGAACATGAATGATGCTATAGTTTTAGCTGATAAGCACAATTTATTGAAAAGTTTTTATATTTAAGTTAACAACTATTTTCTGATTTAAGAAAATTTTATTCATTGAAGTCCTTATAAATTGCAAATTATATTATTAGTTAAACGTTTAATTATTTTGCCTTGATTTTCGATAATATTGTCTTAGTTATTGTTTTTTTGTTTTGTAGTATTAAAATAAATTTAGAGATATTTTTTTAAAACACGACAGCTAATCAGATGTAATTTTTAAAATTCTGTTAGAAACATTATAATTTTTACATATGGTAAGAGTTATCTTATGCTTATTAATCATAGAATTTAGGTTAACAAGCACTTAAATTCTAAAGAAATATGATTGCGTAATGGTTCAGTTTATTATGTAGCATCAGTAACAAAAATGCATTTATGAACTAAAGCCTGCTTCTTGCAGAGAAAGGATAGAATTGTGAAATATGATTCAACTTATAAATTTAGATGGTCTATTATAGGTAGTGGTCACATAGCTAGAAAGGTCGCACGTGAATTATCTGATAGTGGCCTGCATCAAATAGTTGCAGTTTTTTCTCGTAATCAGATTACTGGTGAAGAGTTCTGTAAAAAATTCAATTGTTCTTTCTACGATAAAATAGAGGCTTTCTTAAATGTTGATTGTGATTGTATTTATATTGCATCTCCTACGGATAGCCACTATGAATATATTAAAAATTGTCTTGAACATGGAAAAAATGTTCTGTGTGAAAAGCCTATAACTGTAAACAGCAGGCAGTTCGAAAATTTAATATATTTGGCAAAAGAGCGTGATTTATACTTATCAACTGTTTTGGCTTTTAAATATGGTAAAAAGTATCAACAATTTAAAAATGATTACAATGCCTACAAATATGGAAGAATTGAAAAACTATATATGTCTTTTGGTCTTGATGCCAGCCTTTTAAAAAAACGCACTCGCTATTTTGATCCATCAACTGCAAGTGGTGCTATTATGGAACACGGAATATATATGCTTGCTTTTATTGAGGATATTCTAGGGTATTCAACGGATATATTTATTGTTGATGTTCATATGGACAAGGGAGTTGATATAGAGGCAGTGCTAACAATGACTGCCGGCGAAGCAATGTGTAATTTGAAATGTAGTAATCGTAAAGTTTTATCAGGCGATGCTGTTATATATTGTGAAAAAGGTCTTGTGACATTGCCGTTTTTTAACAGAGGTTGCAGTATTTACTTTGATGACAATATTGATACTCTTCAAAAGGAGCCGTTTTCGTTTTTGTATCAGTTTAATCAAGTTAGACTGGAGATTATGGATGGAAAAAAGGAAAGTATGTTCAATACCACAGAACATATTTTGAACACCATGAAAATGTTGGATGCAGTTAAACAAAAAATGGGGATAATCTATCCTCAAAATATAGAAAATCTATAATAGGAGAAAAAATATGGATAATTTAAAAAATAGTATTATTGAATTGGTTAAAGCATTTGCTCCTCAAGGCGCTGTGATTGATGAAAATTATGATATTCAACAGAATATAGATTCACTTTCAATTGTGTCGTTGTTATTGAATGCGGAAGATGAGTTTATGGTCGAAATTAATATGGAAGACTTGGATCTAAGTGTTTTGAAATCCATATCTGCATTTGCAGAGTTTATTGAGAAACTTCAATAATTGTAGAAAAAATTAAAAGTATGAAATTGTTTTTTATTAACAAGCGGGAATATGAGTGCTTCCTTGATTGTATGGTTACATACTGTGCCTATATGGGTGTTGATTATAATTATGCTTTTATTAATAGTGTAAATTTTGATTTCACAGAAAAGGGGAACACCCTTGCTGAACGAATTAAGGTGAAAGGTCTAAAAAGCCCTCGAATTCAATTGACTAAATGCAATGATTTGAAAATGAATTTCTACGCTGGTGCAGATAAAATGTCCTGCCTTAAAAATCTACATGTAGGTGATATCGTCTTTGCAACTACTAACACCAAAGTATGTCCTTGGTTCCCAAAGTCCTTAAGAAACAGATTGGGACATGATATCCTTTTCATAAAAAGCGACGAGGATAGTTTTTATATGATAGATCCATTTTTTGGCTTTGTTGATGAAAACGCAACCTTAACCAAAAAGGACATCATAAGCATCTGTACTGAAATTATTAAACCAACAGTAATTAATATTCCTGCTCGAAGTGGTGAACAAGTATATATTGAACTCAAAAACCATTTTACATCTTATGCTCTTGCTGAAGAAAATCTTATGAGCAGAGCACAAAGACTTTATGAAGCGTTTCTAGATACAGATCTTGAAAAGGATGTTTTTGTCGAGTATTTGATTGTTCATGAAATTCCAATAATTCGAAAGATAAAACTTTTATCGGATAGATGGTATCAGCTTGCAGAGTTCTTTGAGCAATTTTCAATTGACTTCAATATAACGGATTTAGGTGAACTAATTACAGAAAGCAGAAAGCTTGGAGATATGTGGAAAAAAGAATATCTTTTTATTTTAGTCCAGTATTCTGATAAAAAACATAGACTTACAAATGAGAAAATCGCATCAAAATATAGACATATATTTGAATTGGAATACAATTTTTCAAAGAAGATAATAGAGTTTGCCGAATGTAAACTTGCGGATGGGAAAGAAAATGAATGAAAAGATGTTAGTTATTGCAATTTGTTGTTTTGTTTTTATGATTATCCAAAATGTTTACTTTCTTGTATGCGCTGTTTCCAAAAGCAAAAAAGAGGGTATTGTAAATAGGAAAATAAAAAACAATATTTTATCTAGTGCGGTTTTTAGTATTCTTCCTGCATTCTCAGTATCTTTAACACTTGTTCCGCTTTCGCAATCTCTTGGTAGAGAAGTTGTATTTATAAGAAGTATTTTTACTGGTTCTGTTCAAGATAATATTTTGGCGGCAGAAACAATACTTAATGCTTTTAATCTTGATCTAAATAATGGCAACATTACCCCAATTGTTTTTGTGACGGTGCTTTGGGGAATGTCATTGTCTGGTATTTCTGGACTAATTCTAATTGGATTTTTGAGTTCGAAAAGCAAAAAGACAAAATGCCCAACAAAAAAACATGTTATCAGTAATGAAAAAAATGATATTAAAATAGTTAAGGAGTCGATTGTTACAAAGGATGTGCCAATCGGCTTTAAAAAAAACAATACTACTGATAATATTGCCAAAAAAAATATTGGAGTTGAAGTGCTCGCATCGTTCAAAAGGAAAAATTTAAAGGTGAGTAAAATCTTATCAATGAGCTTTGACCTTTTTGGAAAGCTTTTGTACATAGGTATTATAGGTGTGTACTTTGCTAAACAAATCGCATCAGAAGGCACTCCCGAAGTGGTTGGAGATGGAGCAGGTTTTTTATCGCTAATTACTGTTTTGTTATCAGGCGGATTGGTAGCATTTTTCTCGAAACTTGGAGAAAAAATATTATGGCTTAAAAATTTATCTGTGCCATTATCAATGCTTCTTGCATTCGCTATCATAGTTTTACTTTCGTTGATTCTTCCAGAGAGTATGGTTAATTTTGAGTGGAGAAACTGATATGAGCAAAAAATCAATTTTATTTTGGGATGTTATGTCACTTTTATTCATTATTGGTGTGCCTAGTATAACTTGTATATGGATAGGCGTTTGGCCTAGTGGCGTAGAACTTGTAAAGTCCATGATATCTATAGCTATTCTATTTTATCCTGCAGCAATATTAAGTGCTATACCTTATATATCTACAATTGGTCTGTATGGCACCTATCTCAGTTTTGTAACAGGTAATGTTTCAAACATCAAATTACCTTGTGCTCTTAATGCTTTGAGTTTTCTTGGCGAGAATAGTTCTCAAGACCATAAGGATTGTATGGTGACTGTGGCTGTAACAATATCAAATATTGTTACTCTTATTGTTCTAGCAATTTGTGTTTTTGGACTCTTTCCTTATATTACCGATGTTATGGATTTACCTATTGCACCTGCATTCAGACAAATTCTTGCAGCTCTCTTTGGTGCACTTGGTGTAAGTTGTTTTACAAAGAACAAAATATTTAGTGTGATTTTAGTTGTATGCTTAGTGTTTTTTCTTATTATAGATGGAACGCTCAGTTCAACTACACTTCTTGTCATAGCAATGAGTATAATTATGGTATATTCGATTGTTGTTTCCATTATTAAATACAATAAGAATAACCAAAGGGAGGAATCGAAATGAAAAAAATTTGTATTTTAACGGCTGAAATGGGTCTAGGTACATATACTGCATCAGTTAATTTGAAAAATACTATTCTTGAAAGAAACAATGAAATAGTCTGTGATATTATGATGTATGAGACTTTGATGCCGGAAGAGAAGAGAAACAGACTCCCACAATATCGTTTAGCTTTCCACAATGATAAGCGCCTTGCTGAAGCTGGTCATATTCTTATGAAAAAATTTAACAACAATCAGGATAGTAATGCTATTGCTGTTTTGTTTACAAAGTGGGATGAAGCATGCTATGACCAATTTATTATAATGTCAGGAAACTGGATTCCTATTATAGAAACATATGGAATACACCGTTCTAAAGTTATATGTGTTCGTCTAGATTGTTCACCTACAGCAACTTGGATAAAGTATGACTATAGCGAGGATATTTTTGATACTATTTGGCTTCTTGGAAAAGATAATACAGAGCCTAATTTCGTTTTGTACAAAGAAAGCTGCTCTTTATCTGTTTGTGACAGGCTTAAGCAAGTCTTTGTACACGGCGGCGGATGGGGTATGGGAAATTACCTTGAAACATTAGGTAGTCTTACAAAAAAGATAAAAACTAAAACATTAGTTCATCAGCCAAGCGATTGTACATTCCAAGATGAAAATAATGAATATTTGCTTTTGGATAGCAATTGGAAGGCGGGAACTGAAGATACGTTTCCTGTACTCTACGAGTTTGATGGAGAAAATATAACAAATATTACAAAGATAAACGGAATAGATATTATGAAAAATAGCGTTGCGGTTGTGAGCAAACCCGGCGGAGGTACAATTATTGACAGCCTTGCTACCCAAACACCAATGATATACCTTGACCCAATTTCGAAACATGAAAAAAATAATATGGACTTTTATCTTACTAGAAATTTGGGATTGTCTTTGAATAATGCATTAAGTACAAATGAGTTTGTGGAACAGCTTAAGAGGATACAAGACAACATATTAAACTACACCTCAACAAAATCTTTGTTAGTAGATTATATATTATAAGGAGTAATTTATGGACGAGAAAGAATTCGAACTTATAAAAAAAGCAGTGCACAACATTCATAATGCTAGGCAAGCATATAGGCATGGGTGTGAAGTGGAAAGTCTCGATGTTGTTGGGCTTAAACTCACAAATAGATGTAATCTTCGTTGTAAACATTGTTATGAATGGAACAATGAGGGGTATCATCATTCAATGGATATAAGTATGCAAAGTGAAGATATGCCTTATGAAGTGATTGAAAAGTGTATTGAGGAAACAAAGGAGTCAAAACCTACATTTTATTTGTGGGGAGGAGAACCTTTGATTTACGGCCATATCCAAAAACTTTTGAATAGACTTGCTGATGAAAACTATGTTGTTGCCATTTGCACTAACGGTCATTACGTTTTGAAATATTTAGAGGAACTCAAGAGATTTGGTAGTAACCTTGAAATTGTTATTGCTCTAGAGGGAATGGAAAAGGAAAATGACATAATAAGAGGAACTGGTTCTTTCAATAAGGTTGCTGAGGTTATTGCAACACTAAGTAAGCTAAAAAAAGAAGGTTTGTTCAAAGGGAAAATTACTGTACATACAATGATTTCCAATGAAAATGTATTTACAATAAAGGAATATATTCAGCTGATGAAGGATTGGGGAGTGGAAAATCTTATTTTGTGCTTGCCGTGGTATTTATCTAGTAAGATATCTAGAGATATGGACAAGTTCTATAATGAAAAATTTGATTGGCTTAGTTTTAACAATCTAAAAGAGCATAGTTGGCATGCATTTAAGTATAAAATTAGACCTGAACTCTATGCGGATGTACTTGAGGCAGTGGATATAATACAAAAACAGGATTGGGGTTTTAATGTGCGGTTACAGCCTGATATAAAGAACAAAAATACAATTATAGAGTTTCTTAAAGGTGAAAATGCAATTGAAGACAAATCGAAGCGTTGTTTATCTTTATATTCTAGGATTGATGTTTTACCCAGCGGATTCGTCACTTCGTGTAAACACTTCCCTGAGTTTACCGTAGGTGATCTCAACAAAGAACGAGTTGCAGATGTTTGGCGTTCGCAGGATATGAATAGGATAAGGAGCATTTTTAAGGAGGGAATGGCACCGGTTTGTTCAAAGTGCAATAACCTATATTTGCATGGTTATAATAACAAAGGTAAAAACAATGAATAATCTTATTAAAAAAGCTCTAGAAAATTTTGATAATGACATCTTCTGTATGTATAATGATTTGTCCTTAACCTATGGCGACATTGCTGTTTTTTGTAAAAAGGTCGAATATATGGTAGCGGAAAATCAAGTTGTTTATAGTTTCCTTGATAGAAGTGTTGAAAGCGTATTATCATTGATTTCTACTTTTTACACGAACAATGTATTTTGTCCGATTTCCTTGCAATGGAACGAAGAGAAGATACTAAATATGCTTACAACTTTTGGTGGGAAATATTTATTTGTATCTGAAAGTACACTCGGTGTAATAGAAAACATAATAGAGAAAAACGAATTGCAGATGACAATATTTGTGATTTTGGGTACCAATATAAAAGTTCTTCACAAAAGTGCTGGGAATTATGAGAGCGTAATACCACCAAATGTTGGATACATATATAGTACATCAGGGAGTACAGGACCCTCAAAGTGTGTGCTTGGAAGACGAGATAGTCTTAAAAGGTTTTTGCAGTGGGAGATAAATGCGTTTTGTATTGATAATAAAAGGATATTTTGTAATATGACAAAACCAACATTTGATCCATATCTTCGTGATATTCTTGTACCTTTTGTTGTAGGAGCTAAAATATACATTCCTAATGTATCTGTCGTACTTAATACCTTTGCTTTGAGAGAAAAAATTATAGAAACTGGTGTTACAGATATTCACCTTGTTCCTTCTATGTTTAGAAAAATCAATTTAATAGGAACCTCCGTGAAGAATGTGTATTTGGCTGGGGAAGTATTATACGGCAATGATATTGCGAATTATACAAAAGAAGACATAAAAATTGTAAATTTATATGGTCCAACAGAAACCACTTTGGCTAAGTTTTTTCACATCTGTGATGAACATGATATAGGTAAAAACATACTTCCTGTAGGAAAACCTATAGATGATTCTATTTATTATATTAAAGATGGAGAAATAGTTATTGAAACAAAATGGGGAAGCAAAGGGTATTTTGATTGTGAAAGTGATGATTTTGTCAATTTAGATGATAACATGATTCGATATTTCACCAAAGATAGGGGTCATATTGATGAAAACGGAAATTTAATTGTTCTTGGAAGAGTAAATGATAGCACAAAACTTTTCGGTGAAAAGATTGACATTGGAGCAATAGCCGAAAGTATACTTGAATGTGAATGTATCAAAGAGTGTTTGATTGTTGGCGTTAATAATGGCACTCGTTCATACTTGCTTGTGTCTATAGGCAGTCCGATATCCGCAAGCGATGTCAGATTGGCTGCACTTGATAAACTGAAAAAGGATGATATTCAAATTGTGCCAATGAAGTTTTATGTTGTAGAAGAATTGCCGAAAAATGAAAACGGAAAAATTGATAGAAGAAGAATTATGCAGGCTCATATGAAATCATCGTTAGGAGATAAATGATGAAAATTAGATTCAAAGGTCATCTGAATCATTATGCATTGTCAGGTGATGTTCTCTTTATTGTGGATATGTCCCTAAAAAAGGGCATTAGTTATAATGGATATTATTACTCGAATGGAGATATTCTGTCTAACAGTATTATCAATGGAGAACATTCTAAAGTGTTTTTTGGAAAGAATAGTCTGAGATTGCAAGCAAAATACGATGTAATGCCTGAAAAAAATCTATATGTCGAAGTTTTTATGAACTTGAAAACACGCTCTGGATACATATATTTACCTTTTTTAGGTAAATTGAAAGTTAATAATATCGTAATGATTAAAAAGGAGGAAATATGATAAACAAAGCTCTTATGAATGTAATTTTAAAAGATACTCGCGCTTTTTATGACCGCGAGATAAAGGATGTGGAGCTCGTAAACCAAGGATATTATGGACTTATTTTCCTTGTGAGCTTTGATGATGCATTTTCCTGCGTAGCAAAAGTATATAAGGGTTTTGGACACGCAAAGAACGAGTATGAACATCTTGGACTATTGTTAGGGAAGGGGCTTTTTCATTCTCCGAAACCATATTATCTTAGTTTGAAAGAGAAAAATGATTACAAAGATATTTTATATATGGAATATATACATGAGGCAGAGCCTGTTGAATTGGCAGCTTTAGAACAATGCAATAAAGACGAAATGGCTAAAAGAATTGTCGATAATATTTTTTGTTATCAACAAAATTTCAAAGTTGAGCAAGGCAATTGGGGATGCGTTTATAATGATTTTGTTCACGATTTATATAACAGACTTCTTCTGAGGGATGATAATGAATTAAAAGAGGTAGCAAATAAGTATCTTGCGTTCACCAAAGAAAGCGTTTTTAATACAAATGAAGTGCTTCTTCACGGAGACTATAACACTCTGAATTTACTTGTAGACAAAAATGGTGAGTTGCATATGATTGATCCTCTTGGATTTACATATGGTGATAAATTTATTGATATAGCGCAATTATTGAAAAAAACTTGTTTAGAAGACAGTATTATTAAAATATTGAAAAAAAAAGATATTTTGGATGATAAAGGATTGACTCTTGTTGCGATTTATCAGTTTTGGGATGAGATATATCATTATCTTAGAACAAACAGGATCGATAGCGAATTAATTAAGCGAATAAAGTTTTAGGGGGAGTGGATAATTATGAATGAACCTAAATGGGTAGTCTTGCAAGTGACCGAAAAGTGCAATTTGCGTTGTAAAATGTGCTATGAGTGGGGAGATAACGGTGCGTACCTCAAAAAAAATAATTTGAACAATCTTTCGGTGCATAAGATTGAGGAAATCTTTAGTGATTTAAGAGATTATAATGTTTATTACGAGCTCTTTGGTGGAGAACCAATGTTGCATCCTCAATTTGCTGATATTCTCAAGCTTATAAAGAGATATAACTGTACAGTTGATATACCTACAAACGGAACACTTCTTTCAAAATATTATAAAGAAGTGGTGGATGCAAATATACGAAGAATTTGGATTTCGTTAGATGGACCTAAAGAAGTTAATGATGCTCAACGTGGACAAAATGTCTATGTAAGAGCTACTGAAGGTATAAAGGATTTGCAAAAATATAAAAAGGAAATAGGTAGCAAATATCCTCTAGTTGGGGTTACTTTTGTTGTTACGCCGGATAACTATAAATATTTGAAATCTTTTTATGTCGAAGAAGTTTCAAAAATGAATGTGGATTATTTTAGCATAGAATTTCAACTGTTTATTACTGAGGAAAGATATAAAAAATACAAGTTATTTATCAAAGAAAAATTTGGTCTTGAAAATGCTTGGGCATCAAGCGGACTCATACGAAATTTGGAGCAGTTCAAAGACATAGACATTGAGTATTTAGTCGATTCTTTAAGATACATAAAGAAAGAAATTGAAAATACGGACACTAAACTTATCGGATATCCCAAATTTATAGATGTTGAAAATGTGCGCAAGTTTTACAATGGGGATTGGGATAATATGAAAGAGGCGAGAAAAAGCTGCCCATTTCCTTGGGTATATATGGAGATATCAGCTTCGGGTGTTGTAACCCCCTGCCATACTTTTTACGATATTGAAATGGGCAATGTTAATGATGTCTCTATTATGGAAATTTGGGAAAGTGCGAAATTTAAGGATTTGCGTACAAAAATGAGAAAATGTATCACACCAATTTGTTTTGCTTGTTCACGATATTATAATTAGGAGATTTTTATGGAAGAAAAAAAGTTATGTATAGATAAGAAAAAAGTTCCATTATATTTGAAAAGTATTGTTTCGTCACAATTAGAAGTTAATGTGCTTAATGTTAAATACATAGGTGGTGGGTCGTTTGGGTTTGCCTACAAAGTAGAAATTGATCGGGAACCAAAAACTGTTGTTGTTAAAGTTTTTAAACTTGAAGGTATGCATAAAAAAGAAGCATATCAGCTTGGCATTTTGCAAGCCAATTCAACAATTAAATTTCCAAAAGTCTACTTTTTACATGATAGTACTAGTGAGATACCTATTAATTGTATGGGAATGGAGTTCATTGAAGGAAAGGATGCATTTAATAGTTTTGGATTGTTGTTTAAATCAAAGAAGGCTAAACTGGATTTTGCTGATACACTAACTGAAGGAATGCACAATATACATTGTTGTACTGGTGAAAAGTTTGGCGATGTTGAGAATCCAATATATGATAATTGGAATGATTATTACAGAACATATGCAGAGGATATATTAAAGAAGGCAGAAGATTTGCACAACACAGGAAAACTCGAGGGCTTTATATTCAACACAATGAAGAAAGCTTTTGAAATGTATGATGTGATTTTTGAAGAAGAAGTTACAACTCCTGCTCTCATACATGGGGATCTTAATTTGATGAATGTTATGGTCAAAAAGCCTTTTGAAATTGCTGCAATAATTGATCCGCTGAATTCTATGTATGCAGACAAAGAATTTGATTTGTTTCAATTGAATAATCTAACAGGCCCCTTTTTTTATCTTTACAAAACTTATAAGAAAAAATATAAAACAAGTGAGAACTGTGATGCAAAATGTGCTTTTTATGCATTGTGGAATGAGACATATTGCTATATTAGGTCAGGAACATTGATTAGACCAATCATGTATCCCATAGTATATAATATGAAGAAACAAATGAAATTGCTTTCAAAAAAAAGAAATAGAAAAAGAGATATAATCCAATAATTGATATTGTTATATGGTTCTATAGAGATAAAGATTACGATGATGTATATTTTAAAGCGTATAACCTCTTTTTAATTTTTTAAAATCGCCCTTTTAAATGACTAATGAATCTTCTTATGCTATCATCGTTTATTTAAATTAAAATACATGTTGCGAAAATAATCCAAGGATACAAGAATTTTTGATAAATATTAGAATTTTCTAATATTCTGTGCAAATTCGATAATATTATCCATAGTATTTATATTTTGATATAAATTATCGATTAGTTAGGGTAAATAAATTATTATAATAAGTGTATGCTTTATCAACCTATTCATAGTTGTGCAGAAAAAATTCACGAAACATCAAGGTGGGACCGTAGATTATCAAAGAAAAATAAATCTTGTGGTTGAAACAGTAATAATTATAAGCACTGTGTGAAATAAGAACAGAAAGTATTAATCTGTTTTTTCACTCAGTGCTTTTATTATGTTCTTTTTGCAACAAATAGTTAAAGAAGTCCTTCCCTTTTTGAATGGAAAGGACTTTTATGTTTTATATATGGCTTTGTTACATAGCTAAATATCCGTAGTCTCCGAATTTTTGAAATTTAAGAATCAAAAATTCAAAGGAGATTACAAAATGGCTAACAAATATTATATATGGAAAGACGTGAACTGCAATGGAACCAAACCTGATTGGATTGAAATATCAGGAGCTCAATTTTTTGTTTTGGGAAAAGATAAAACGCAAAAACGATATTTTAAAAGAATTGATGACGGTGTAGAAGACGGAGCTGATGTTCTTATAATGGAAACAACTTATGAGGAATATAAGGATTGGCATAAAAAGCAAGAAAGCAAACGAAGAAAGAAAAAACGTCAAGAACAGTACAAGCCTCAATTTATATCGTTGGATGAGTTGGTATCAGATACCGAATTTACATATAGCGAGGTTATTCCCGACACAAGTGTAAATGTTGAGGATGATGTGCTCACTAATATTGAGAATGCAATGCTTCGGGAAATAATAGCAAGTTTGAGTGACGAGGAAAAACAGGTTCTTAAGATAGTAAAACAAGCAATAGAAAAAAAGATAAGTGAAAGACAAATATGTAGGGAAATGGAGATTGATCGAGAAGAGTTTAGGTATAAGAGAGAAAAAATATTTAAAAAAATTCGAAAAAGTTTTCCCCAAAATTGAAAAAAGCGTGCAATGTAATGGTGAGGGGGTAAATTTCCCTCGGATGAACTTTGAAAATTGAATACCAAATCTTCAGGTACTTTACCTGTGCTGAGGCGATGCCTCGAGCCGTGTTCATAGGTACGCCAAGACCTTCCGAAAAGAAGCGAGCGAGAAATACTTATATGGCGAAAGTTGGGCTGCTCCCAATGGTGGCGATGACAAGCACAAGGGATAATGATACTTCTGTTCGTGGCCGGCAACGTAATAGGCGGTGGTGAGACTCCAATGAGAGTATAAAGCATATACTCGCCTGAAGATTTCCCTATTGCAGGGGACAGGAATAATACTGCAGACCTTCTGAAAACTTGTAAGCAATTACAAGTTTTCTATACATACAGGAGGTAAAAAGCAATGAAACATAACATAAAAAGAGGCGAGATATATTTTGTCGATTTTGATGAAACTATAGGTTCGGTTCAATCAGGATTGAGGCCTGTTGTGGTTATTCAAAACAATATCGGAAATAAGCATAGCACTACACTTATCGTTGCTACAATTACAAGCAAATCAAAAAAGAAAAGAGAAATGCCGACACATATTGTTGTTAATGTTGACGGGTTAGCAAAAGAATCTATCATCCAGCTCGAACAAATTACAACAGTAGATAAACAGCAGATATTAGAATTCGTAGGAGAAATACCTATAGAGATTATGGAACAAGTTGATAAAGCCATAAAAATAAGTTTGGCTTTGGATTAACAGGAGGTAACAACATATGGAAATGATATTGAACGCAATTATTTACACATTGGGTCAGGGTTTCGCATTTAATGTGGTTTTACCAATTTGGTATTTGATAATTCAACTGACCGGAAATTAAAAAGGAAAGAGTTTGTGTATGGAAGATGCAATAAAAAAACAAATGATATATCTCGCTGCTTGGGGAGTGCTCAAGAAAATCTTTAACGAAGGGAAAATTGATATTTCAATCGTTGAGAAAATAAACAAGAGAAATGCTGAAACTTTAGTGTGCGACTATCTTCCGATAAACTAAATCGCACATGGGATTTTTAAAAAATAAACAGATATAATGTGGATGTAAATCGAGGAGGTGATGATATGGCAGAGAGAGTAGTAAAGGTTATTAAACCAACAATAGCACAAATAAATCAAGAGAAAAAACAAAGAGTAGCTGCTTATTGCCGTGTCAGTACCGATTCTGGGGACCAATCAAATTCTTTTTCGGCACAGTTGAGATATTATTCAGAATATATTAAGTCCAACGCTGAAATGGAGTTTGTTGATATATATGCTGATGAGGGAATAACCGGAACTTGCGTAAATAAGCGTGACGAGTTCAAAAGAATGATGAAAGATGCATCTAACGGAAAATTAGACCGCATATTTGTAAAAAGTGTATCAAGATTTGCAAGAAATTCACTTGAATGTCTTGAATCAATAAGAACGCTTAATTCTTTTGGTGTTACAGTGTTATTTGAAAATGACAATATTGATACCAAGACAATGAATTCTGAGCTTATTCTTTATGTGAAAAGTGCTTTTGCTCAAAGTGAAGCATTGGCTGGCTCCAAAAGGGTAGCAACGGCTATCCGTATGAAAATGGAGAATGGTGAGTTCATTACTTGCAATGCTCCTTATGGGTATAAACTTGATAAAGAGTGCCATCTTTCGGTTGTTCCTGAAGAAGCAGAAATAATAAAGCGAATTTTTAAACTTTATCTTTCGGGTAATGGTATTGGAAAAATTGTTGCAATATTAAACGGTGAAAGAATTCCAAATGCATCGGGTAAGTGGTCTGTACCGGGAATAAGATATATTTTAACTAATGAAAAATATATCGGCGATAGCCTTTTACAAAAGACATATACTCCGCAAATGTTACCATTAAGAAATGTACCGAACAAAGGTGAACTTGATAGGTACTATGTTGCAAATTCTCACGAAGGTATTGTGTCTAAGGAAGATTTTGAACTTGTTCAAATAAGAATGAAACAGGTTACAACGGAAAGAAAAGCTCCGCAGAAGCATTTCTTTACAGGATTGATTGAATGTAAAGAGTGTGGTTGGTCATATAAAAAGAAAAATCAGAATGATGTTGTATATTGGGTTTGTTCACAAAAGACAATGGCTGGACGTTCCTGTGATGGAAAAAACATTAGCGAAGAAGCTCTGAAAAAAGCATTTGTATTGATGTATAACAAATTACGAAGATTTGAAAAAGTAATACTTGATAAAACATTAAGTCAGTTATTAAATCTTCGCGAAAAAGTTTCGGGACAAAATAATGAGATTTCACAGATAGATACTGAAATTGCAAGTCTTTGTAACAAAAATAATACTTATACGGAACTTCACACTAATGGAATTATTGATGATGTTTCTTATCTTGAACGAACATCGGAGTTAAAATATAAAATAACTGAATTAAGAGGAAAAAGAGTGAAACTTTTAAATGCAGATGAGGAAGAGAGACTTATTGAAGATTTAAAGGTTTTGAAAGAAACATTAGACGAATATCCAAATGTGATATTGCGTTTTGATAATTCTCTGTTTTCAGCAATAGTTGATAAAGTCGTTGTTGGCAGTGAGAAAACAGTGATGTTCAAACTAAAAGGCGGTTTACATTTTGAAGTTGAAATGACAGAGGTGATATAGATGGCAATACGAACAACACTTTACGGTTATCAGGTGGAAAACGGAAAAACGGTTATTCACAATGAAGAATCAGAAGTAGTAAAAAGAGTGTTTTCTTTATATGTTGAAGGTGAAACGTTAAATAGTATTGCTACTATGCTTACCGAGGAAAATGTTGCTTATTTTCAAGATGAAGTGAAATGGAATAAGAACACCATTAAACGAATGATTGAGAATGAGAAATATATGGGTAATGAAGTTTATCCGATGATCATTTCAACTTCTTTGTTTAATCAAGCAAAAACTGTGAAAGAGAGCAAATCGTGTAAACAAGAAACACATACACCGGAAGTTGAATTGTTCAGAGAAATAGCAGTATGCGGTAAATGTGGTAGCAGATTTAAAAGGGTAAATACTTGGGGTACACGGGAAAAGTGGATGTGCTCAAAAGGATGCAAGTGTTCAATTTATATTGACGATGCAATTCTTGAATATGTAGTTACAGGCAATCTGAGTATGGTTATAAGAAATCTTGATTTGCTCAATATCGTTGCTGATTCTCAATATATGCCGACAATAGATGTAACAAAGGAAGAAAATGAATTGATAAGGTTGTTAGAGCAACCTAAGCTTAAATTTTCTGCTGTTGCTAAGTGTATTTTGCAAGGAGCAAAAGTACGGTTTGATTGTTGCAAATTTGATAACGGGGAACTAACAGAAGAATTAAAGGATGAAATTTCTTCGATTGATAAAATTGATTACAGAATAATGAAAGAGTACATAAAGCAGATTATAATTCAGCCTGACGGCAGAATTATTACTGTTTTTATAAATAATGCAGAAATAACGAATGGAGGAGCAGAAAATGCAAGTTAATTTAGAAAAAAGAGTAACGAAAATCGAAGCGAATCCATTATTAATTAAAAATAACTCTGCAGCTACCAAACTTCGTGTTGCGGCATATTGTCGTGTGTCAACCGATGAAGAGGAGCAGTTGAATAGTTACGAATCACAGATAGCTTATTATACAGAAGCAATTGCAAAAAATCCGAGTTGGACATTTGCAGGTGTTTATGCAGATGAAGGTATTACAGGTACTGTTACTTCAAAGAGAAAAGATTTCTTACGTTTGATGAGAGATTGCGAAAAAGGCAAAATTGATATGATTTTAACTAAATCAATTTCTCGTTTTGCAAGAAATACTGTTGATAGCCTCAGTTGGGTAAGAAAGCTCCGTGCGATGAATATAGGCGTATACTTTGAAGAACAGGCAATTGACTCATTAAAAGCAGAAAATGAAATGCTTATCGGTTTATTCAGCGTTATTGCACAGGCTGAAAGTGAAAACATAAGTGCCAATGTCAAATGGGGTATTCACCAAAGCATGAAAAGCGGTAAATTTTGCTCCAATTTCAGTTGTTTCGGATATAAGCGAGGGGCAAATGGTATTCCTGAGATAATACCCGAACAGGCAGAAGTTGTAAGAATTATCTTTGATAGATTTCTTGACGGAAACAGTTTGGAGCAGATTCAAAGGTTTCTGCAGGATAACGGTTTCGTGACATATAAAGGCGGAAAGGCTTGGAACAAAAAAGTAATTGATACGATACTTAAAAATGAAAAATATGCAGGGGACTTGCTTTTGCAAAAGACTTATTGTTCTGACCCTATAAGCAAAAAGACCAAAGTTAACAGGGGAGAGTTGCCAAAGTATCTTGTAAGTAACAATCATCCGGCTATAATTGACAGAGATAAATTTAACAGAGTTCAAATGGAGATTGCAAGACGGGGAAGTAAGCATAAGAAATCTTCTCTTGCGAAAACGGAACAGGGTAAATATAGCGGTAAATTTGCGTTATCTGAGCTTCTCGTGTGCGGTGAATGCGGTAGTAATTACAAAAGAAACGGTAAGACAAAGAAAAACGGTGAACATCAATATTATTGGAGATGTATAAATCGTTCTGAAAATGGCAGCAAAAGTTGTTCTTCCATTGGTATTGAAGAAACAAAACTACATTCAGCAATTTGCAGAGCACTTAATAAGATGTTTGAGAATAAAGAAGAAACCGTAAATCTTCTGCGAAGTAATTTAAAATATGCAATTACCGGAAGTGACGATTCTTGCGATGCTTATTCGCTTGAAAAGCAAATATTTAAATTAGAAGAAGAATCAGAACACCTTATGGAACTGATGGGTTCAACAAGTGGAGATACTGACAGGTTCCTTAATGAAATTAAGAACAATTTTGAACAAGTGAAAATCTTACGAGAAAAACTTCAAATTGCCAAAATCAGTGCGGAGTCCGACTTGACCATTAACAGCGAACTTGAAAGGCTTGAAAAAATGTTTTCCGATACGGATGTATCGTTCAATGAATATGATGATGTGATTGTCAGACGGTTGATTGAGTGCATCAGGGTTTTGAAAAAAAATAAAATAATAGTTGTATTAAAGGGTGGCTTTCAGGCTGAAGAAAACTTAATATAAGAAAGGGGACTTTAGATTGTATTATTTAAAATCTAAAGTCCTTTTTTATGAATTCAGATAATCAACAATTTCGAACATAGAAAAGATATTGACAATGAGTCTTCTGCAATGATATAATAATCGTATAATTTTGTAGGAGGTCCGAAATGGCTGTATATTTTTATAAGCTTTTTGATAAATTAGCTGAACTAAATATTACTCAAAAAGAATTGATGCAGCAAATTGGAGCATCAAGTTCAACATTCGCAAAGATGCGCAACAATCAACCTGTAACTTTTGATGTAATAGTGCGAATTTGTGAAGAGTTGAAATGTGACATCGGTGATATTGTTACCTGTATTCCAAAACAGACCGATGTTAAGAGTATTAACAATAAAACGGACGAGTTGAATTCGATAGCAAGAGCTGTTCTGAATGAGTATATGAGTAAAAACAATTTATCTCTCAGTGACATAGCAAAGACAACAAGTTTATCGTTAAATACAGTTAAGTCATTTGTAAATGGCAATAATATATCTGCAGCATCTCATGCAAAGTTATTGAGACTTGGTGAGCGATATAATGAGTCTTTGGGAAAAGCGTTTGGCGACTTGATGCCTGCTAAAACGAAGAAAATAATCTATTGTTATAGTTGCGGTAAACGAGGCAACAGGTGTTGGGCCGCTCAATCTCAGTGGAACACCGAGAAAAAAGAGTTTGAACATTATTGTGCATTTGGATTTGAGCAGTCTTTTGATGAGAACCAAAAACTTTTTGCTGTTCAGGAATGTCCACATCCGACAACCGGAAAAGAATTTGCACAAGCTCGTGATAAATATGAATTTTCACTTAAAGGTGAATATGAATACATACCTGCTAAGGGAGAAAGGGTATAACTTATGAAAGCAAATGTATATAAGTTTTTAATCGGCTATAAAGGCTACGAAGAAAAAATATGGCGTGAAGTAGAAGTTTCAGGTAATTATCCGTTATCAAAACTTGCTTATCTTGTTTTGGTTTCCTTTGATACTCTTGCCAATCATTTATTCTTCATTGAACACAACGGCAATCACTATGAAATAGATTTATATGGCGAATGTGAAGAAGATAATAATGTTGACCCTACAACGATAAGCCTTAATAAAATGGGTCTTGAAATAGGTTCTGTTATGAAAATGGTTTATGATTACGGTTGTGAGCAGGAGTTTGTCATAACATTAAAAGAAATATCTGATATGGAAAAGGGGACAAGTTTGAAATATCCGAGAATTGTTGCAGGACAAGGTAAAGGTATTCTTGATAATATGTTCTCTGATGAATTTGGCGAAGTAATTAAGCAGATTGATGAGAACAATAAATCTGAGCAGATGTACTTATCACCTACGGGTGAATATGAGCTTTGGGATTACCGTGATTTTGATATTGATGAAATGAACAGGACATTGAAATCAGATATTGAATCTGTACAAGCGGGATTTGAAGGTTAACGTGAAATCGATAAATAATGTTTTGGTTGCGGATATATGTTTAAATCTTGCGTATTGTTCAACTTTTTGCCTGTTAATATCTTGCGTACTATTGGGATAATTGCTATAATATAAATTGCGTACTGATGAAAGGAGCTTGTTTATGGAGATTAAACGAAAGATATATCAAAATTTATGTGAATGGAAAAAATCAGCAAATGGAACCAAAGCTTTGATGATAGAGGGTGCAAGACGAATAGGAAAATCTACTGTAGCCGAAGAATTCGGAAAAAAAGAATATAAATCATATATCCTTATCGACTTCAATAAGGCTTCGAAAAAGGTTAAAAACCTCTTTGATGAACTTACAAATTTGGATGTTTTCTTTCAGAGTCTATCACTTGAATATAACACAAGGCTGTATAAACGAGAAAGCTTAATCATTTTTGATGAAATTCAAAAATTTCCAAAAGCAAGAGAGGCGATAAAATATCTTGTTGCAGATGGACGCTATGATTATCTGGAAACCGGATCGTTGATTTCCATAAGAGAAAATGTTGAAAGTATAACTATTCCTTCCGAAGAACGAAAAATCAGGATGTATCCGCTTAATTTTGAGGAGTTTGCAGATTATTTTGATGAAGGGATTTTACTTGAGTATATAGTCGAGTGCTTTGAAAAAAGGGAGCCGCTCGAAAGAAGTATGCATAATAAAGCGATGCACCTTTTCAAAGAGTATATTCTTGTCGGTGGAATGCCACAGGCGGTGCTTGCGTATAAAAACGGAGGAAGGGACTTTGCTGCAGCAGACACAGAAAAAAGAGATATTCTTGCTCTTTACCGTGATGATATTAAAAAGGCTGCAAGAAGATATAATTCTAAAGTTTCTGCGATATTTGAAAATATTCCGGCGTATCTGTCAACCCATGAGAAAAAGATCGTACTGAGTGAAATTGATTCCGGAGCTACTTTTGATAAGTACGATGAGCCGCTCTTTTGGTTGGATGATTCTATGATATGTAATCTTTGTTATAAGTGCAATGACCCGAATGTGGGGTTTGCACTTAATAAAAATGAATCGGCTGTTAAGTGTTATCTTGGAGATACAGGTTTACTCGTCAGTCTTGCTTTTAGCGAGAATGAACTTGCTGAAAACAATTTGTATAAACAAATTATGGACGGAAAACTTTCAATAAATCAGGGGATGATTTATGAAAATGCTATTGCACAGATGATAACAGAAAAAGGAAAGAAACTATATTTTTATACAAGATATAATGAGAGTAAGCATCGAAATGATATTGAAATAGATTTCATGCTTTCGAATGACAGCAAGACTAAGTTTAGAATTATGCCGATAGAAGTGAAATCTGCAAAGAACTATTCAACGGTATCTTTGAATGAATTTAACAAGATTTATCATCAAAGAATCAGCGAGTCATACGTTGTTCATCCGAAGAATTTTTCGGTGGTTGACGGAATTATAAAAATTCCTCCATATATGTTTTTTGCTGCTTTTTAGTATTAATATATTCCTGTTTGTCGGATGATTCTCTATTTCCGGAATACACTGTTGAACTGAACGATATTATGATTAAATTCACAGTAGCAAAAGATAGAGTTTTTAAAGCCTGAACAGAATACTACCTACCCAAAAGACGATAAGATAGGAGCTAAGGTAGGTGATAGGGTAGGAGAAAAAGATACCAATACTTAATCGCCTGAAAGAGGATCCTGGCTATTATTATGCTCACCTTTCAAAATTATTAGATGTAAGCAAAAAACAATTTCTGTAAAAATTAAAACACTAAAAAATAAAGGACTAATCTAAAGAGTAGAAACTACCCAAAATGGTTTTTGGAGACTTTGCTCATCCGAAGATTAGGAATTATTTATAAAACAGATTTCAATTTGAACTTATGGTTTGATTTTCGAAGTCTGTTTTTTATCATATTTACAAGGTTTTTAATTTCATAATAGATTTTATTGATAATATCATTTCTTTTTCGACAAACAGGAAGAAAAAACCAACGAAAATGCATATCCCATTGATGTTTTATTATGATTATATTAATCTATAAGAGGTATATAAAGTTTTGCATAAACAAAACTATTTTACCCATTTCTATAAAATTTACTGTGGATGATATTTATTTGAAGTGGATGTGTTGAGATTGTCATTTAAAACGTATTATGAAAATGAATGGAAAGTAAAACTTGCACGCCCTGAATACCAGACGATTGAGCGAAGATGGCGTAGTAGATGGCAGTTTGCGGCAGAGAATATTGAAGCAAATGCTGTAGTCCTTGATGTCGCTTGTGGCGATGGTGTGCTTGGCGAACTTTTAATGCAAGAAAAAAACTGCAAAGTATATGGAATTGATTTGTCAGACTACGCAATTAATCTTTCGAGAGAAAGAGGTGTAATTGCAGAGTATTGTGATATGTCTGAAGATAGATTTCCTTTTGAAGATAACACATTCGATTATATAACTATGCTCTGTTCAATTGAACATATTATTGATCCTGTACATGCAATCAGTGAAGCTAAAAGAGTGCTGAAACCTGGTGGCAAAATGATAATAACATTGCCTAATGCAGTGAATGTTAAAAACAGGATTGCATTCGCATCAGGTAAAGTCCCAATAGACCTTTTGCATATTAAACCGGGGGAGGGTATGCATATTCAGTTCTTTAATTATAAAGATGAATTTGAGAGCAGAATATTAAATAAAATTGAGGGGCTTACGATTGAAAAGAAAGTTGGAGATTTAAAAAATCCAAAGGCATATAGCGAAGGTTATCGAAAATTTTATGGTGCTTTAATTAAAGCATTTCCGAATTTGTTTAGCGAATATGTTCATTGGATTATAAGTAAAAATTAATGCATTGTTTTTGAGTAACAATGTATGAATATAATACAGGAGGCTTTTATATGAAATTAATCAAAAATGTGACAACGGAATTGAGAGATTTTGGTTCGGGTTTGAAGTTGAAAATTCTTCTCGACAAAGTGACAGGTGCAAAAAATTTAGACTTGGGCACTGTTATGATTGAACCCAACTGCAAAACAAATATGCATTCTCGTACTTTCGAAGAAGTAATTTATATGCTGTCCGGTAAAGGCGAGGTAATAACAGACACAGATGATGTTTATACATTGGATGAAGGAGATTGTATCCTTATTCCTCCCGGGGTTGTGCATTGTCACGCAAATAGTTCTGATTCGCCGTTAGAGCAGCTTTATATCTTTGCTCCTCAGGCAACAGACGACATTGAAGAATCATTGAGAAATCTTCCTATAATTAAAGATTAATAATAGGATTGATTCTTGCGATTTGTAATAATATAGCAATAAGTATTTTATCCCGTAGAACAATCTTGGTTAAGTTTGTGCTATGGGATAATCTGTTACAAGGAGGTTGAAAGTATGCATAGTGTTCAAGATACAATAGATGATAAAAATAGCAGTTGTTTTAGTGGACGAGTAAAAATTATTGATAAAATGAAAGAGATTATCGACGATGAGAATCCGCACAACAAGTCAATTGTTAATATTTACGGGGTAGGTGGAATCGGAAAAACTACAATTCTTCGTAGGATAACGGATAATTATCGTGATGACGGATGTTCTACGGCTATAATAGATTTAAAAAATGGTAATGCTGATATACTGGATATTATATATGGACTATACGACGAATTAGAAAAGAATTGTGTACTGACCTCCGAATGCTTTGAGACTCTTAAGGGTGTTTTGAAAGAAGTTGATGAGGCATCAGAAAGTTTTGTAAAGAAATATAATAGTTCTATACAAAAAGAAGGCGTTAATGCGTTTGTTAAGGATTATTTACCTTCTATCACTGATATCGTTGGTGGAGCAGTTGGTGAATCTGTGGGAGTTTCAATTTCTGCAGCAACATCAGGAATAGGTGGCATGTTAGGTGGAGGAATAGGTTCCCTTGTAGGTTTTTCGATAGGAAGTTTGATCTCGAAAATAATAGAGTTGCATAAACATGATGGAATAACGGCATTAAATAGGATTGGGTTAACAAAAAATGAAATCGATACATTTGTTAATTTTAAATACAATGTTAAGGAAACCTTTATTGACGGATTGAACAAACTTTCAGAGGAGTCTACTGTGATTTTAGGTTTTGATACTTTTGAACGGGTTCCTTTTAATATTGAAAATTGGTTATCGGTAGATTTTATTCCAAAATTAAATTTTCAAGTTAAAATCATAATATCGGGTAGAGATAAGTTGTTAAATGGAAGTACTTGGTTTGATTTAACATCTAAAATTGCTTCAATCGAGATTGAGCAGTTTAGTGAGAAAGAGGCTAAAGAATTCTTAGAGAGAAAGGGTATTAGTGATACAGACAGCATAGAGTGGATAATAAACATTTCAGGTTGTTTGCCGTGGGCAATAGCTTTATGTGTGGATTTCTTTGATGAACAAATTGATACCAGTGAAAAAATTGACTATAAGTTAATTGACAGAGAAACCATTGGTTATAAAGTTGTAGAGAGATTCCTAAATCATATTGATAATGCAAAACTAAAAGAAGTTATTCAATTTTGTTCAATAATTAATTGCTTCGACTTTGAGATAATACAAGGATATTTTAAAGAAGTTCCTCCTGAAGAAATGAAACAATTATTTCAAGCTGTTTGTAAATACTCATTCGTTCGTCATTTAGGAAGTGGTAAATATGCTATTCATGATGTTGTATCAGGGTTCTTAAATCAAGATACAAAGTGTTATTATATCGATAAATACTACAGTTATAATTCATATTTATCAACATATTATCAAGAGTTAAGTCGTAAAGATGTTGAAATCGGAATTAGAGCTAAGTCATATTGGTATTATTTATATCATCTTCTAAATTTAAATGAGGAAAATGGAATAAGGCAACTTGAATTATGTATGCATGATTTATCCGAATTGCCAATTGATTTGTTTGAAGACTATTTTTATAACGGTATATCCAATTTTACTTTTTATACGGAGAATGGAAAGTTTTTTAAAAAGTATGCAGAAGCATATTTAATGACTATAAAAGGGAAATGGGATTTGGCGGAAAAAGCTCTGAATAATTTGGCCTATACAAAGAATCCGTCAGTTTCGGATACAATAAGAGAATGTGCCAAAACATCATTGTCTGAAATTTATTTGGGACAAGGATTTTACGAAAAAGCCAAAAAATTACTTGAAGAAATTCTTAGAAACAATGATTCCAGTTATGAAACGAGAAAAATCAGAAAGACTGGTTCAAAGTTGTGTGAGATTTATGCTATTCTCGGAAAATACAAAAAGGGTGAGCAATTAGCAATTGAAATTAAAAATAAGTGTGATGAAAAAAAGGAAATGGTTGGTTTGGGTTGGGCCTGCAAATCATTGGGAGATATTTATAGATTGTGGGGAAAAAGCCAAAAAGCCATTGAAGAGTTAAACATTGGATTAGAAGCTTTCGTTTTTGAAAAAGATGATTACGGAGAAGCAGTTATTAGAACGCAGTTAGCTCGCAATTATATACATATTGGAAGGTGGGAAGATGCAGAAAGTGAGTTAGATAAATCAGAAGAAATATATAAAAAATATAATTATAAATATGGTATAGCGAATTGCAAACTCTTTAGAGGTAACATTTTTAGATTAAAAAGAGATTGGACAAATGCAAAAAAATGGTATGATATGGCTCTAACTGAACATAGAGAAATGAAATCAGACAGAGAAATAGGTCCATTATTAGGTAGTCTTGGATTAGTGTACTACAATTCAAACGATCCTATTAGTGCAGAGGTCTATTTTGATGAAAGCATAGAAATGAAAAATTCTCAGGGATATGTTCGGGGTGTTATGATTACTGAAATGTACAAAGGTGATTGTAAGTTTGGAAATGGTGATTGGGAAGCAGCACATAAACAATATGAAAAAGCTAAAAATCTCATAAAGAAATCCTATCCGATATATGTAAATTCCGAACTTACAGTTAAACTATGGATTTGTGATTTGCTGCGTGATGGACTTACGGATGAATTGCAGACTGAATATGAGAATTTAAAAAGAACTCTAACTAAGTATGAATATCATAATCTCATTGCACAACTTGAATACTATTATTGTGTTTTAAATAAACACGATAGAGTAGAAAAAACAATTGATTTAATGAAAAGAAGCTTAGTTGCTGCAAGGACTTATAATATAGAGGAGTATCAATATTACTTCGACCGCATATTAAACGATATACATGATAAGTATTCTGCTGATGAGATTGATATGATCAAAAAAATATTAAACAGTATCATAATCTGAATAAGTTTAACAGGCTTTAAAGTCTATAACGTAAATGTTTGGTTTTTGAAGTCTGTTATTCTGTTTAATGAGAGGTATTGTTTATTTTTGAACTTGTATTACTTTAACATTATGTGTATCAATATATAGAATATTGTGTTGAAGTATGATATACTTGGGATAAGGATGTGATGAGATGTACACAATAACGGATTTTGATGAAATATATGATTATGCACATATGTGGAATTGGGCACCGGATTGGTATATGGTAAAGCAAATATATACTGCATTTCCTGATTCGTACTCAATTTTGACTCCTTTTGCTTATACTTATTTGGAGGAATTAATACGTTCAACAACATCAGAATATGGGATGCCGTTGTTGGATCGTGAGGGGAAGAAAAATAATATAAAGGTTGGGTTAAAGCTTGTTAACCTTGCAATAAAAGAAAATTCAGAGAATCAGGAGTATGTTGAATTACTTGAAAAAACTAAAAAGTATTTTAAATATGATTATGATGATCCTCATGAAGAAAATGGTCGTAACAAGGTTTTGCATGGGCATCTTCATCCAAGATTTTGGAGTAAGGAAGATTTTGAAAAATTAATACATGATATAGCAGAATTATCGCCATTCGCAGGTTTTTAATTTGCAGTATATCTATTTGTAAGGACATATTGCTATTGAATCTAGATTGAAATTTGATCAAGAAACTATAGGGTGTGACTAATCAAGTTGAAATATATTGAAACATTAAAAATATAAACAGTGATAATATTTTAAATTGATGAAGTGTAGCATAAATGGAGTGGATAGTAAAAATGAGCGAGTACAGTTTGGAAAAATCATCGTTATATAATATTAGAGTAGTTAAAGATATTCCTATCGTGATTTTTGATGATCATAATATGGCGTTACCAGTGTGGGGTACGTATAGTTCGAGAATGGGGCGTTCTTTAAATCTAGTGACATTTGATACACACACGGACACTCATCCGCCATTCAATGCGTATCTTTGCGAAAAGAATATTACTCGTGAATTAGGTGCTTCTGTATTGCAGATGCCAACAGTTAAACAATTGTTACAGGATTGTAGATTTAGTTTAGAGGATTTTAGTTTCGAAGACATATATAAATTAAGTTGTTCGTATGTTAAAAATTCAGAACAAATACTTACTGCATATGCTATGGAATATTTAGAATCGTATACTGTAATCCATAGAGACAGTGCATATGGATACGAAAGAGATGATAGATTAAATGGTTTGAATGCAAGATATATATGTGCTGGTAATATTTCTAATAAAGATTTAGAGTCTGTTTGTATGCCTATTGCTTTAGATTTTGATTTGGACTATTTTCGTAGTGAAAACGATATGGACAAAGAGTTCTTTGAGAAAATTAAATCACTTATAAAAAATGCATCAGTTATAACAATTGCAAGAGAACCAAGGTATTTTGAATCCTCCAAAACTGATGAAAGTTTTTATATTGACGAAGCAGAAGAAAAGTTAATATCTAATATATCAAATGTTTTGAATGAATAACTCTGTTCTAATAAAAATTGAAAGGAAGTAAAAATAGATGTTTGTTTCGGCACTTAAACTGTACAATTTCAGACAATTTAAATCGGAAGGTGAACATCCTGGACTAGATATCACATTTCACACGGGGCTTAACGCCTTAATAGGAGAAAATGATTCAGGAAAAACAGCAATTATAGATGCGATTAAACTTGTTTTATTGACACAGAGCAATGAGTATCTTCGCCCTACAGACGAAGATTTTTATGTTAGCAGTGATGGCACATCAACATCGGAATTCGCTATTGAGTGCACACTTGAAGGGTTTTCTCAAAATGAAGCAAAAAATTTTGTAGAATATCTTTCTTTTACAAAAGTTGACGGAAATATATTATATTCTATGAACTTATATTATCGTGCATGGAAAGAGAAGAATAGGATTTATTCTGAACTTCGAGTTGGAAGTTTAGTTGATGGGGTTTTGTTAGATGGTAAAGCAAGAGATTTGTTAAGAGCCGTATATTTAAAACCACTTAGAGATGCAGAACGTGAGATGAGTTCTGGTAGAAATTCACGAATTTCTCAGATATTGATGGGACATCCGGTATTCCAAGATAAAGATGCACATAAACTTAGAGAAATCATGCGTGAAGCGAATAGCTCCATAGAAAAATATTTTTCTGAGGATGATGGTAAGGAAATACTACAAACAATTAGACAAACTCTTAATGATTTCAATGTACAAGATTCAGCAACTACTGCATCTTTCTTGACATCTGATATTCAATTAAAAACCATATTAGAAAGCCTTTCATTAAATGTTTCAGATATTCACCCCGGTTTAGGAGAATTAAACTTATTGTTTATGGCAGCGGAACTTTTGTTGCTAAAACACGATGATAATGGAGGTTTAAAATTAGCACTTATAGAAGAGTTGGAAGCTCATCTCCATCCTCAAGCTCAACTTAGATTAATTAATTTTCTTCAAAATGAGTACAATGAATCCGGTTCACAAATAATCATATCAACGCATAGTCCCATTTTGGCTTCAAAAATCAACATAAAAAACATAATACTTTTAAAAGATGGCTGTGGCTATGATTTATCATACACAAAAACGGGATTGGAACGCGGGGATTATCTCTTTTTACAGCGTTTTTTGGATGTTACAAAATCAAATTTGTTTTTTGCTAAGGGTATTATTATGGTTGAAGGAGATGCGGAAAACATTTTAGTTCCCGTTATAGCAGAAATTTTAGGTTATCCTCTTGAAAAGTATGGGGTTTCTATTGTGAATGTAGGAAGTACAGCCTTTCTTAGATACTCAAGAATTATGATGCGTTCGGATGGCACTACGGTTCCAATACCAGTATCAATAATCACTGATTGTGATGTAAAACCTTATGAAAAAGATAACGAAGAAATGGTTTTCCCTGATAAAAGCGAAGAATATGCCGAAGCGATTAAGAAAAAGATGGAGAGATATGATATAGGAACAATTAAAAGTTATGTTTCACCTAAATGGACTTTGGAATACTGTTTAGCATTAAGTTGTTTGGGAGACGAATTTCATAAGGCAATACATTATGGTAAAAAGATAAAAAATAGCAATAAATACTCCTTAACTAATAAAAAAATTCAAGAAGCAGACATGGCAGTAACACAAGAAACTACTGAATGGGCTGGATTGTCAACCGATGAAAAAGCAACACGTATGTATAGCCTTATGTTAGATAACGACGATAAAAGTGGTTTAAAAGCAATCGTAGCTCAATGTATGGCTTCAATATTGCGCTGGGAATGTTTAGAAGATCCACAAGATGATAAAAAAGAAAATCTGTTTGATATTGATTTGTTTCAATTTAAGGTATCTAACGAAAAAATTAGTACCCTCAAAGAAAAAATTGAAGAAGACGAAAGTTTAAGGTATATCGTTTCTGCCATAAAACACGCTGTTGGAGTAGAAAGTTAAATAAGGAGAATGGATATGAATTCTATTCAAGTGCAAAATGATGAAATCGAAATAATTGAAAAACTGCTTTTGCCAGAAAGTGCACATTTTCCTGACGATGCTAAATCGGTTATTAAGTGTTGGGAATCTACAGATGTATCTGCTTGTCCCGGTAGTGGAAAAACAACGGTTCTATTAGCTAAGTTGAAGATTCTTGCAGATAGGATGCCACTTGATAATGGAGAAGGTGTTTGCGTTCTTTCGCACACTAATGTAGCGGTGAATGAAATTAAAACACGATTATCTAGTTGTGCAGACAAATTACTTAATTATCCTAATTATGTTGGCACCATTCAGTCTTTCATAGATTTATATATTGTAAAGCCTTATTTGAAAAGAAAAACAACTGCTACATTACAGGTGGTTGATGACGATGTTTTTTCTTTTCATTTACTTTCACTTATTTATAAAACAAATGATTATCCTCAGTTGCGAGGCCTTTTGAAAAACAATTTTAACAAGGAAATTTATCCTACTATACTTGATATGGTAAAAAGCTTATATTTAAAAGATGAAGCACTATATCTTGGACGACAAGCAAGACCACTTGCGGGAAAGGGAACAAAATCCTCAACACAATATATACTCGCTATTGAAAATTTGCTGAAAAATGAAGGTATGATACGTTATAAGGATGCTTATCGATATGCTGAAGAAGCAATTGCTGAATTATCAGATAAATACGTAGAACTTTTCAGCAGGAGATTTAAATATGTTTTTATTGATGAATATCAAGATTGTGATGCTGTCCAGCGCAGAGCATTAGATAAAATTTTTGATAAGACAAAGGCATGCGTTTTGCATATAGGTGATCCGGACCAAGCTATATATAACTCTGATGTTGTAAATCAAGAAGACTGGACTCCTAGTGAGTCGGCGTTATCAATTGCGACTTCTAATCGGTATGGTCAGCAAATCGCAGATGTTATTAATCACCTGAAAAAAAGAGAAGGAAATATTATTTCTGCAGAGTCGTTAACTTCGTGTAAGCCAACTTTAATTGTTTTTGACGATGGCACTAGAAATAAAGTCATAAATACATTCATTGATATTCTTAAGAGTAATGACCTTGTAGCAAGTGATGGAATATACAAGGTAGTTGGTGCAGTAAAGAAAAAAAGTCTAGCAGGCTTAAAAATTAGTGATTATTGGGAAGATTTTGATCCTAGTGGGAAACATACTAGCGAAAATAATTATTGGAATTATATTCAAACAATCACAATGTCATTAGAAGAAGGTAAGGGCTATTTAGCAGAACTGAATATACGAAAATTATTATGTAAGATACTTAACTATTTAGGAAAGAAATACACCATTCATTCAATAAAAGAAAAGTTGGACAACACCCATTTTGAAACATATAAGATGTCTATTCTGAAAATATTTGAGTTATCTGAATACACCAAAGATATTGTAGATGATGAAATAAAAAACATGGTAAATGCATTGATTCCTAGTGCAAATGGTGCCAAGAGTGTTTGGGATGAATTGCCGAAATATTTTCTTGAAGACATATATTCATGTGATAAAGATATTAAGCATCACAATTCAATGTATGTTCCTTCGGACAACATTACTATTCAATTTGATACTGTTCATGGTGTAAAAGGAGAAACACATGATGCAACTCTATATCTAGAAACCGAAAAAGGTGGTACTTCTGATATAAAAAAGGTTCTACCATTCTTCATTGGGGGTAAGCCAACCAAAACAGCTGATTATAGTAGAAAATGTGTTTATGTTGGAATGAGCAGACCTAGAAAATTATTATGTTTGGCTATACATAAAAAAACATATGGAATTAGCAAAAATACTTTTGATACATGGAATGTAATTGAATGTGAATAAATAACGTAATTTGGAGATATAAATATGGAAGAAAAATTAACACTTCAAGATTTATCAAAATCAGGAAAAACATATTGGAGGTTTTCACAGTCTGAAAAGGGCAGAAGTCAGGAAAGCTGTTTTGCTGAATATTGGCCAGGACATATAACAGTTGCAGAAATAGGAGAAAAATTGTCATTTGTATCAGAAGACACAATAGCACTTTGTTTTATGTATGGTGACAAATTGACAAAATTAAATTTTGATATTTCAAACGAAGAATTTCAAACAATTAGTGATTGCGAAGTTGAATATATAGGTCTTGTGTTTGGAGAGTATAGAAGTGAAAAACTATTAACCGAAGAAGAATATTCGCTAGAAGATTTAGATACAATTAAACTAATGTTTTCTATGGTTAAAGGTGATTGGCAAATATCAAGAATATTTAATTATAAGAATTGTGATGGAGATGGTTTTGTTGAGTTCTTGAAAAAATTTAGATTTGATGAATCTGCTTCAATGGTGAGTTGTTTGAAGAAAGAATTTGAAAAAAACATTTACATTTCAAAAGAAGAAATTATGAATCTGATTGAAGAATATATTAATCAAAATGAATGAGTTTAAGGATGCAGCAACACAAAATCATCGAAATTTACAGTTTGATTTTCGTTACATAGAGACAAAAAATAGCGAAGCAAAAGCTTCGCTATTTTTTTATCCAAGCCGACAGGCTTGGTATATCATCATACGAAGTGTGTATTTCTGTCGGCTTGATGATATACAAAGCGTTCTGCTTTGATGATATGCAATTCCTGCGAAATTGATGATATACAATGCT